>CANONN010000072.1 GCA_947567625.1 uncultured Roseburia sp. | reverse complement strand
ACAAACTTTAAATGAGCCGGATTCCGTAACTATGAAGCCGAAGGCTGAATCGTTACAAAAAAGTGAATAGCGACAGAAAAACCGTTTGTAAAAATTTATCAATTGTGTTATATTCATATCATAAGGTCAAAAGCGGCTCTTTTCCGTTGGGAGCAAAGGGCAGGAAGTGCAGTCTGATTATCAGCGTTTTCGCATCTGATTCCAAACATATTTATTTAAAACTACAAATTAATAAGCGTATCCGTTATTTGAAACTACACAAATATCCTGTGAAAAACGTGACAGTTCAGCCTGCAACTGCGCACTTGCTGCGCAGTTAGCAGCAAGTAGTGCCGAATAGCAGGGAAGCCGCTCCTTTGCCCAAGGCAAATTTTAAATGGAGCGGATTCCGTAACAGGGAAGCCAGACTGAACTGTTATGGAAAAACGCAGGATGCTAAGAAACGTACAATTTATGGTACATATAAAAGTTTATAATTTCTGTATTGACAAGCAAGACAACTTATAATACTATTAAAAAAGGAAAACGAACATTAGTTCGCATGGAGGAAAGAAGAATGGCAAGAGAAGATAAGTTAAAGGCATTGGACGCGGCGATCTCACAGATTGAGAAGCAGTATGGCAAGGGGTCGATCATGAAGCTTGGAGATCATTCCAAGGATATGAACATAGAGACCATTCCCACCGGTTCGTTGAGCCTTGATATCGCGCTTGGAATCGGCGGGCTTCCAAGGGGCCGTGTCGTGGAGATTTATGGGCCGGAGTCCAGCGGTAAGACGACCGTGGCGCTGCATGTGGTGGCCGAAGTGCAAAAGATGGGCGGGATTGCCGGATTTGTGGACGCAGAGCACGCGCTGGATCCGGTTTATGCCAAGAATATCGGGGTTGATATCGACAATCTCTACATATCTCAGCCGGACAGCGGAGAGCAGGCATTGGAGATTACCGAGACGATGGTGCGCTCCGGTGCGGTTGACGTGCTGATCGTGGATTCTGTCGCTGCGTTAGTGCCAAAGGCGGAGATTGACGGCGATATGGGAGACTCCCATGTCGGATTGCAGGCGCGTTTGATGAGCCAGGCGCTGCGCAAGCTGACCGGCGTCATCAGCAAGTCCAATTGCGTAGTGATCTTTATCAATCAGCTCCGCGAAAAGGTAGGCGTCATGTTCGGCAATCCTGAGACGACGACCGGCGGGCGCGCACTGAAGTTTTACTCCTCCGTGCGTATGGATGTGAGAAGAATCGAGGCGTTAAAGCAGGGCGGTGAAGTTGTGGGCAACCGCACCAGAGTCAAAGTAGTCAAAAATAAAGTGGCGCCGCCGTTCCGTGAGGCGGAGTTTGATATAATGTTTGGCAAGGGCATTTCCAAAGAGGGAGATATTTTGGACCTTGCGGCGGGCCAGGGCGTGATCAGCAAATCCGGCGCATGGTATGCCTACAACGGCGACAAGATCGGCCAGGGACGTGAAAATGCCAAACAGTACTTAAAGGACAATCCTCTGATCTGCGCCGAAGTGGAGGCAAAGGTCAGAGAGCAGTTTGCAGCGGACGGTGAGAGCGAAGAGGAAGAGGAGAAGACTGCTCCAAAAGCGAAGGCAAAAGTCGAGAAAGAGAAAGCGGCGGACACATCCGTGGCAGCGGACGTGAGCTCGGAAAAAGTACCGGGTGTGTCCTAACAGGAGCTTTTCAGAGAATTTGGAAAAAGAGCCGGGAATGTCTTAATTTCAGATTGTTAAAAAACGCCGATATGATATAGAGTTATTACGATGAAAGCGGGGAGTTTATGTCAGAATTGCAGATTACAGCCATAGAGCCGATGACGAGAGGACGGGTCAACATCCATTTTGAGAACGAGGAAGCGCTGCCTTTGTATCGCAGTGAGATCTGTAAACTCCCCCGCAAAGACGCCGAACTGCTCACAGAGGGAACATGTATCCCACAGTCCTTATACCGCAAGCTTCTCTATGAGGTGATCGGTGTCCGCGCAAAAAAGAGAGCTGTTTTTTTGCTCGAACAGATGGACCGTACCAAAAAGCAGCTGACAGACAAACTTATGAGGAGCGGATATCCCAGAATCTGCGTGGAGGAGGCTGTCGCGTATGTAGAGCGGTATCGCTTTTTGGATGATGAGAGATATGCGAGAATGTATGTGCGCTGCAAACAGGATAAACGGAGCCGACGGCGCATTATGCTGGACCTTGCGGCAAAAGGAGTCGCAAGAGAAGTGATTGAGCAGGCTTTGGATGAGGAATATATTGCCGACGAGACAGAGAAGATTCGGCAGCTGCTGGAAAAGCGCCATTATGATTATCAGGGAAAAGATCAGAAAGAAAAGCAGAGAACTTATCAATATCTGATGCGGCGCGGTTTTCACAGCAGTGATATATTAAAGGCGCTCCGTGCACAGTGACACCTCTATTTGTCAATATATGTTATATGTTGCCGAAAATGAATTGCTATAATATGGCTCCGATTATGCATACTGTACAATTATTCACTTGACATATTGACTAAAATAGAATAAAATTTATATGTTGTAGTTATGACAGATAACGGATAATTATATGTTATATGTACAATGAAAATTTCATAAAGGAGGTGCCCTGTTGTTAGACGTAGTGATTGCTGTTATTATTACTCTGATTGTAACTGCTTTTATCGTTTATTTTATCACGACGGCCTACCACAAGAAAGTGACGGAGGCTAAGATCGGCAACGCGGATGAGAAAGCGCGGGAGATTATAGACGAGGCAGTGAAGGCAGCAGAAACCAAGAAGCGTGAGGCCGCTATTGAAGCCAAGGAAGAATCCATTCGCGTGAAAAACGATCTGGACAAAGAGGTGAAAGAGCGGAGAGCAGAGCTATCGCGCAGTGAGAGGCGTATTGTGCAAAAGGAAGAAAATTTGGACAAGAAGCTGGAGTCGATTGAGAAGCGTGAAGCTGGTTTTGCAGCCAAGGAAGAGGAAATTAACAAGCAGAAGGCTCAGGTCGCAAAGCTCAACGAAGAGCGCATACAGGAACTGGAAAGAATTTCCGGATTAACCTCTGAACAAGCAAAAGAATATCTTTTAAAAACCGTTGAAGAAGATGTTAAGCTTGATACTGCTAAAATGATCAAAGAAATGGAAAACAGAGCAAAAGAGGAAGCTGACAAAAAGGCAAAAGAGTATGTGGTTACGGCGATACAAAAGTGTGCGGCAGACCATGTGGCAGAGACGACGATCTCTGTGGTACAGCTTCCGAATGATGAGATGAAGGGCAGGATTATCGGTAGAGAGGGGCGCAATATCCGTACATTGGAGACGATGACAGGTGTGGATTTGATTATTGATGATACACCGGAGGCAGTCATTCTCTCAGGTTTTGACCCCATCCGCAGAGAAGTTGCCCGTATCGCTCTGGAGAAGTTGATTGTGGACGGACGTATCCATCCGGCCAGAATTGAGGAAATGGTTGAAAAGGCGCAAAAGGAAGTAGAAACGATGATTCGGGAGGAAGGAGAAGCTGCCACCCTCGAGGTGGGAGTCCACGGTATCCATCCTGAATTAGTCAAACTTCTCGGTAGAATGAGATTCCGCACCAGTTATGGTCAGAACGCACTCAAACATTCTATTGAAGTGGCTCAGCTGTCAGGTTTATTGGCAGCCGAGATCGGTGTCGATGTAAGAACCGCGAAACGTGCAGGTTTATTACATGATATTGGAAAATCTGTAGATCGTGAAATGGAAGGGTCACATATACAGATTGGTGTTGATTTGTGTAAGAAGTATAAGGAATCATCCATCGTGCTCAACGCAGTTGAGTCTCATCATGGTGATGTAGAGCCACAATCCTTAATTGCATGTATTGTGCAGGCGGCAGATACGATCAGTGCCGCAAGACCGGGTGCCAGAAGAGAGACACTCGAAACATATTCCAATAGGTTGAAGCAGTTAGAAGATATTACGAACGGATTTAAAGGGGTTGACAAGTCTTTTGCTATTCAGGCAGGTAGAGAGATTCGTGTTATGGTTGTCCCAGAGCAGGTGAGCGATGCGGATATGGTATTGTTAGCGCGCGATATATCGAAACAGATTGAAGCTGAATTAGAATATCCGGGACAAATCAAGGTAAATGTCATCCGCGAGTCAAGAGTTACTGATTATGCGAAATAAGAGTAAGTTTTCATGAAAAATGAGGAAAGTATTGAGAATGTAGGATTTTCAATGCTTTCCTCATTCTATATTTTATGTATGAACGAGAATCCGTCCCTTTGCCGCAGGCAAACTTTAATAAGTCGTAAAAGCGGTTGACTTGTACATAATAGCATCATAAAATGTAAGTACAACAATCCGTATGGTTTTGAATACGGTAATAGCAAAGGCAATCGCACAGCAAAGTAGATCAGAAATGGAAAGGTGACAACATGAACAAACAGATCAAAAGAATAAAGCGCGAATTGGTACATCAGGGCGCTATTTTAGATATCTACCAGGATACGATGGAACTGCCGGAAGGCAAGCGGGAAATTTGGGATTTCGTCTCGCATCGCAAAGGAGCCGCTGCGGTGGTGCCGGTGCGCGCGGACGGGAAAATCTTGATGGTGAGACAGTACCGCAATGCATTGGAGCGCGAGACGTTAGAGATTCCCGCGGGCGCAAGGGACAGCGTGACGGAGGACACGAGCGTGTGCGCTGCCAGAGAGTTGGAGGAGGAAACCGGATATAAGTGTGGAGAGCTTACCTTTCTGTTGTCTCTTAGAACCACAGTCGCATTTTGCGATGAATTCATTGATGTCTATCTGGCAAAAGACTTACAAAAAGGGGAGCGGCATCTGGACGACAGCGAGGATATTGATGTGGAAGAATATGAGATCGAAGAACTCTGCGAGATGATCTATCAGGGAAAGCTCCAGGATTCCAAAACGGTTGCCGCCCTGCTGGCGTATAAAAATTTGCTGAATGAAGAAAAAAGCGGCGTCAGGTAAGGGCTCTAATGTAGCATTGATAGGAGAAAGAAGATTGCGGCAATGATTTTATTGAGAGCAAATCAGGAATTAAAATACACATTTGATAAATTGATCGAGACGATGAAAGCTCCGGTGCAGTGGACGGGCATCTTTGCGGTAGTGGACGATTACATGATCTTACAGGGACAGGTGCGCTCCCTGTTTTTTCACTTTGATACCAAAAAAGTTGTGACGAATATCATTGATATTCCGGTCAAGGAAGACGAGGTATGGGAGATTGTAAATAATGTCCGGGTGCGCAATACCATCAATATGATCCTTTATGCGTTTGGAAAATGGGGCAACATCAGCGGTCTGCGGGTGGATAAGGATTACAGGCAGCTAAACAGCCTTTTTGCCGGCATTATGAAAGAGATTGGCATTGATGTGGAGTATAACCAGAACCATTTCCGATTTTTTGAGAATGGCATCCGCATCACATATGAGGACGTCATACAGGCGGCATTGAAAGAACAGCCTGTACAGGAGACGACGGAGGAGGAAGCGGAGGGCAAGGGCCTCTGGCACAATATGATCTGGCAAAAGAAGCAGACGCTGTTTCCTCATGTGGAGACCACACTGGCGGAGCGTATCAAGGGCAGGCTCGGCAATAATTTTTATCTGATCGGTTATCTCTGTCCCGACTGTGGGAGCAACCTGTTTATGGTGGTTTATCCGATGGACCGCGAAGTGCGCGTGGAGACGGAGGAGGGCGGCGTGCTCTTGGCGCGCGCCTGTGTCTGCGACAGCTGCAATTGCTTTTTTACACCGCGGCCCAGAAGGCTTTTGGCGGAGGGCGACGCCTATTATCTGCCGTTTGGGGAGGATAGAAAGGCGTATGAAGATTACTTAGAGCTGATGGGGCAGAGCGGAGAGCGCGTCTCCAACAGCCATTTTAACGAATTTGCCGACCGCCGCGGCATGAACCGCAATCCGAAAGATACACTGGAGGAACTCTCGCAAAAGATTGAAGATTTGTCTGCCGAGGAGTTGGAAGAGCTGGAGGCGCGCCTGGACGAGGTATTCTTCTCCGATGAGAGCACGAAGAAGTTTGAGCATAAGATCAGAAAAGAGACGCGCAGGAAGCAAAAGGAGCGGGAAGAGAGAAAGAGAAAAGAGCGCGAAAAGAGCGAGAGGGAAGAGCGGGAGAAAAGAGAGAAGCGGGAGCAAACGCCGGAAGACGAAAAAAGGGAGGCGGAGAAGACAAAAGAGGAGCGAAGCGTCACCATGAACCTCCGAAGCAGCGGCATCAAGATCGGCGCCGGCGGCGTCCGCGGCTTAGAATCGTCCGGGACGGAGGAGACGGAGCGCGAAGAAGGGGCAGCGCAGTATACAAAAGCCGGGGAGGGCGACGCAAAAGCGCATGAGCAGAGCAAAATTGCCGCTGCCAGTAAACGGTATCACGCCAAGATGCGCGTGATGGAGCGTTTGTCCGAGCGTCAGATGAAGGAACTGGAGAACCAGATCAAGCGTGACGGTATGCTCACGGCGGAAGAAAAAGAGAGCTATCTCGGATTGATCAAAGAGAAACAGCGGCGTGAGAAGGCGGCGCAGTATCAGCGCAGAGTGGATGACTGTGAGAAGAAGCCGTATGCGTTCACCAAGCGGGTGGAGACGGAGATTCGTCAGGAGGAAAATCTGCCGTCCGAAGAAAAAGAGCCGCTTTTAGCCAAGCTTGCCCGTTTTTTGAAGCGGCAGGGCGAGCAGGAAGTAAAGCAGATGATGGAGCAGATGCCAGCCGGTATGGACAGGGAGCAGCATAAGAGCTTTATAAAGCGCCTTGCGGCCTATGAGGAGGTCGATTTGGCCCCGTATCAGCAACAGATCAAGACGAGTTTGGACCATGCCGAAGAGGCGGAGCTTACAAGGCTTATGAAAGGCGTTCAAAGAAAGCCGCGCGCGGACTGCGCGAGACTGGCCGAGGCGCTGCGCGCCGGGGATTATGAGCCGGAGCTGGTGAAGCCATACATCGAGGAGCTGACGGAACGAATTGAGGGCTTGGACCGGGCGGCCATCGACGGGATTTTGGACGGACTGCCCCAGATGGGCTTTGCAGAGGGGTGGCAGGCATATCAAGCGGTTGTGGACGGCGAGTTCTTGCCGGAGTTAAAGACGGACGCCCTTAAGATGCTGGAAAAGCGCTTATCGAAGTTAAAGGCCGACGAGAGCGAGCTTTTGGTAAAAAAATTGCAGGATGAATGTAGGGAGGCGGGGATTCCCGAGAACGAGAGACACCATTTTTACCCGGCCAGAAAAGTGCTGATGGGGCAGGCATCAAAGGAAGAGACGAAAGTGATAGACTATGCCTTAGAGACCTACGCCGGCGACCGCAATCTCTTTGAATATCCGATTCTGGTCGTGGATACCACAAGAGGCGGCAGCGGCAAGGAGGGGATGATACTGACGCCCGAACATTTGTATTACAGTACGTTCCTGAGCGCGTACGGTATGGATATCGCTTCCATCCGCAAGGTGACCGCCTCCACGGGGCTGCTGAACCGAGGGCTGTATGTTCATCAGGGGGGCGGGCAGAAGATTAAGATTCCCTATGCGGTGGACAATAAAGATCTGGCCTCCTACGCAAAAGTGCTGGATGCATTTATCCGTTATCTGGGCGAAAAGCCGGACTCGAGGAATGTCGCCTATCTGGCAAAGGAAAAACATGAGAAATTATGCTGTTACCGCTGCGGCACATTTTACCAGGGCGGCAGTGTCTGCCCGAAGTGCGGCTACAAAAATAATGCATGAATCACGGTCTTTTTTCATAGAATCATAGTGAGATTTTGACAGTGAGGATAGGATCTATGTCAAAAAAGACGAAAAAAATCATCAGCATAGTATTGGTGCTTACTGTGATGTTTGGCCTTGGGCGCGCGGCCGCCTATATTCAGACCAAATATCAGGTAGTAAGCACCATTTCTATTGCCGGGGAAACGGAAAACTGGGGCCTTGGCTTCGGAGAATCCGGTACACAGCCAAGAGGAAATGTGTCGGCGGAGGAACTAAAGCAGTATAATGCCTTTTACATGGGGGGAAACAGCGAGAAAGTCCTCTATTTGACGTTTGACTGCGGCTATGAAAACGGCAACACGGAAAATATTCTCGCGGCCTTAAAGAAGCATCAGGCTCCGGCGACATTCTTTGTGGTCGGGCATTATCTGGAGAGCGCGCCCGAGCTGGTGAAGCGGATGGTCGAGGAGGGCCATACCGTCGGCAATCATACCTATCATCACCCGGATATGACGGCGATCTCAGATCTTGCCTCTTTTCAGAAAGAGGTGGATGATGTGGCCAATCTGTTTTTGGAGATCACCGGACAGGAGATGACGAAATATTATCGCCCGCCCCAGGGTAAGTACAGCGTGGAAAATATGAAGATGGCAAAGGAGCTGGGATATGCCACATTCTTCTGGAGCCTTGCCTATGTGGACTGGAATACGGACGCCCAGCCCAGCAAGACAGAGGCGTTTGACAAATTAATTCCCCGTGTGCATCCCGGGGCGATCGTGCTTTTGCACAATACCTCCAAGACCAACGGGGAAATATTAGATGAGCTTTTGACCCAGTGGGAGGGGATGGGTTATACGTTTGCGCCCCTGTCCCAACTGGTGGATGCGGTTTAAGCGTGCACGAGTGGATGCGAGACGCACTGCCTCATGCTGTCTGCGCTCGCCAGACAGTCGTATCTCTCAGGAATGAGAGGTGTACTGTGTACTGTCTTATGCTGTCTACGCTCGCCAGACAATCGTATCTCTCAGGAATGAGAGGTGTACTGTGTACTGTCTTATGCTGTCTGTGCTCGCCAGACAGTCGTATCTCTCAGGAATGAGAGGCGTTGGTGGATGCGGCGAGATTCTTGTTGGCGGTCGAGAGCATCAGTTTGATGCGGTTTAACTGATTGACCTCGCTGGCGCCCGGGTCATAATCGATTGCCACGATGTTGGAGAGCGGATAGCGGTGCCGCAGCTCTTTGATGACGCCCTTGCCCACGACGTGATTGGGCAGACAGGCGAACGGCTGGGTACATACGATGTTGCTGGTGCCGCTTTGTATCAATTCGAGCATTTCTCCGGTCAAGAACCAGCCCTCCCCGGTCTGGTTGCCCTCGGAGACGATTTCTCTCGCGTGCTTTGCCAGCTCGTCGATGGAGGCGGGCGGCGTGAAGTGGGCGCTCTTTTGGAATTCGTCTCTGGCGGCCTTGCGCAGCCATTCAAAGAAGCGGATGCCCAGGCGTCCCATGCGCTTTGACTTCTTGCTCATGCCAAGATAATCCGCCTTAAATCCGGTGTTGTAAAAGCAGTACAGCAGGAAATCAGTCAGGTCGGGCACGACGGCCTCGGCGCCTTCGGTCTCCAACAGATCGACCAGATAGTTGTTGGCCGCCGGATGAAATTTTACCAAGATCTCTCCGACGACGCCGACTCTCGGTTTTTTCACATCTTTTCGCGGCAGTTGATCAAAATCCCGGATGATATTCCGGCACATTTTCTTGAAGCGTCCGTGAGAGAGCGTTCCTTTTTTGCTGACAAAGGCGATAACCTCCGATTTCCATTTTTCGTGCAGCGCGTTGGCCGAACCCGGTTTTTCCTCGTAAGGGCGGGTCGCATAGAGACAGCGCATGAAAATATCGCCGAACTCCAGCGCGTAGAGGCCGTGCTGTAAGAGCGGCAGGGTCAGCTTAAAGCCCGGATTGGATTCTAAACCGCTTAAGTTGATGGAAATGACGGGTACATCGGGGTATCCGGCCCTCTCGAGTGCGCGGCGCAAAAATCCCACATAGTTGGAGGCGCGGCAGCCGCCGCCTGTCTGTGACATGAGGATGGCGGTCTTTGCCATGTCGTATTTGCCGGACGATACGGCGGCCATGATCTGTCCCACGGTAATCAGTGACGGATAGCAGGCGTCGTTGTTGACAAATTTCAGCCCGACGTCCACACACTCTCTCGCCGGGATATCGGGGACGACGAGGTGGTAGCCGGCGGTCTGGAAAGCCGGTTCGAGCAGTTCAAAGTGAATCGGCGACATCTGCGGGCAGAGAATCGTGTATTCCCTGCGCATCTCCTCCGTAAACACGACGCGGTCGTAATTCGCCGGAACGATCGTGCGTTTGGCCTGCTTTTTCTCCCGCACGCGGATCGCGGAGAGCAGGGAGCGGATGCGGATTCTCGCCGCGCCCAGATTATTGACCTCGTCTATCTTCAGGCAGGTATAGATTTTGCCTGATTTTGTCAGGATATCGTTGACCGCGTCGGTCGTGACCGCGTCGAGGCCGCAGCCAAAGGAGTTGAGCTGAATCAAATCCAGATCGTCTCTTGTCTTGATAAAGTTGGCGGCCGCATAGAGCCTGGAATGGTACATCCACTGGTCCATCACGATCAGCGGGCGTTCCACTTTCTGTAAATGGGAGACGGAGTCCTCCGTGAGCACGGCGATGCCGTAGGAATTAATCAGCTCCGGTATGCCGTGGTTGATTTCCGGGTCCAGGTGGTAGGGGCGGCCCGCCAAGACGATGCCGCGCTTGCCGTTTTCCTCCAGATAACGCAGTACCTCCTCGCCTTTTTGGCGGACCTCCTCGCGCACCATGGCGAGTTCTTTGTATCCCTCGCTCACCGCGTCGCGGATTTCGGCTTCCGGTATGGCAAAGTCGCTTCCGGTGAACATCCTGACCAGCTCTGCCGATAACGCGTCCTCGGTGGCAAATGACATAAACGGATTGTAAAAGCGCACCTGGCCGGAGGTGATCTCGTCCACGTTATTTTTGATGTTTTCCGCATATGAGGTCACAATCGGGCAGTTGTAGTGATTGTTGGAATCGGGAAACTCATTTCTCTCATAGGGGATACAGGGGTAGAAAATGAAGTCCACGTTCCGGTGAATCAGCCAGGCAATATGGCCGTGCGCGAGCTTGGCGGGGTAACATTCGGATTCGCTCGGGATGGAATCGATGCCCAGCTCGTAGATCTTTCGTGTCGACTGGGGGGAGAGTACGACCTCAAATCCCAGCTTTTGGAAGAAAACGGCCCAAAACGGATAGTTTTCATACATATTTAAAACGCGGGGAATCCCTACGCTGCCTCTTTTGGCCTGGTCGGCGGGCAGAGGCGGATAGTTAAAAATGCGTTTATTTTTATAGTCAAAAAGGTTGGGTATGTTTTCTTTGTTCTTCTCTTTGCCAAGGCCGCGCTCACAGCGGTTTCCCGTGATATATCTGCGCTTGTCGGAAAATTGATTGATCGTCAGCAGGCAGTGGTTGGTACAGCCCTGACAGCGGGTCAGCTTGGTGTCGAAGGTTAGGGCCGTGATCGCCGTGATCGGAAGCATCGTCGTCCGATAGCCCGCCTCATGGCGTTCCCTGGCAATGAGGGCGGCGCCAAAGGCGCCCATGATGCCGGCAATGTCAGGGCGCACACACTCTAAGCCGGATATTTTTTCAAAGCTGCGCAGCACGGCGTCGTTGTAAAAAGTCCCGCCCTGCACGACGATATGTGTTCCGAGATCGGCGGCATTGGAGAGCTTTATCACCTTAAAGAGGGCGTTTTTGATGACCGAGTAGGCGAGTCCCGAGGAGATATCGGCGACGGTGGCGCCCTCTTTTTGCGCCTGTTTTACCTTGGAATTCATAAATACGGTACAGCGCGTGCCAAGGTCAATCGGGTTTTGGGCGAACAGGGCCTCCCTGGCAAAATCCTGCACAGAGTAATTGAGGGATTTGGCAAACGTTTCGATAAAGGAACCGCAGCCGGAAGAGCATGCCTCGTTTAACTGAACGCTGTCGACGGTCTGATTTTTGATCTTGATGCATTTCATGTCCTGGCCGCCGATGTCTAGGATACAGTCTACTTCCGGGTTAAAGAACGCGGCCGCGTAATAGTGGGCGACGGTTTCCACTTCGCCCTCATCCAGCTGGAACGCGGCCTTTAACAGCGCCTCGCCGTAACCGGTAGAGCAGGAGTGGACGATATGCGCGTCTTTGGGCAGCAGGGAGTAGATTTCCTTCAGCGAGCGCACGGCGGTCGCGAGCGGGCTCCCGTTGTTGTTGCTGTAAAAAGAGTAGAGCAGTGAGCCGTCTGCGCCCACGAGTGCGATCTTGGTGGTGGTGGAGCCGGCGTCGATGCCAAGAAAGCAGTCTCCGCGGTAGGTGGCGAGGTCGGCGGTTTTGACATGATGCCCGTTGTGGCGGGCAAGGAACTGATCGTAATCGCTCTGGCTTGCAAACAGAGGTTCCATGCGCGCCACCTCAAATTCCATATGGATTTCAGAGGACAGCTGTTTTCGCAGATCGGCGAGCGTAGTGGTGCTGTCCGCTTTATAGTTTAAGGCGGAACCGATCGCCGCAAAAAGATGGGAATGATCGGGCGTGATCGCATGTTCGTCATCTAAATGCAGCGTGCGGATAAATGCGGCCTTCAGCTCGGACAGAAAGTGGAGCGGGCCGCCTAAAAAAGCGACATGTCCACGGATCGGTTTGCCGCAGGCGAGGCCGCTGATGGTCTGATTGACCACAGCCTGAAAGATGGAGGCCGAGAGGTCTTCTCTGGTGGCTCCCTCGTTGATCAGAGGCTGAATATCGGTTTTGGCGAATACGCCGCAGCGCGCCGCGATCGGATAGATCGCCTTATAGCTTTTGGCGTACTCGTTTAAGCCGGTGGCGTCTGTCTGAATCAGGGAAGCCATCTGGTCGATAAAAGAACCTGTGCCGCCGGCACAGATGCCGTTCATGCGCTGTTCCACATTGCCGCCCTCAAAATAGATGATCTTGGCGTCCTCGCCGCCGAGCTCGATAGCGACGTCAGTCTGCGGCGCATAGTGCTGCAGGGCGGTGGAGACAGAAATCACCTCCTGCACGAAAGGAATCTGCAAATGCTTGGCCAGCGTCAGTCCGCCGGACCCGGTAATCATGGGGGCCACGGACAGATTTCCCAGTTTATTAAGCGCCTGTTCGATGAGGGAGGATAACGTCTCGCGGATGTTGGCAAAATGCCGTTTATAATCAGAGAACAACAATTCGTCGTTCTCGCCTAAGACGGCAACCTTGACCGTGGTGGAGCCGATATCAATTCCCAGCTTGTGAAGTATATTGTGATTCATAGGAACCTCCATTCTAATCTGAGCGGGACAAAAGCCCGTCAGCAAGAGATTTTTTATTCAGTTTCTACCTATTAAAAAGTAAACTTATTAAGGTAAACAACGTACATTATACGACAGGAAATTACAAAAGACAATGTACAAATTATAGGAAAAAAAATAAAGTTTTTATGAAGAATATAGGCGGTGATTGACAAAAGGGATGCCTGTCGATATACTTGTCATATAGGAAATTTGCAAGAATTTCCTTTTTCAGTGGGTATACACTATTTTATTGACGGGGAAGGGAAAATATGAATTGGTTAAATAAACTGGAACGTAAAATAGGGCGTTATGCAATCCCCAATCTGATGATTTACCTGATTGCGGCGTACTGCGTGGGGTTTGTGCTGTTAAAGACGGCGCCCGGCGTGCTAAATTATCTGGTGTTAAGCCCCTGGCATATCCTGCACGGACAAGTCTGGCGCTTAGTGACCTGGATTTTTATGCCGACGGATTCCAATCTCCTGTTTTTGTTGATTATGGCTATGTTTTATTACCAGCTCGGCAGTGCGCTCGAGCGCACCTGGGGGACGTTCCGCTTTAATGTCTATATCTTTGGCGGTATCCTTTTTACAGTGGTCGGGGCGTTTATTCTTTATATTATTTACTGTATCGTATACGGTTCGGCGATAACAGAGCTGGTCTCATACGAAATTGCCAGCGGCATCAGCACAAGTTACATCAATATGTCCATATTTCTGGCGTTTGCCGTGATGTATCCCGATATGCAGGTGATGCTCTATTTTATCATTCCGATTCGCATGAAGTGGATGGCTCTGGTGTATGGGGTTTTGACGCTCTACGGATTTATCATGACCAATTGGGCGGGAAGAATCTCCATTTTTATGGCGCTTTTAAATTTTATCATTTTCTTCCTTTCGACCAGGAACCTAAGCCGCTACACGCCGCATGAGATACGCCGAAGGCAGAAGTTTCGGGCGCAGATGCGCACACCTTCGGGCAATCATATAACAAAACATAAATGCGCGGTCTGTGGCAGGACGGAGCTTGACGACCCCAATCTCGAGTTTCGTTTCTGTTCCAAATGTGAGGGGAACTACGAGTATTGCAACGATCATTTGTTCACGCATCAGCATATCAAGAGAAGTTAGCTTGACGTGTGAGCTTATATAATTTATTTTAAATTTAATTTTTACAGGATAACAGTTCTTTTCACTTGCCGGAAAGAGCTGTTTTTTTGCGTATAAAAATTTGGGAACATGAGAGACTATATGTAGTGTTTGGAAATCAGAGGTTTTTTTAGATTGCCAAATGCTATACAATATAAGAGAGGGCAAAAGGGGGACGTTTAAAATGACAGTATTAGATTGTTCGGCTACCAATTGTTTTTACAACAAAGAGAAACGTTGCAGCAAGGGCGGTATTCAGGTAGAGGGAAGAACCGCCGAAAAGACATCTGAGACCTGTTGCGGCAGTTTCAAAGAGCGCGGAGAATCCATGAGCAATTCCATGCTCTCTGCATCCAGCGAGATCGATGTGTCTTGTGATGCATGCAACTGTAAGTTCAACCGCGACAGCAAGTGCAGTGCCAATCATATCGGTATTGCCGGCGCCAACGCGTGCAAATGCGCCGAGACGGAGTGCAGCAGTTTTGACTGCAAATGTGGTTGCAGGAATTAGTGTGAAAAACGTATGACAATACAGCCAATTACCAGCCGGAATAGTGTTTTTTGAAAAGATTATTTCGGCTGGGGCTGTCTTATGTCAGTTTCAGCCAGGCAGGGCAGAAGAGGAGGATTCAAATGAGAAATAAAGATAAATTACTGATGGAGATAAACCAGATGAGATCTGAATTGGAGAAGAGTTATGTGCAGAATCATATGGTCGAAGAGTGTTATGAGAAAAGTTTACAGCTCGATCAATTGCTCGAGGAATATCTGGAATTGGATAATGAGGATTCGTAGTGAAAATATAGGAACAACGGCATAGGGAGAAAGCGTTATAAGGGAGGTGTATAAAAATTTTTTCTTTGCACTCTTGCAAATGCACTCTTGCAATTTATCCCAAAGTGGGGTAAGATGGTTCTACAAAGTGGAGGAAAGTGGTGCCAAAGTGGAATAAAATGGTGCAAAGTGGTGGATAAGTTGATAACATTGTTGATAACTACATAACTGTAACGATTCAGCCTGCGGCTTCATAGTTACGGAATCCGGCTCATTTAAAGTTTGTCTTCGACAAAGAGCC
>CANONN010000071.1 GCA_947567625.1 uncultured Roseburia sp. | reverse complement strand
GCAAATTCTTCAATGGTTCTTGTGTCCTGACCGATTTAACTTTTATATCCTCCCGTCCTAAAACAATTCGTAGTATCAGTTCCACACCCTCAAAATTATCTGCAAGGCAGACAGACATAAAATCATCGTCCATATATCGAAGTGATTTCAAACGTTCTAAATCCAGCAGATGCATCTGCTTTTGATGTGTCTGCTCCGTTGTATTCAAAAATATCACCTTCTTCCACTGTTTTTATTATACATCAGACAATGCCTTTTGAAAACTGAATTTTCCGTAAAGTTTTCTATATTACAGATCAAAGCAACGGTTTTGACAACCGGGAAAAAGGCGAATAAAGTGCTGGAGTGGTATTCCTCAAACAAGAAGTACGCGGCCGTGAATCAGAAGGGCATCGTGACAGCAAAAAAAGCAGGAAAAGGCAAACACGTTGTGATTACCGCAAAAGCGACAGACGGAACGGGCAAACAGGCGACAATTAAAATCAAAATTCGGGGATAGGCAAAGAATGGCCGGCGTTTTGGGTCATATGGATTAACAGCCTTGCCATTTCCGCAGGAGGCTCGCAAAAATCCCGCCGTATCCATGCATCCAAAAGGCCATACAGGCCGTAACAGAAAAAAGAGCTTTGATAATAAGCGGGTACATTGGTTTCATAGTATGTCACCATAATTTGGTAGAAAGCATCGGATACGGCGGATTGCTGTCCATACTCGTATAATGTTGTTAAAAGACCGCGGATGCTATAATTAAAAGAAAAGAAACTTTTGGCGTTAGCCAGGGTGAACTGCCGGGAGATCAAATCATGCTCCTGTGCCCAGCGGTACCACAGCTGCTGAATTTTGAATGACAGCGCTTCGCTTTGGGAGGAATAGTGGCGAAACCATGTAGAGCGCCCAACTCCGGCGGTTTCGGTAATTTCTTTGACAGTTATTTTTCCGGACTTTTTTCGCGGATGAGCTGGATAAGCGCGTCTGCCATACATTCTTTAAAAAACATGGTTGTTTGTGATCTCTGTCCCATACATGGTGTCTCCGTGAAAAATGATACTTTTTATATTGATAGGTTCAGTTTGCATTGCAGCGCTTGACCGGTTTCATAAAAAAGACAATAATGGAAACAAGCTTATTGTCTGATAATAGGTCGATTTGGCATCATATATTATAGCAGGCAGAGAGGGAAAGGTCAATGCGGTGAAGATGAAAGAGAACGAAAAACGAAGGATGTCATTCCGAAAAAAGATCCTGTCGGAGCTTGGAATATTTTTATTGCTGCCGATGATTCTGGCGCTGGTTATATTAATGGTAATGAATTTTGGCATGACCAGGGCGGACAAGTTTCACGATAACGAAACGATACTAAACGGCGTGGCGCAGTCCGTCAATGAAAAAGTCAACGCATATTTCAATGTGGTGGTTGCGATGGCGCAGACGAGCGAGTGCCGTTCGTTAGAGCCGGATAAAGTGGAAGATTTGATGCTTTCCGTAATGGGGCAGTTTGAGGATGGTGTGTGGAGCCATTTTTTGATGACGGACGCGCAGGGCAATGAAATTGCACATTCTACTCATTTCAGAGGCAATAATATATCGGACAGAGAATATCATTATATCCCCTGGCGGGAAAACCGGCCTTACATCTGTAACCCGGCTATTTCCAAATCCACAGGCAATAAAATTATCCCGCTCTGCGCGCCGGTGCACGACGAGGCGGGCAAGGTGGTGGCATCCCTCGTAGGCTTTATTTATCTCGACCATATATCGTCGGTGCTGCAAAATTATCTTGCGACCGAACATTCCTATATGCTGATGGTAAATGAGGGCGGATTAGTTGCGGCATGTACCAAAAACAGTGATTGGGATATGGCGGTAAACCTGTTGGAGGCGCCGGACGGCGATTTGATCTCGAAGCAGATAATTGATGAGATGCCAGAGAATTTCCATACGGTTATTGCCGATATGTCTGCGGATGGCAAAGGCTCCGCAATCGGAAAATCGGACGTAGGAAACAGCGTGATGACATGGCGGCCCATCGGTTTAAACGATACGAGTATCGGTCTTTTGATGGTATCTCCCATAGAGGAGAGCATGTATTCTATTTTTCGGATGATACGGGGAATGATTATCATCAGTGCGCTGCTTTTGCTGCTGGGATGCATCGTGGTGCTTCGTATCTGCGGCAGGCTGTCTGTTATGGTGGGATGGATATCCGACACTGTGACAGGTCTTATCCATGGCAAAACGGAGGCGTCGCCAAAGCGCGTCGGTTATCAGAATACCAGGCAGATTCACGAGATGGTGGATAACGTATTAATCCTGTGCGACAAGCTTGGCAGCACGATTGGCAACCTGAATACGGGTTCTGCACAGCTTAAAGGTACGGCAAAGACGATCTCCAAGGCAGTAGGGGAATCCAATGATGTGGTGACAGACCTTTCGGCAGTCAGTGAACAGCTGTCCTCCTCTATGATTCAGGTGACGGAACATACCAGGGAGATCAGTCAGAATATGAAGGATGTGCTTGCGGTTTCAGAGCAGTTTATTGCCAATTTCAAGAGTAGCGCGGAAATGATCGGCGAGCTTAAGGAACAGGCGGCCAGCGTGCATAGGGAGGCGGTCAGCGGGAAAGAAAATGCGATGGAAATGGTAATAAGTATCTCGGATTCCCTGCGCGAATCCATCGAGCAGAGTGCGGACGCAGAGGAAATCAATCATATGACGGATGAGATTCTTGATATTTCCGAGCAGACCAACCTGTTATCGCTCAATGCTTCGATAGAGGCAGCCAGAGCAGGAGAGAACGGCAAAGGCTTTGCCGTGGTGGCCGAACAGGTGCGCATGCTCAGCGAGGACAGCAACCGGATGGCGGTCGAGATACAAAAGCTTAATACGCATGTGCTTAAAGTGGTTAAAAATCTGGGTACGGAAAGCACGGATATGATGCGTTTTATGGACGAGAGAGTCGTCAGTGACTATAATCGGTTTGAGAGCGCTGCGCAGGCTTACGAGCAGGGAATGGCGCAGGTCGATCGCATCATGCGGGATTTTACGGTTGTCGCGGAGCGGCTGAAAAATACGATCAGCCAGGTGGAGGCCGAAGTCAGCGGCATTACGATGTCGATTTCGGAATGTAGCGCCGGAATTGAAAATATAGCGGAATCTTCCACCGCTCTGGCGCTGACAATCTCCGATATCTCGGAAGAAGTGGAAAATAACCTCTCCATCAGCGGAAAATTACATGAACAGGTAGAAAAGCTGGAAGGAAAAAACAGCGTATGATAATGCGGGGGCAGCTGCCCCCGCATTTCGACTGCCACACGACAACTGTGCCGGGGCAAAACTTATATGGAACCGTTTCCTTCTTAATGATATTTTTGTTTGTCGTGGCAAATTGTAACAAATGATTCACAAACGAACCTGCATATGGTAGAATAAAAAACAGATGCGGATTTGACGCTTGGTTTCAAAGGTGGGGAAGATATGGAATTTCGACCGTGTATTGACATACATAACGGAAAAGTAAAACAGATCGTGGGGGGCAGTCTCATCGATCAGGGCGACCGTGCAGAGGAGAATTTTGTGTCGGGGCAGGATGCGGCGTTTTATGCCCGGTTATATAAAAGGCTCGGCATTTCGGGCGGACACATTATCATGCTCAACGCCAGGGACAGCGCCTATTACGAGGCGACAAAGGAGCAGGCGCTCTCTGCGCTGCGCGCCTGCCCGGGCATTCTGCAGATCGGCGGCGGTATCGATGCGGATCATGCAAAAGAGTTCCTTGACGCCGGCGCCAGCCATGTGATTGTCACTTCGTATGTGTTTCGGGACGGGAAGATTGATTATACCAATTTGGAGAAAATAAAAAAGGCCGCGGGCAGGGAACACCTGGTGCTGGATGTAAGCTGCCGTAAGCGCGATGACGCCTACTATGTGGTGACTGACCGCTGGCAGAAGTTTACCGAAGAAAAGGTGACGCGGGGTTTATTGGATTTGTTATGCGGTTACTGTGACGAGTTTCTCATACATGCCGTGGATGTGGAAGGGATGGCCGGCGGTATCGAGGAGGAGCTGGTCTCGCTGCTTGGCGGCTGGGGACGGATTCCCGTGACCTATGCCGGCGGAGTGGGGAGTTATGCCGATTTGGCCAAATTAAAAGAGCTGGGACAGGGGAGGCTGCATGTCACGATCGGCAGCGCGTTGGATATTTTCGGCGGCGCGATGAGCCTGAACAAAGTACTGCAATTCGTCCGGCAGCCATAGCGTTCTGCGGATGGAATCGGGCGGCAAAGATGGGATAAAATGGAGGGTGAATATGAATCAATATACAAAATCAGATATTTTGCGTATGGTGGAGGAGGAAGACGTCGAGTTTATACGGCTGCAATTCACCGATATCTTTGGCATGTTAAAAAATGTGGCGATCACCGCCAGCCAATTGGAGAAGGCGCTTAAGAATGAGTGCATGTTCGACGGCTCATCGATCGAGGGGTTTGTGGGCATAGAGCAGTCGGATATGTATCTGTACCCGGACTTAAACACCTTCGCTATTTTTCCGTGGCGGCCGCAGCAGGGAAAGGTGGCGCGCATTATCTGTGACCTCTATACGGCGGACGGCAAGCCGTTCTGGGGCGACTGCCGTTATGTGCTAAAGCGCGCGGTGGAGGATGCGGCGTCCATGGGGTATCGGTTTGACGTGGGGCCGGAGTGTGAATTTTTCCTTTTTCATCAGGACGAAAACGGCAAGCCGACGACGGAGAGCACCGATCACGCGGGATATTTTGATTTGGGCCCGATCGACTTTGGGGAAAATGCCCGCCGGGATATGGTGCTGACGTTGGAGGATATGGGGTATGAGGTCGAGGCATCCCATCATGAGGCGGCGCCGGCGCAGCATGAGATTGATTTTCATTATGACGAGGCGCTTGCGGCTGCGGATAATATCATGACATTTAAGCTTGCCGTCAAGACGGTGGCCAAGCGCCACGGCCTGTTTGCCAGTTTTCTGCCCAAGCCAAGCTCCGGTGTGAACGGGTCCGGTATGCATGTCAATATGACGCTGCTTGAGGACGGGAAAAATATCTTCTGCGACGAGACGGACAGCAACGGCTTAAGCCGGGAGGCTTACTGGTTTATCGGTGGGATTTTGCGGCATATCCGCGGCATCGCGGCGATCACCAATCCGCTTGTCAACTCTTACAAACGGCTGGTGTCGGGCTTTGAGGCGCCGACACATATAGCCTGGTCAGCCGGAAACCGCAGTTCCCTGATTCGGATACCGTCTGCGCGCGGGCATGTCACGCGTGTGGAGCTGCGCTGCCCGGACCCGGCGTGCAACCCTTACCTGACGTTCGCGGTTTGTCTGGAGGCGGGGCTTGACGGCATCCGAAATCAAATTATGCCTCCCGCGGCCGTGGCGGAGAATGTGTTTGCACTCAAAGAGCAGGAGCAAAAGCAGTTGGGGATAAAGTCACTTCCGGCCGATTTGGGGGAAGCTCTGGATGAATTGGAAAAAGACGAGTTGATCAAGGATGTGCTCGGCGCGCATATCACGGAAAAATATATCGCGGCGAAGCGCGCCGAGTGGGCGGATTATTGCTCCCATGTCTCAAGCTGGGAGATCGAACATTATCTCTATAAGATATAACAGCAGGGCAGAGAATGACAAATATAATTGTTGCGTTTCCCAGACAGGAGATCACCACAAACATAAAAAGAATATTGCTGCAGAACGGTTATCGGGTACAGGCGGTCTGCCATACAGGCGGACAGGTCTTACAGAGCGCCAATGAGCTGGGAGGCGGTATTATCATCTGCGGTTACCGATTTGCGGATATGATGTACCAGGAGCTGTACGACTATATGCCAAGGTATTTTGAGATGCTGCTGGTGGCCTCCCCGGCAAATTGCAGCAGCCGGGAAGTAGAAAATCTGGTGTGCCTTGCGACGCCGTTGAGAGCCAATGAGCTGTTATCGACTGTCGCAATGATGGAAGGTGAATTGTTCCGTCAAAAAAGGAAGCGCAGATCGCAGCCAAGGCGGCGCACGCCGGAGGAGGAAGCCCTGCTGCATGCGGCAAAAGAGCTCTTGATGGAGCGCAACAACCTTTCGGAGACGGAAGCGCACCGCTATCTGCAAAAGTGCAGTATGGAGAACGGGGCCGATATAGTGGAGACGGCTCAGATGATCTTAAGTCTGCTGACATAATTGTGGCGATGGAACGGTTAGCACGGGAACACAGTAAATCATCAAAATGTTACAATATAATTACATAAATATAGTCAAATTTACTTGATAAGCGGTTATTTAAGATTATAATGGTAGTAGTGATATTTTGCAGAAACATGAGAGATGTCATAGTGCAAAATGAAAGGGGAGTTGTTTCATTTTACATGAAGAAAAATGAGTGAAAGGGGTAAATTACTATGAAACGACATGGAATGACAAAAAGAATCGGCGCCATCCTTTTGGCGGCGGGTCTGATTGCCGGCGAGGCGTCGCCTGCACTTGCGGCAGAGACGGCGGAAGCGGAGGCTGCTCCTAATGCGGCAGTGATAACCGCAGATGAGGCCGACGGCAGGGAGCCGGTGGACGAGGCCGGGACAAAGGATGCCGAAGAAGAGGCGGATGAGACCGGGGCGCCGGAGACAGAGGCGGCTGCCGGGGCGTCGGAGAGCACAGAGGAGAGAGAGACGCCGGATGGCGGAGAAGTGGTTGCGATCGAGGATGCCCTGTTTGCGGACGAAAAAGGGGTCTCCACCGTCATTGGCTTAGAGGGCGAGACAAGCTATTATGCCATGGAGAGCGACGACAAGAAGACACAGCTAAAATATGCCTACAGCAGCAGGACGTATGTCAGAACTAATTCCGCATGGCAAACGGGCGCCCCGGTTGCGGCGGACGCCAATGGACTCTACAGTGTGGATGGGTGTCTGTATGCCAGTGCGGCCTATGATGCGGCGGAAAACGAGACACGATATAGCGGCAATGTCACAGACTGTATCGTGATCGCGGCGGCGGCCAAACCGGCGCAGAATCCTCAGAACAAGTTTTATGAATACGGTGGCAAATTATATGACAGTATCAATACCGTATACCAAAAAGACGCACAGGGCAACGTGGTTTACGGGGCTGACGGAAAGAGGGTGGCACTCAGCTATTATATCAATCCCAATGACGAGGTGATCAGCTCGGCGAATCTTAACATCACAGCGGAGAGCAGTTATCTTTCCTGGTCGGATGTCCAGAAAGCGGTTGGCCGGAAAGTGAGCGCAGCGGATACCGGATACCGGTATTACGAGATCGGCGGGAAGCTTTATAGCGACGTGGATTACAGTAACTCGGACAGCCAGGGAAATAACGTCTATGCAGTGACCGTTTACGGTACGAGAGGAGATGAGATATCTTTTGACAGGAGATATCAGTATATCAGCTGGAAGTCCGTGTCAAATCAGACGGAGGTTGGGGCTAACGGCAAAGTATACTATGTCGGTTACCAGGTGGAAGTAAACAAAACGGCTGCTGTTTTGGAGGATAAGGCCGCAAACGGGGAGACTTTTACAACCGATACGTCGTTTGAGCCGTATCCGTCGTTTGCGATCGGTGAGCAGGCGGTGTACCGTGTGAGAGCCGTCTATTACACCATAACAAAGGACGCGGCGACAGGGGCAGAGACTTATGCGATCGTCGCCAAAGGCGACTGGTCGGATGCCTATGCCTATGCCACAGAAGGGGATAAGGCGTTGGCGGCAGTGCCTGTTGTCACCGGGCTTACGGCAGCCTTAAAAAAGAACAGCAATACAGTGTACGACGTGAAATGGAACGGGGTTGCGGACGCAAACAGTTACAGCTACCAGATTTTATATTCCGATCAGGTATTAGACGTGGCGTCTGTTTCGGAATATACATGGAACCAGAACGCTTCCAGCAGCTCCACGGACGCAGATACCTATATGAGCCTGAATATGAGCGGGCGCACACGCTCCTACTATGCGGTCGCTGATGCGTCAGACCCTGAGGCGGATTGGGAAAATTATACGCGCTCCTATTACAAATACGCGGTCTGTGCAGATAATGACCCCAATAAATATACGACCATTTCACAGTACAATCCGGCGACCGGTAAGGACGAAAGGATTTCTGTGGCCAAGGTGCCCTGCGCCGCGTCTGATATTGCGGCCGTGGGTTATGATAAAACAAAGAGTAACGAACGCGTCTACTACAAAAATGTGACCGTGGACACGCCGTATGCCTATATCCGCGTGGCGGCGAGAGTGACTTACGACAATGATAAATATGTGGGAACCAGAGGCGCATATTCGGCTCCCTGCATGGTTCAGCTGAACAATATCGCGCTGGGCAAGGAGGCGAATGTACCGGCGATCACCGGTTTGAGAGTGGAGAATCAGGTGGACGGTTCCTTTACGCTGAGGTGGAACCGCATCAATGACAGCGCCAAAGTTGCCATCTTTTATGCAAAAGAGGAAGCGGCGTTTGCGGACAGCTCTTATCTCTATGAGCTGGCCAATGCCACGTTGACCGATGCCACGGGAACGGTAAAATATTTCAACCGTCAGCCGGAGGTTACTGAGCTGATTGCGCTGGCCGGCAAAAAGGTAAAGAAATATGAGTGCAGCGGCGCAGATTCCGAAACAGGTGTTTCCTCCAGCGAGCTGAATCTGGAGTATGGCAAAAAGTATTTCTTCCGCGTAGTCTCCTATGACAGCGCTCTGCGTTCCACAGCGCGCCCACAGACGCCGTATGTATTAAACCAGGTGGCTTACACGAATTACACGGATATCAGCGCTCCGGCGGCGGTGAGCGCCGTGCGGACGTTGGGCATATTAAAGGCGCCGACGACCAGGTCGGAGAGCAGCAGCATTACCTTGACGTTTGCCGATAACAGCAATATTACCGGCTATGAGATCTACCGCAAGAGCGGCAAGAAATATGCCAAGATAGCGACTTCCACTTCCAGAGAGTATGTGGACAGCGGTTTAAAGGCGGACACTACATACAACTACAAGGCGGTTGCTTACAACTATAATCCGATCACCAAGGCTACTTATAAGAGCGATGTCGTGTTCTTTTCCGCGGAAACCAGCGCAAGCAACTATATAGACGTGAAAGTGGTTTCTTCCGGCAAGACGGCGGCAAAGGTCACCTGGACCAAGGTGCCGGGCGCAGTAAAGTATGAGATCTACAGATCCAATACCGCCTCCACCGACAATACCCTGTCCAAGAAAAACAGCACGGGGAACAGCTATGCCGGACTTGCCAACAGCAAGTGGGCGCTGGTGAAGACGATTTCCAACGCAAAGACGACGAGTTATACAGATAAGAAGCTTACGGCGGGCGAGACCTATACATATCAGGTCGTCGCTACTTACAAGGCGGGCAAGGCCAACAAGCAGATCAGAGATTCCGCTTCGGTATCCTTAAAGATCAGCGCTCCGCAGAATGTACAGGCAACCTTGAGCGGCAAGAAAGTGAAAGTGACCTGGAAAGCCGACAAGTTTGCCAAGAAGTTTGAAGTCAGATTCATGGTATACGACGCGGAGGGTAAGCCGTACAATGACGATTGGACGGTGAAGACTGTAAAGAAAAACACATACACGGTTCCGAACAGCTTAAAGAACGGGGAGAGCGTGACGGTACAGGTTCGCGCTTCGGACGGCAAAAAGTGGACGTCATGGAGCGCGCAGGCGGAGGACGTCATGGCGCTTGCGGCTGTAAAGGGTGTCAATGCAGTCAATACGACAGTAAAGGACGCCAACAATGTATCAAGCTCCTCGGTTAAGATCAGTTGGAAGAAAGTGTCCGGCGCTGCGTACTATCAGGTATATCGCTCCACTTCACCGGCTGTTTCCTACAATGCGGATGAGAAAGTTTATACCAACTACAGCGCGACGGCCATTGCAAAAGAGAGCAACTATGATGAGCGCAGCAATACGGTATACTATGACGAGTATAAGGGAATGACCAACACCGTGACCGGTACCAGCGCGATTGACCGTGGCCAGCTCCAGTCCGGCGTGACCTACTACTATTTCGTTGTCGCCTGCGCGGAAAACGGCACGGCCAGATCCTACGGTGTGGCGCAAAATTGCAGTGTTTCGTTTGAGAAGACAGCCAAGATCAAGTCCGCCAAAGCGGCCAAAGGGAAGGTGACAATTTCGATTGTTAAGACAGCCGGCGCTTCCAAGTATGTGATTTACCGTTCCGAGAAGAAAGACAAAGGGTACCAGCAGATTGGCACGACCAAAAAGACGTCTTATACGGACAAGAAAGTGAAAAAAGGTAAGACTTACTACTATAAGATTGTGGCAGTCGGTAAGAATGGGCTGAAAGCAGATTTCAATGCACAATCCGCCGCAGTCAAGGTAAAAGCAAAATAAGAGAGGAGCTCAGACAAGTATGTTTCAAGTGAATGAGAATTATCAAAAGCTGCCCGGCAGTTATCTGTTCAGCACGATCGGCAAAAAGGTAAGTGCATTTTCGGCGGCCCATCCAGACAAGCAGGTGATTCGCCTTGGCATCGGCGATGTCACGCAGCCGATTGCTCCCGCGATTATTGAAGCGATGCACAAAGCGGTGGACGAGATGTCAAAGGCGGAGACCTTTCACGGCTATGCGCCCGATCTGGGGTATGATTTTTTGAGAAATGCGATTGTGGAGCACGATTATAGGGCCAGGGGATGCGATATTATGGCAGACGAAATATTTGTCTCGGACGGCGCAAAGAGTGATTCCGGCAATATTCAGGAACTGTTTGACGTGCACAACAGGATAGCAGTCTGTGATCCCGTCTACCCGGTTTATGTGGATTCCAATGTGATGGCCGGCAGAACCGGGACTTACGATGCCGCTGCCGAGCGTTGGAGCGACGTGATTTATATGCCCTGCACCATGGAAAATGACTTTGTTCCCGATTTCCCCAAAGAGACGCCGGATATGATTTACCTGTGTCTGCCGAACAATCCGACAGGTACGACGATTACCAAAGCGCAGCTTCAGGAATGGGTTGATTACGCCAACAAAATCGGGGCGGTGATCATCTACGATGCGGCTTACGAGGCGTATATATTAGAGCCGGATGTGGCACACTCGATCTTTGAGTGTGAGGGGGCTAAGACATGCGCGATTGAGTTAAAGAGTTTTTCCAAGAACGCAGGCTTTACCGGAGTGCGTCTGGGCTATGCCGTTGTCCCCAAGGATTTAAAGTGCGGCGACGTTTCTCTGAACGCCATGTGGGCGAGGCGCCACGGCACCAAGTTTAACGGCGCGCCCTATATCGTGCAGCGCGCAGGTGAGGCAGTCTATTCCGCCGAGGGCAAGGCGCAGTTAAAAGAGCAGGTTGCATACTATATGAAGAACGCGTCGGTGATCAAGGCCGGATTAAAAGACGCCGGGTATACGGTGTTTGGCGGAGTCAACGCGCCCTATATCTGGTTAAAGACGCCGGAGGGGATGACGTCGTGGGAGTTCTTTGATCATTTGCTCGAACATGCCAATGTGGTCGGTACGCCGGGTTCCGGTTTCGGGCCGAGCGGGGAAGGATATTTTCGTCTGACTGCTTTTGGCAGTTATGAGAACACGGTTGCGGCGATCGAGCGCATCAGGGCGTTATAATTGTCGGACAGCAGTTTTGCGGATTGTCGTTCTGATTTTTGTGAGTTTAAAAACCTGTCATGCCGGACATGTTCCGGTGTGGCAGGTTTTCCTGCATGATATGCGGCAGATTTTGCCGTGCATGGCGATACGCGGCAGACGGAAAGAAAGGAAACGTTTGGAGATGGCAGATCAATTTTCCAGGACAAAGCTTTTGTTGGGGGACGCTGGCGTTGAGCGCCTTAAGCGCGCCCGCGTGGCAGTTTTTGGCGTGGGCGGCGTCGGCGGTTATGCCGTGGAGGCTTTGGCGCGCAGCGGCGTGGGTGCGATCGATCTTATTGACCATGATAAGGTAAGCCGCTCGAATTTGAACCGGCAGATCATCGCCACTGCGAGCACGATCGGTCGGTATAAGGTGGATGTGATGCGTGAGCGCATCTTGGATATCAATGCGGACGCAGCGGTAACTGTCCATCGCTGCTTCTTTTTGCCTGAAACGGCGGGGGAGTTTGACTTTTCCGCTTATTCGTATGTGGTGGACGCGGTGGACACGGTGACCGCAAAGATTGCGCTCGTGATGGAGGCGCAGAGAGCCGGAGTGCCTATCATCAGCAGTATGGGAGCGGGCAATAAACTGGACGCCTCCGCTTTTGAGGTGGCGGATATCTATGAAACCTCCGTATGTCCGCTGGCGAGAGTGATGCGTCGGGAATTGAAAAAGCGCGGTATCCCAAAGCTGAAAGTCGTGTATTCCAGGGAGAAACCGCGTGAACCGATGGAGATGGACGGGGGCGGCGGAGACGTCGGCGGACTGTGCGTGCCAACGGACGGCCAACCGGGGGGTGGACGTCGGGCGATACCTGGTTCCGTGGCATTTGTTCCCTCCGTGGCGGGGCTTATCCTTGCCGGCGAGGTGATACGGGACCTGGCACAGGTGTAGAGTTTTTTACGCTTCGTTTGTGTCTGGAAAGGAAGGATAATACGATGGAATATACACATGTGGTACATACCTTTGGACCCGTTGTGAATCAAGATTCGCGGATACTGATTTTGGGTTCTGTTCCCTCGGTAAAGTCCAGAGAGGCACAGTTCTATTACGGTCATCCGCAAAACCGGTTCTGGCGTGTCCTTGCGGCGCTGTTTGAGGAAGAGACGCCGCGCACCGTTGAGGAGAAGAAATCATTTTTGCTCTCCCGCAACATTGCCCTGTGGGATGTCGTGGAATCCTGCGATATTGCGGGTTCCTCGGACAGCTCCATCAAAAACGTGACAGCGCATGATATGACCGTGATTCTGCGTCAGGCGCCGATTGCCGCCATCTATACCAACGGCGGCAAGGCACAGCAGTTATACGGCCGCTATTGCAGGAAAGAGGGCGTTCCTAAGGCTGTGCAGCTGCCCTCTACCAGCCCGGCTAATGCGGCCTGGAACCTGGAACGTCTGGTGGCGGCCTGGAAGCAGGCGCTCGCGGAGCACCTTTCTTTATCTTATAGGAAAGACTGAGCTGCTTTAAAAGCTGAAGCTTAACTTTCCTAGTAAGATAAAAAGCCTCCGGGAGGATGCAAACTTCGTGCAATAAGAAAATGGCTGCCGGTGCACACTTTTTTATGAGACAGGGAGGAAACGCATTGAAAAAAGAAGAAATGACAATCGTTGATCTTTTGCTGGAGGCGGTCGGCATTGTCTCGATCGCCGCATATTGCGGTTTACAGATTTATTACGGGATTTTGTACGCCGAGAGCAATGCCATGGTACAGATTATCATGAATCTGCTGGCATTTGTGCTGGTGTATCTGGGCCTGACCCTGATGCAGTTTTACCCGGAGCGTGTCAATCATCTGACCAAAGAAGCGTGTACCGGCATGATACGCCGCTATACCATTGTCATGGCCCGCATGGAAAAGCTGATCTTCGCAGTTTCACTGCTGTTTACCAGCATCTGCGACGTGCTGGGCATTAAGCTGCATCAGGGCGGCTGGGTGGTTGGGATATTGATGCTTGTCGTTGTAATCTACTATGAAACCAAGATCATTCGGCTGATCAAAGAAAAATACGACAAGAAATAACAGGCAAAAACCGCAGGCTTTATGCCGTGTATTTTTCAATCAGGGCGTCTAATTTGTCGTGGTTGTCGACAATCCATTTGTCATAGGTCGTGTCGCAGGCGGCGACCGCTTTGCCCAATTCCACCAGAAAGGCAGGGATTTCGGTCACGGCGATCGCCCCTTTCGCTTCGCTGATCACTTCCTGTCCCTGCAGGGGGTTGCCGTCGATAAAAATGGCAAACGCGGGTTTGGGACCCTCCGGGGTCTGTTTGACGGCGCCGCGGAATCCTATCGTGCCGATCTGATGAGCGGCGCAGGAAGACGGACAGCCCGATATGTGCAGTTTGGGCAGTACCCCGTCCGCAAAATGTTCTTTTTTTACTGCCTCGACACACGAACGCAAGAGCGCCTGGGAGTCGCCTACGCCTACCTGGCAGATGCTGTTGCCGATGCAGGCAACGGATGTTTCAAACAGCGTCGACGCGCTGTCCGCAGTGGCTTCTAACACATGGGTGGCCTCGCTGGCATTGCAGTTGATAATATAAAGCCCTTCCTCCGGGGTGAGACGGATTTCCACATGCGGCATGTCTTTGATTAACTGATAGAGCTCGGTTGCCTTTTGGGGAGAGAGCACGCCGCCAAGGGGCTGGTAAAATATCGCATACAGCCCGTCCTGCACCTGGGGAATCAGACGCTTTTCGGCGGAGAGTGTGCCGCAGCCGGTCTTGGCGAGCATGGGGACAGTGACCGTGATGTCAAGATGCTCCGTGGCTAAGACCTCTTTTAACTTTTCGTGGTAGGCGGACACAAAGCCCTCTTTGCCAAGTGTATCCTGCATGAACCGTGTTCTTGCGCGCCCGCGGTTTTCGTAGTTGCCGTAAGTGACGAAGGTGTTTACCATGGCTTTGATGTAATAGAGAATCTTTTCCGGTGAGATGTGCTCTGCCACAAGAAGGCCGGGAAGCGGTTTGTTGCCGAGACCTCCGGCGGCATAGACGTCAAACGTCTTGTCCGGGTTTGCAACGAAGCCTAAATCGCGAAACGTCGCATGTACCTCGTTTTCGGGAGAGTCGGAAAATGCGACTTTTAGTTTGCGCGGGAATTTGACTGCTTTGATAAAATGCATCATATAGTCGCCGGCTGCCTGGGCGAACGGCAGCACGTCAAAATAGCCCTCTTTGGACACGCCGGAGAGCGGGGAGGCCATCACATTGCGCGGAAAGTCACCGCCGCCCCCTCGCGATACCATGCCCGCTTTCCACGCCTCCTCCATAAGATCGGTCAACTGTTCCGCCTTGACATTGTGCATCTGCACCGATTGGCAGGTGGTGAGTTTTAAGAGATCGATCTGGTATTTTTCGCACGCCTCGACGATAAAGCGAAGACGTTCGCCGGTGATCTGTCCGCCGGCCATGCGGAGGCGAAGCATATGATAAGCGCCGCCGCGCTGGGCATAACTGCCATAGCCGCCCGAAAACCCCTTATATTGCGCAACCGTAAGCTCTTTGCGCTGAAACTGCATTGTTTTTTCTCTAAATTCTGCAAGGTCCGGGCAGAACTCCTGATAAAAATCCTGATTCATGGGAAACCTCCATATTCTGTGGGATGAAAGAAACGCAAATCCATCTGTTTGAAGTAAGATGCTGCAATCAGATTTGCGGTTTTTGACCTATCATTGATTTTTTTATTATAAGATATAGAATGGAAAAATACCAGAAAAATATGCGTATTGTCGTGAGAAATAGGAATCGTTCAGCCTGCAACTGATACCGAAACATGTAACGATTCCGCCTTCGGCTTCATAGTTACGGAATCCGGCTCATTTGAAGTTTGTCTTCG
>CANONN010000070.1 GCA_947567625.1 uncultured Roseburia sp. | reverse complement strand
GAAAACAAAGATAATAATGAAAGGTGTTTTCAAAGTTCGCTGTAGTACTAGAGCGCAGTTCCTTTTCAGGAAAAAAATGCAGCTGGACTTCGAAAAATCCGGCTGTTGGTGTAAAATTTAAGTATATAAATCCTTATATCATTACACAAAAATTATACTTTGAACGAGAAAGGATAGCAACTAAATTTTGATCCTTTTTCTATCCGTTAGCCGTATTCTTGAAACCTTCGCTAATTAGTAATGTTTTGGAAAATGGATTTCCGTGATTAATAACTCTTTTCACTTGACACTAATTCACCGTCAATTTTGCCCTAACTTAGCATTAGCGAACCATACGCCCCACGAAGTTATGCGGGTTTCAGCGATTTTCGCTCAAAAAAAGTGAAAAAAGTTTGTGACATTAACTTGACATACGCGGGATATGGGGCGATTTGTGTGAGGGATAGCATACCGATTTGAATTAGAGAAATGTTTTGTGATCTTGTGATTCAGGCCAAATCTGCCGCAAAGTGGGGCGTATGGGTGGCGTGAATGAATTTTCAAACACGTTCTAGGAAAGGTGCATGAAATCTTATAATTGGTGCACTGAATCTTGGGTAAAACAGAAATGATGTTTACAAACAACAGAAATGATATTAATATAAATTACACAAAACAAAAGCGATATCGCAAGGGAAAATGTACACAAGAATTAATAAAACAACAAAAGGAGAGAGAAGTGTATGAAAAAAAGAATAGCCGCATTATTGATGGCAGGACTTATGATGTTGTCGATGACAGCATGCGGAGGAGAATCTAAAGACAATTCCCAGGCTGCAGACAGCGGCAGCTCTGCCGGGGAAACTGCTGAAAAACCGGGGGATGAGAACGGCTCGGGCGATACGATTAAAGTCGGCATGTCCTTCAACGCACTGATGAACGATGTGTTTGTAAAAACGGATGAGTATACAAAACAGTTTGGATCCGAGAGCAGTCCCAAAGTAGAGTTTATTGTAACCTCCGCTGACAACGATGTAAGCAAACAGATCTCGGATGTGAAGGATTTAATCAGTCAGCAGGTTGATGTGATGTGCATCTGCCCGGAGGATGTGGCGGCGACGGATACTATGATCAAAGATTGCAAGGATGCGGGAATTCCTGTCGTGATTCAGAACAGACCTTACAATCCGGATGGAGCGTATAAGCCGGATTCCTTCGTCGGCATCGATGCGGAGGATCAGGGATATACTTCCGCAAAATCTGTATTTGATCAGATGATCGAAGCCGGAGAGACAGAACTGAATCTGGTTGTCTGCAGCGGTTCCACTTCTGATCAGAACTCTGTCGAACGTATCAACGGTGTGAAACGTGCGGTTGAGGAGTATGCGGACAAAGGCGCCAATATCGTTACAGACCTTGACACTGATTGGAATCCGGACTGGCTGGAGTCCAATCTGCCGAGCACGATGAGGGCAAATCCAGATGCCAATTGCATCTATATCGCATCTGATTTCCTGCTTCCGGCGGCGAAGGCGGCTCTTCAGTCGACGAACCAGTGGATCAAGAACGGGGAGGAAGGCCATATCTGGTTTGCAGCCACTGACGTATATCAGGAAGGTCTGGAAGCAATCGACGAAGGCTATGTTGACGCTGATTCTCTGATGGATGTCGTGAATATGTCAAAGACAATCGTGGAGCAGTGCATCGCGCTGGCTAATGGCGAGACTGTTGAGGAAATCTATGTGAAGGGTCCCGTGTTTACGCGTGAGAATTACAAGGATGAAGAGCTGACAGCGCTTCTCTGGGGCTGATCATTAGAAACAAAAGAATTGCGAGGAAATGATATGAGTAACCAAACGACTGTGACGAATCATAATAAGATACAGACAATATTGTCAGACAGGAAGAAAGCCCTTGATCTGGCGACGGCGGCTGTGGCAGTGTTCTTTGTGATTATACTTTGTGTAGCGGTACCGAATTTTCTGAGTTTGAATAATATCCTTAATCTTTTGGAACTGCTCACGACAGTTGGTATGTTATGTTTGGGAATGACTTTTATCTTGATCGTCGGCGGCATTGATTTATCAATGCCCGCCGTATTGATGGCGACAACCATACCCGGGGCACTGTTTATGTCAAAAACAGGGAACGTATTGATCGGTATTCTGATTATTTTTGCTATCGGTGCGATCTTCGGGATGATCAACGGCGTGGCTGTTGCGAAGGCAAAAATGATCCCATTCATTGTGACGCTGTCCACACAGATCATTGCCAATGGTTTTGCTGTTATGGTGACGAATTCCAAAAGTGTTTTTGGGCTTCCCGATGCATTTCTATTTCTTGGAATTAAGATAGGCGTTGTCCCCATTTCGATTCCCATCTTTTTTATTGTGGCGGTTATCAGCCACATCATTCTGAAGAAAACAAAGTATGGAAGAATATTTTATATGATCGGCCAGAATGAGGAGACTGCACGGGTTTCTGGTATCAGGACAGATTTATATATCTTCGCCGCCTATATCATGGCGAGTGTCTATGCCTGCATGGCGGGGATTCTCCTGGCGGCCCGCACGAACATGGCAGGCGCCACGATGGTCGGAAATACCATGCTGACGGATACAATCAGTGCGGCGGTCATTGGCGGTGCGAGTTTATCCGGCGGAAGAGGAAATATCTGGGGCTCTGTGCTTGGAGCATTGTTTATTACCGTGATCAGTAATTTTATCAATTTGATGGGATATACATACTATGTCGGATTGATTATCAAGGGCGTTCTGATTGTAATGATTATTGTATTAGACCGTTTGAGAAATGGAGATTGAGAGGGATAACTATGCTGGAGATGAATCATATAACCAAACAATTTCCTGGCGTTTTAGCCCTTGATGATGTTACTTTAAAGGCTGATCCAGGAAGAATACTGGCACTGATCGGAATCAACGGTGCAGGGAAATCAACATTGATGAATATACTCGGCGGGATTCTTAAGCAGGATAAAGGGGATATTCTGATCAATGAAAAAAGCGTTTCGATGAATTCGCCGAAGGATGCGGAGAAAAATGGGATTGCATTTATTCATCAGGAGCCGTTGTTTTTTGCCTCGATGAGCGTTGCACAGAACGTTTTTATCGGGAATATGTTTAAAGGTGCGGTGCCGATCCTGACTGACAATGCAAAAGCGGAAAAGGAGGCAAAAAAGTATCTGGAACTTCTCGGGGCAAATGATATCAGCCCTCACTCTGCGATGGAAGATATTACCATCGGCGCAAGGCAGATGGTTGAGATCGCCCGTGCGCTTGCAATGGGTGCGAACACGATTATTTTCGACGAGCCGACTTCTTCTTTGAGCCTGCATGAGAAAAACAAACTATTTGAGGTGATCCGCAAGCTGAAGCATGAGGGAAAGGTCATTATTTACATTTCTCACTTTCTTGAAGAGATTACGGAATTGTGTGACGATTATCTAGTGCTGCGCGACGGAAAAATGAGCGGTACCGGCGTGGTAGAGGGACTTGAGAAGGCGGATCTTGTCACGATGATCATCGGCCAGAAGCCGGCAGTGATTGAAAAAAAGACAGTGAAACGCCAGCTGGACGAAGTAGTACTGAAGGTGGATCGGATCGTTAGCGGCAATCTGTTAAGAGGCGTAAGCTTTGAACTGAAAAAGAGAGAGATCCTGGGAATCTGGGGTCTGATGGGCTCCGGACGTACAGAACTGGTGCGGGCAATAGTAGGCCTGGATCGCATCGACGGAGGGATGGTTCTTTTTAAGGAAGAAGGAGGGACTTTGACAAAGATTAAGAGAAGTACGCTCCTTAGAAAAATCGGATATGTGACGGAGAGCAGACATTATGACGGCCTGTTCCTGAACATGGACATCACGAACAACTGTACGGCGGCGAAGCTGGACAGCTACTGTTCCAAACGGCTAAAGTTTATTGATGTTAATAAAGAGGCAGAAGATGCTAGGACTCTGATTAAGAGTGTGAATATCAAAGTTCCGGATGAAAAGACGCGCGCGTCCCAGCTCTCCGGAGGAAATCAGCAGAAGGTAGTTTTTGCGAAATGGCTGAACAAAGGAGCGCCGGTGCTGATCCTGGATGAACCTACAAGGGGCGTGGATGTCGGCTCCAAAATGGAAATTTACAAAACAATTAAGAAGATAGCGGCGGAGGGCACTTCTGTGATCCTGGTTTCATCGGAGGTGGACGAGATGGTGGATCTGTCGGATCGCGTCATTGTCCTGCAGGGCGGTCGAATCGTCAAAGATGTCGAAGGTCCTGATATTAACATCAATAATCTTATGGAATTAGCACTTGGCGGAGGAGATGCACATGAATGATGCAGCGATTACAGAGAAAAAGAAATTTGATTTATCGAATTTTCTTCTATCCTATGGGTTTTATGTTTTATTTGTCGTCATGTTCATAGCCTGCGGCTTTATATCTCCGGTCTTTCTTGCTAGGGATAATTTGATGCAGATTATGTGGGGCGCGACAACGCTGCTGGTGGTTGCTGCCGGCGGAACGCTTGTGATCGTCACAGGAAACATGGATATGAGTGTGGGTTCAGTGGCGCTGTGCAGCTCCGCGATTGCGGTGCATGCGATGAATCACGGCGCTGGTTTCGCACAGATGGTGATTATAATTTTTCTGGTAGGTGCGCTCATCGGTGTGATCAATGGTATTCTGATTACTTACGCCAGGTTAAATTCCATGCTGGCAACGCTGGGAATGATGATTCTTCTGCGCGGAGTTTCCCTCAATATCACAAACGGCGGTGCGCAGACCGGCCTTCCGGAAGGGTTCAAGGCGATTGCCGATGCGAAGATCGGAGACGTTTCAGTATTGATCCTTGTGTCTTTGATCATACTTCTGGTGTTCCAGTGCCTGCTGAGAAAAACACGATTTGGCGCATACTGTTACGCCATTGGATGCAGTGAGGAGTCGGCGAAGCGTATCGGACTTCCCATAAGAAAGGTAAAGATGACGGTCTATATCCTGTCGGGAATTTGCGCGGCCTTTGCAGGGTTTGTCTCCTGCTGTAAAGTGGGGACTTACAGCGGAACCATCGGAAATGAGATGGAATTCGATGTCGTCACGGTGTGCGTGATGGGCGGAACCAGCCTTCTGGGAGGGCGCGGAAATGTTTTTCCGGGAACATTTATCGGAGTCGTGCTGCTGTATCTGATCAACAACATTCTGGCATTGACAGGAGCATCGCCATATATTTATCCATTTGCAAAAGGTCTGGTGATTTTTGCGGCCATGTATGTAGATGCGTTAAAGAACTTCCGGAAGAGACAGAATTAGGCAGACTATTGATAAAGGCAGGGCAGTTGTGGCTCGGGTGAATCGCAGCTGCCCTTTTGCGGTTCGTCAGTTCAGATTTTTTACGGAATCCCTCTCTATAAAAATCGGCGAGATTGTGCTTTTTACGATTGGAGGATCCGTCTGTTCCATTAGTTGGAACAGACGTTGCAGGGCTTCTGCCGCCATACCGCGGAAGTCCAGGGAAATCGTGGACAGATTCGGTTTCAGCAGGGTCGCGATATCCGCGTTGTCAAAACCGATGATAGAAAAATCATCAGGGATAACATAGCCCGCCTGCTGCATTCCCGCCATTGCGGAGATGGCGATATAGTCGTTATCCGCAAAAAAAACAGTGGGCAGATCCTTATGCTCCCTCAGATATCTCAGGAGATCCTCCTGCAGGAATTCAGACTGCAGCCTTACCTCCGCAAGATGTTTTTTTGAAAAAGGTATTCCGAATTGATTCAGGATTTCATAAAAGCAGTGCCAGCGGTCCGGAAGGCATCCGTAGGGCATAGCACTCTTTATGTGGCCGATCTTTCGGTGTCCCTTTCTGTAAAGATAATCGATTGCCTGGTATAGACCGATATAATTATCAATATTGACGCAGTCAATCAGAGATTCCGGAAAATAGCCATCGAGCAGGACAAAAGGCTTTGGGCACATGGAACGGTTGAAGATCACTTTTTCGTAGAACTCGATTCCCAGCAGAATCACACCGTCGATACCTTCCGTGTTTGTCAGTGTATCGCCCAAAACCTCGCGGGTGGCACTTTTGATGATAACGCTGCAGCCCTGTCTGTTGCAGACGTCCTCAATCGCGTTGAGATAGAGCGTCAGCACATTATTATTTCTGAGGAAGAGATATCGTTCACTGATATAATACAAAAACAAAATGGTCTTCTGTTTCGAGGAATCGGGATTGATTTTCGGTTCAGCGGAAGACTCCTCTTTGATGGAATAGCCATTTTCAATTAAAATCCTTGTAACTGTCTCCCGGAGTTCCTTGCGAACTCCGGGTTTATTGTTAAGTACGTAAGAAACAGCAGTAGGTGATATATTGAGCTGTGCTGCAATTTCTCTTATAGTCATAGTTGCCTCCTACTATTAAATAAGTCCGTCTCACATTATTTTTTTTACGGAATCCCGTTCAACAAATTCTGTAGTCACGGTAAGCTTTGTCACCGGCAGACCTGGCTCTTCAATAAGATTCATAAGATGTATGACAGCTGCCCGTGCCATGGCACCGAAGTCTACTCTCGAAGTGGTAAGGTGCGGCTTTAATAAAGTACAGATATCGAGATTGTCAAAGCCGACAATCGATATGTCATCCGGGACGGAAAACCCCAACCGCGTGATCGCCTGTATGGAGGAGATTGCAAGGAAATCGTTGTCAGCAAAAAAAACGGTGGGCAGATCCTGCGCATTTGAGAAAAACTGAGCGACTTCATCCTGGATCAGTCTGGCCTCTGCGCTTACCTCCAGGATGTCTTTTCTGTTGAGCACTATGTTATATCTTTCCAGAACGGCATAGAGGCTGTTTGCCCGGTCGCGGAGGCATCCGAAAGGCATACGGCTTTTGATATATCCAATTCGTCTGTGACCCATCTGCCAGATATGCTCCACCAGCTGGCCGACGCCATATGTATTGTCGATATTGACGGTGCTGATGGCGTCTTCGGGATATGACCCGTCTAGAACGACGATGGGTTTACCGCAGGAATAAAATGCGGGAGACGGTTTGTGATAATATTCCGTCCCGAGCATCAGGATACCGTCAATATCCATCAGATTCTGCTTATCCAGCATGGAATCAAGAGTATGGTAGGAGGCCTGCCTGAAAACGAAACGATGGCCTTCAGCCTGACAATACTGTTCGATCTGGCGGAGTGTAAGAGGAAGAATATTATTGTTCCTCAGAGATTGATAGTTTGCACTTTGGTAATAAAGGTACAAAAGATTCCGCGGTTCCCCCGGAACACAAACAGGAATCTGTCTAATGCTGTATCCGTTGTCAAGCAGGGCGGATTTAATCTCCCTTCTTAATTCGTCACGAACTCCGCTTTTGTTGTTCAGCACATTGGAGACTGTCGAGGGGGATACTCCAAACTGTGCTGCAATCTCCCGAATGGTAATAAGTCGTCACCTCTTTTTGAATTTTCTTCATTTAAATAATTGCGAAACTCTGCATCCCGCATAAAATCTCACTTTTTTCTTCTTAAAAATAGAACAACTCCTCACAGGTCTATGGTAAAAGTGAGTCAGCAAGCAACAATCAACCATATCCACCCGAAAGGAGCTGTACCTATATGATACCATACAATCAGCTTTCTTTGGCAGATATTTTTTCAGACTGCCAGGAAATTTATGAATCCGGCAAACCGGCCTTCCTGTCTCTGCTGCAGGAACATATTGGCCTTGATGTAATTGTCCCCCCTTCAAACAGGATTTCCGGGAAGATCTCCAGATCGTTTTTGAAAAGCCTGCTGGCTTTACGGAACCCATCTGCCAGGCCATTGACTCTTTCAGAGAGGACATGACTATCTTAGACAATCCAGTTCTGTTATCCCGTCTCTTTGAGACGAATTATTCACCTGTTTCGCAATTGTCTAAATTTTCTTCATTATATCTCAACTGACATGGGTAGTCAATCAAATGTTGAATGTTTAGTAAATAAACGCGTGATATTATAGTAAAATAGATATAAAAAATGGTGTTGACAAAACTAAATATTCGCCATATAATAAACTTAACAATAAGTAAAGAAAACAAAACAATAAACAAAAGAAAACATCCATGTAACTGAACAACTAATGATTACAGAATTCATGAAAACAGGAGGTAAAAAATGAGTTTTTCGTATTTTGATGTACAGAGCATATTTGCAGAGACCGAGAGAGAGCAGAAGGGCGACTTCACCGAGTGCCTGGAGACTTATGAGACAACTGGGTTCAGCCACAGATGGATCCAGCCTCCGGTAGCGTGCTACTTTGTTACGACCATGGACAAAAAGGGCAACGTAAACTGCACGCCTGTGTCCATGGGGACAGCGTTCCAGTCCGCGCCGCCCAACATGAGATGGTGCTACGCGTTCGCGATGAACAACGAGCGCGACGGCAGAAAGAATCTGGATGAGACCGGCGAGTGCGTCATCAGCTACTATCCTTACGATCTGCTCCGCGAGAGCGAGATTGTCGGGCTGCCGCTGCCGAAAGGAATCAGCGAGATCGACGTGGCGGGTCTGACTCCCCTTCCGTCGAAGAAAGTAAAACCATGCGGAATCGCGGAGTGCGTATCCAACCTGGAAGCGAAGGTGATTGATTCCATCTGCGTGGACGGATCCACGGTGTATATATTCGAGATTGTGGAGGTCAGCGTCAGATCGGAGTACATTGAGAGAGACAAGGTGACGCCGCATGAGCCCGGCCTGGGCGCTGCCGGCCTTCTGTTTGAGGTTTCCATCAAGGGAGAACCGCCGCGCCTGAACTATATGCGCTTGGATACGCAGATCCACCCGACACCAGATGACATCGGCTGCGACGCGCGCTGGATCGGAACCTTTGAAGAGTGGATGGACTCCGAGCAGAGACGAGGGAAAATCACCGCAGATGTAGAACGCGAGATTCTGAAGCTGAATGAACAGTGGAAGGCAAATCCGGATCCGGAAGTGAACAGGGGAGTAAAGGAACAGCTTACGAAGCATCTGATCAATATTGTACGTGCATAACGGTAAACCACAGGGAAACAGAGAAATCAAGGAGGAATAAAAATGAGTTTTTCGTATTTTGATGTACAGAGCATATTTGCAGAGACTGAGAGAGAGCAGAAGGGCGACTTCACCGAGTGCCTGGAGACTTATGAAACAACTGGGTTCAGCCACAGATGGATCCAGCCTCCAGTAGCGTGCTACTTTGTTACGACCATGGACAAAAAGGGCAACGTAAACTGCACGCCTGTGTCCATGGGGACAGCGTTCCAGTCCGCGCCGCCCAACATGAGATGGTGCTACGCGTTCGCGATGAACAACGAGCGCGACGGCAGAAAGAATCTGGATGAGACCGGCGAGTGCGTCATCAGCTACTATCCTTACGATCTGCTCCGCGAGAGCGAGATTGTCGGGCTGCCGCTGCCGAAAGGAATCAGCGAGATCGACGTGGCGGGTCTGACTCCCCTTCCGTCGAAGAAAGTAAAACCATGCGGAATCGCGGAGTGCGTATCCAACCTGGAAGCGAAGGTGATTGATTCCATCTGCGTGGACGGATCCACGGTGTATATATTCGAGATTGTGGAGGTCAGCGTCAGATCGGAGTACATTGAGAGAGACAAGGTGACGCCGCATGAGCCCGGCCTGGGCGCTGCCGGCCTTCTGTTTGAGGTTTCCATCAAGGGAGAACCGCCGCGCCTGAACTATATGCGCTTGGATACGCAGATCCACCCGACACCAGATGACATCGGCTGCGACGCGCGCTGGATCGGAACCTTTGAAGAATGGATGGACTCCGAGCAGAGACGAGGGAAGATTGACGCCGCGACAAAAAACAGAGTCTTATATCTGAACGAGGAATGGAAGAAAAATCCTGATCCTGTCTCTAACGCAAAGGTGAGGGAAGACCTGACAAATTATCTGAAGGACATCTGCTGGTATGGAATTGGGCAAAAGAGACAGCCGGAGAAGCCCAAAAAGAAGGTGGTCAGTGAGCAGCAGAAGGACCATGAGGCAATCCGTAATAAAGTGGGATATTATGATTTCACACATAAGCTCCTGAATGTGACCGGAAGAGACGCGGCGTCATTCCTTGATAAGATCTTTGTCGCCAATATTTCCGGAGCCGGTGTGGGAATCGCAAAATATACAACGATGCTGAACGAGGAGGGCAAGATTATCGACGATGTGATCGTGTTTCACGTTGACAAAGATACATACTGGGTATCGACGCTGTATATTGACGAAATGATCGCCTGGTTTGACAGACATCGCTCGGGTGAGGATGTCACCTATGTGGAGATTACAGACATTACGGCCATGTACGCGGTGCAGGGTCCGAACTCCAGGGAGGTCATGAATAGGCTCCTGAACGATTCCATTGACAACCTGAAACATTTCCACATCGAAGATAATCAGATCGACGCCATGAAGGTCAAGATTGCCCGCAGCGGATATACGGGAGAATTGGGATATGAGATTTACTGTGCGCCGTCAGACGCCGCTCGCATTGAGCGGGCTCTGGAGAAACACGGCAAGGCCTATGGCATAAGGAGAATCACTACCGATGTGATTGTGACAAGTATTCCGAGGGAGAAGGGCTATGTCCTGATGAGCGACTTGGCCGGAATCAATCCGCTGGAAGCGGGGTTTGACTGGACAGTGGACTGGAAGAAAGAGTTTGTCGGAAAAGAGGCGCTTCGGCAGGCAAAAGAGAAGAGAGTCCGGCGTTCGCTGTTTGGATTTCTGGTTCCGAAGGTTTCTGCAAATGTTCAAGCCGGTGATGATGTACAGGTCAATGGTGTGAGCGTGGGTAAAGTGACTATGTTTACGTACGGATATACGATCGGCCAGAACATGGGGTTTGCCCTGATCGATACCGAAAAGGCCGAGGTGGGAGATGTGGCTGTGGTCGGCAGTTCGGGTACGGGAGCTATCCTGACGGAGCGCTGTTTTTATGATGTGTCAAACTCACGGGTCAGAGGATAAGGATCTGTCACAAAATAACCTTTCTTTTTAGAGTCTTCGATAAGGAGTGCGATCAGTGTGGCGGCTGATTGTACTCCTCATCCAATTTTAAAATGCAGTTTATCGGACAGAATATTCGGGTGGCAATTTTATTGAATCCGCTTATTTAACATGATATTATTAAGGAGAAGATTGGCGGACAGTGTTTCTGTCCTTTGTTTGCAATCTGTCTCTGTATAGATTCGAAGAGGTGAATACATGCAAAAGCTTCTGATTGTTGAAGATGAAAAAAGTATCTTTTTTCTGCTGAACAGCTGCATTTTATACGATGAACTGGGATTGGAACTGATAGGCTATGCTGAAAATGGACAGATTGCGTACGATATGATTATGGAAAAACGTCCGGACATTGTAATTACAGATATCACAATGCCGGTCATGGATGGCCTGGAGATGATCGAAGAGATACAAAAGCGGCAGGTAAATCCCAGGTTTATCATTATATCGGGGTACGAACAGTTTGAGTTCGCGAAAAAGGCGATGAAGCTGGGCGTGAGAGATTATTTGCTGAAACCGATCAATTCTGTAGAATTGAATAATTCCCTCGCCCAGTTGATTCAGGAAATATCTGAAAATGGAGACAGGAGGATATTGCTGCGGAACACGGACAATCATAAGGAGAAAATGCGGATATCGTATATCATGAGCATCTTATATCGTGATATTGATTTTCGTGATATGACCATACAAAAGATTAATCGGGATTATCATTATTCTTTTCAGGAAGGCTGCTTCTGTTTTGTGACAGTGAAGGTAGATTATTATTCAGACACTGTTATCGGGATTAAAACTCATATCACAGACAATCTTATAATGATGATAAGAGATGGTTTCCGCGATATATGCCATGAAGTGGGCGTGGCAGGACACCAGGAAACCATCTATGCGATTGTAAATCTGGAAGAAAACAAAGATACAATGGAAAAGCTCCATACCTTGTGCGGGCATGTGAGGGCAAGCGCGAAAAAGCTAGCGGATGACTACGTGGAATCCGCTGTCACTGTGTGTCTCGGAAAAGCGGTTACCGATATCCGTGCGCTGCCCGATTCGCTTGACGCAGCAATCCACCTGCTTGATATGAGGATTGTCAGGGGCGTGGATCGGGTGTTGGACATCCGTGAGTACGGATATAAGAAGGGCGCGGAGGAGAGTAAATATATTTTACCGGAGCAGCTTCTTTACGGACTTGTCGAAAAGGTGGAGTGCAATGAGCCCACAAATACCAAGCCGTCCATATCGGCGATTTTCCGGGATGCACTGGACTTTTGCAAACAGGAGGACGTTTCCGTATATAAAACGCTTCAGGGCGTGATGTTATATGTGTTTTCTGTCGTAAAGCAAAAGGGGAACTTTCCGAATGAATTTATGGATGTCTATCAGGAATTATCGCTGGAACTCAATAACTGTTCGAGATACAGTGAAATTGTCGACGGCTTACCAGAGAAGATGGCAGCGGGAATGTTAAAGTTTCGGAGGGAGGATCAGCCGGGGGGATCGCTGATCATGAACCGTATTCTGGAATACATTTCCCGAAATTACGACAAGCAGCTCAGGCTTGAGGAGGTGGCGGAGCAGGTATTTATCACGCCGGCTTATCTGGGGATTATTTTCAAAAAAGAGACCGGGAAAAACTTTACGGCGTATCTTACGGAACTGAGGATGGAGAAGGCAAAAGAGCTTCTGTTGGATGTGCGGATCAATATCAACGAGATTACCTATAAGGTCGGTTATAATAATGTCAGATATTTTAGCAGAACTTTCAAGGAGTATGTTGGGATAACGCCCAAGGAATACAGAAGGATCCATGCGAACAGAATCTATTAGAGAGGAATAGCGTGAGAATACCAAAATCCAGATTTCCAATCAAATATTTGTTTGTCCTGCCATATGTCTATCTTTTGGTTGTGGGGGTCTATTATCGCAGCTATCTTTTATTGCCGGGAATCATCATGACGTGCGTCAGCGGGTTTTATATTTACAGACAGCTGTTTCATAAAGTCGCGGCGAAGATCGATGCGCTCAAAGAGCGATATTCTTTGAGTGTGCCGGAGCAGATCGGAAAAGACTATATTAAGTATCTCTGTTTTCTGCTCGATATGGTGGATCACAGTTTGGATACGGAGTATTCCAACCAGCTGATGAGAAAGCAGGCGGAATTTGACAGCATGAAGAGCCAGATCAACCCGCATTTTCTCTATAATACATTGGATTCGATACGCGGGTACGCGCTACAGGAAAAAGCTCCGATCGCGGCGGATATGATAGAGATCCTTTCCAGGATCTTTCGCTATACAATCAGCCAGAAAGACGATGTCATTATGATAAGGGAAGAACTGACAATGGTCAGAGATTACCTGGCGATACAGAACTATCGTCTGAGCAGTCAGATCATCCTGAATATAACGGCTCAGGATGACGGGGGACAGCTTATGGACTACCGTGTTCCCAAGCTTATCATACAGCCGTTTATTGAAAATGCCGTAAAGCATGGAATGAAAGATCATGTTCGGGATTTCCACATTGATATTGATATAAGCACTGTCGGCGAAAGATTAATTATTTCAGTTTCGGACGACGGCTGATCAGCTGGTGTCTTTAAATGATAAGCTGTATTCAAATGAGTACGGGAAGAGCGGTTCCAGCGTGAAATCCAAAAAAGGCAGCGGCATTGCGGTCGTCAATGTGAATGCGAGAATCAAATTGCTTTACGGCGAGGCGTATGGAGTCACAGCGTACAGCACCCCGGATGTTGGGAGCTGCTTTGAGATTACAATGCCATATGACGGGAGGCATCAGATATGAACGGCGAAATCTTAAGAATAGAACATTTGAGTAAAACGGAACATTCACAGCAGGTATTGCGGTCGGTATCGTTTCGGGTCATGCCCGGAGAAAAGGCGGCTTTGCTTTCCGACCCGCTGGAGAAGCAATGCATGCTGGACATCCTTTTCGGGGACGGTGAGCCGGATACCGGAAAAATCTTTGTGAATGAGAGCCTGTGCGGTGCGGATATTGCCGAGGATTTTGAAAACGGCGGGATTTTTTGTATTGCGTCCGGGATGAATCTGATACCGGATATGACGGTGGCGCAAAATCTTTTTCTCAGTCTGCCCAGTCTGACAGCTCATGCATGGATTCGGAAAAAAGTAATGATGAGGGAGGCATACGGTTTGCTGGAGGCATACGGTATGCAGGATATCTCTCCGAAGACAGATGTAAAATCGCTGTCTTCCTGTCAGACACTATGTCTGGAGATTATCATAGCGATTCACAAGGGAGCGAAATTAATTGTTTTTGACGATATTTTTAATCAGCTCGATGAAAATGGGTTAGGTAATATTGTGAATATGATCGAGGTCTTATTAAAAAAAAATATCGGCATATTGATTTTTTCGAACCGTTATCACAACCTGTTTTCTTCTTTTGATTCTCTTGTTATCCTGAAAAATGGGGTGGCGACCGGAATCCTCAAGCGGGATAAAATTACGTTTCAGAATTTTATGCGCTATTATTCCCAAACAGCGGCGCAAAAACCGACGGTAAAGACTTTGGGTAAATCTGTTTTGACAGTCAAAAATGAGGAATTGGAATTTTCCATGGACAGGGGGGGCATCCTGGGCGTGTGGAGTCTGGATGTGGATTATCTGATGCGGGTGGGAAAACAAACATGGGAACTATCATCAGGAAAAAAAGAAAAGGGAACCGATATTGCGATTTCCCTGAATGGCTACAGGCCGGATAAAATCTACAAAATGATGAGCCTGGTGGATAATATCACTTATCTGGCGAATGATAAGGTCAGCAACATTCTGGGAATCATCAATAAAAGACTGCAGCGTCATATGGCGCTTTATTCGCTGGAGCTGATTCATGCGGGATATCTGATGGATCAGTATGGGAGCAGACGGGATCTGAGAGGCATCGCCCTGATCGATCAGTTAAAGGTAATCACCGCAAAGTGGCTGTGTGTCACTCCGCAGGTTTTCATCTATATTAATCCCTTTGTCGTACTGGACGAATCGACAATACGGGAATTTCAGAAGATTCTGGAAAATTTGTCGAGATTAAAAATCTCCGTGATCATCATGTCTGTGAACTACGCGTGGCTTGAATTGACATGTGACGAGGTGGTTTCCATAGGAGAAAAAGCAGCAGCTTCACCTTTTTAGAGTGTGTTTGAAAATTACATATAATAAAATAATCATCACCATTAAAGGCGGAATGTGTATGTCAACTTTGGAAAAGTCAATCGGACTGTTGCGGGAACACTGCCGGAGGATTTTGATTATAAAAAATAGGTAATTGCGAAATAGATCAATAATTCGTCCCAAAGGGAAGGAATAACAGAACTAAATCGTCTAAGAGGGTAGAGTGCATTTAGAAAAAGTATAGAATTAGCCATGAATTATGAAGATATGTAAAAATGGGCGCACTGATAGAAGGGTAATACCAGAAAGGATCAAATCAGCATGGAGGGTCTTTTTGTTCTGTATTTTCCGGACGGCAAGTCCAAAAGTCTCTTCAGGGAATTCCGTTATCATCCAGAGTATAGTCTTTATTTTCAAGTTTAGTCCGGGAATTCAGCGGGATAAAAGCCTTTTTAAAATGGAGACCGCTGCCAGCAGAATCTGTTCCGAAAGTATCTCCGGAGAGCAGATCTTTGTAAATTTTTACAAAGTCAAAGGCAGCATCCAAAAAAATCCCCAGACGGGTCAGTGGCAGCGCGGGAAGGCATGGAGCAGTAAGCCGCTCTTAGAATGTTGCAGGACGGAGAATTACCAATGGATAAGATTGCAAAATATTCAGGGTTAGATATAATTGTTATATTAATGTAATTCAAGTAAATTAAAAGGAAATGAATATGATGCTTATGTGAAAAACAGAAATTTGTTTTACGTATGTTGTTCCAGGTTTAGAAAAAGACTTGTTCTGTTTATGACCATTCCTGTAGAAGGCGCTTTTAGATATATTTGCGAAAGTTATTTGGAGATAAAAATATATGTACGTATAGTGAGTTTATGAGTAAATTATGGAATCAGTTCCTTAAAAATTCAACTTGAGCTAATTGGCATAAGCTATGTTATGAATTTAAAACGATAATCGCAGTTTGGTATAGTCTATAAAGAAATCTAAAAAAGTATAAAAAACTGTTAGTCCTTACTTGACAGCACCATATGGGAGAAGGTGAAGGCATATATGAGGAGAGGGGCAAAGGAGCTGCCGGGGGAAAGCGTAATCAGTTATGCCGACTACGCAGTTGCCATGGTTGATGAAGCGTTAAGTGGGAACCACATCCAGTAGAGAATTTCAGTTGTAGCAGGATAAGCGGGTTGGATAATCAACCAGTCAAATGTAGAAATCCCTCTGCCCCGTAAAGGCAGGGGGATTTCTCACAGGAGGAAATATAAGTGCAGAAAAATATTTACAAATGATACAGCAGGATATTCATTCCGTCGTTTTCGCCACAATTGGAAATGGGAGCTGACGAATAAGGAATGAAAATTATTTGAAATATAAAAATGGAAGGAACAGACACGATGTGGATATATTGCTTATAAAATTTAGGCATCCAAAAACACTCTTGAAAGTAGTGTATCAGAGTATATTTTTGTAGTTAAAAAGAATATTATCATGATAAAAAATGTCCATCTCCTTGGCTCACCCATCTAAGATATGTAACTCAAAATTCCTTGAAAAATAAGGAAAAACACTTGACTAAATAGGGAGTAGGGATTAAATTGAACGAGTTATAGGAATTAGGGAAACAGATGAAAGAGCATCCCATAATCATTGTTGTAACATTGGCATTGGCAGTTATGAGTAATCTATCAACCGAATTCAGGATGTCAGTCCGGACAACATATGTTTCTCAAAAACAAGGCTCTGAAATTGATGGATTCGGAGCTGTCAGGTGTTTTGCCGGGAAGTTTGGACGGGAAAACAGGTAAA
>CANONN010000069.1 GCA_947567625.1 uncultured Roseburia sp. | reverse complement strand
GTGGCTGCTTCTTTGCATACATCCGCCGTTTGTCCTGCCACTTCTCCCGCGGCTGCTTCTTTGCGTGCATCCACCGTCTGTCCTGCCACTTCTCCCGCGGCTGCTTCTCTGGATGCGTCCTCCCACTTTTTTGCATCCTGTCCTGACTTTTTAAGACGCTCAAATACACTGTGGCTGTCGCGCTGCGTCTGCCGCTGCGGATATTTGGCCTCATAGGGGCTGCCGTTTAACACGGTGTTTCGGATATCCGATATTCTCCGCTTTTCAAACGGCTCGGGCAGAGGTTCTAAGACCGCGGGCTTTTTTTCTTTTTTATCTTCCACGGGGACGGAGGCAATGTGTTCTTTGCCGGTCAACACCTCGCGCACCGCCTCGTAGAGCTCGCGGTAGACTGCTTCCGCATCGGAAAAGCGCAGTTCCATTTTATTGGGATGCACATTCACATCCAAAAGCGCGCTGTCCATGGCGATATGCAGCACGCAAAACGGATACTGGTGCTGCATCAAAAATCCCTTGTAGGCGTCTTCGATCGCCTTGGCAAACAGCGGGCTTTTGATGTATCTGCCGTTGATAAAATAGTTTTCCAGATTGCGGTTTCCTCTCGAGATCAACGGCTTTCCCACATAACCGCGGACCGTAAACCGCTCCGTCTCCTTATTTATCGCAAGTACGCCGGCCGCGATATCTCTGCCGTAGATATGATAGATCAGATCTTTTTCGTTGGCATTGCCGGAGGTGTGCAATTTTGTCTGCCCGTTGTTGATAAATTGAAAAGAGACGGCCGGATGGGAAAGCGAAAGCCGCTCGATCAGATCTGCGATATAGCTGCCCTCGGTCGTCGCACTCTTTAAAAACTTGCGCCGCGCGGGCGTATTAAAGAACAGGTTACGCACGATAAACGTCGTACCCTCCGGCGCGCCGATCTCCTCATTTGCCTTTTCTTTTGAGCCCTCGATCACATAGCGCGTGCCTGTCAGTTCCCCATATGTCTTGGTGATCAGCTCCACCTGCGCCACGGCGGCGATGCTCGAGAGCGCCTCCCCGCGGAATCCAAGGGACTGCACCGTAAAGAGGTCCTCGATATCGGTGATTTTGCTGGTGGCGTGAGGCAAGAACGCGGTCGGCACCTGCCTGCGGCTGATGCCGCAGCCGTTGTCGGTAACGCGCAAAAATGAGATGCCGCCCTCCTTGATCTCTACCGTGATCGCGGAGGCCCCGGCATCCAGCGCATTTTCCACCAGCTCTTTGACGGCCGAGGACGGCCGCTCCACCACCTCCCCGGCTGCAATCTTATCGATCGTCTCCTGACTCAAAACTTTAATTTCTGCCATTATCTGTGTTCTCCCGTCCAGCGGTTATTGACTTTGTTGCGCAGCTCGTACAATTTATTTAGAGCCTCAAAGGGCGTCATATTTTCCACATCCGCATTGCGCAGCTCCTCGATGATATCGTCGTCTTTTAGTGTGTCAAATAAGGAAATCTGCGTTAAATCGACCTCGTCGAGATGTTTTTTGCGCCTGCCGCCCGCGGCAAGCTTCCCGGCGACGTCGGCGATATCGTTTGCCACCAGCTCTTCCATGATCTCTTTGGCGCGGCCGATAATCGAATCCGGCACCCCGGCGAGCTTTGCGACCTGAATCCCATAGCTTTTGTCTGCCCCGCCCTTTACGATCTTGCGCAAAAAGACGATATCATCGCCCCGCTCCTTCACAGCGATACAATAGTTGTGGACATTGCCGAGCTTGCCCTCAAGCTCGGTCAGCTCATGATAGTGCGTGGCAAACAGCGTCTTTGCACCCAAAAGCTTGGGATTGCTGATGTGCTCGACGACCGCCCACGCAATGCTTAAGCCGTCAAACGTGCTGGTCCCGCGCCCGATCTCATCTAAGATCAGAAGAGAATCTTTGGTGGCATTGCGCAGGATATTGGCGACTTCGTTCATCTCGACCATAAACGTGCTCTGTCCGCTTCCCAAATCGTCCGATGCGCCCACGCGGGTAAAGATGCGGTCCACAATGCCGATCTGTGCCGAAGCGGCCGGTATAAAGCTTCCGATCTGTGCCATCAGCACGATTAAGGCCGTCTGGCGCATGTAGGTGGACTTGCCCGCCATATTGGGACCGGTGATAATAGAAATGCGGTTGTTCTCACTGTCAAGATAAGTATCATTGTCGATAAACATGTCCCCGGCCGACATCTTCTCCACCACCGGATGGCGGCCGCCTTTGATATCAATTACCCCGTTATCCCTCATCTCGGGCCGGCAGTAATTATTTTGCTCCGCCACCAGCGCGAGAGACACAAAAACATCCAGCCCGGCGATCGCCTTGGCCGTGCGCTGGATGCGCTGTACCTGGGCTGCAATCGCCGCGCGCACCTCGCAAAACAGATCATATTCGAGCACAGACAGTTTATCTTCGGCGCCCAGTATCATATCCTCGAGTTCTTTTAATTCCGGCGTGATATAGCGCTCCGCATTAGCTAACGTCTGTTTTCTGGTATAGTAATCCGGCACCATGTTTTTGTAGGAATTGGTGACCTCAAGGTAATAGCCGAACACTTTGTTGTATTTGATCTTGAGACTCTTGATGCCCGTTTTTTCGCGCTCCCTGGCCTCAAGCTCCGCCAGCCAGGTTTTGCCCTCGGTCTTGGCGCCCCGGCACTTATCCACTTCCTCGCTGTAGCCCTCCTTGATGATGCCGCCGTCGCGCAGCGAAATCGGCGGCTCTTCCAGTATCGCATCGCAGATCAACTGGCAGAGCTCTTCGAGCGTGTCCAAATCTTCCCGTATCTGTACCAAAAGCTCACTGTCAAACTCCTCTAAGAGCGACTTAACAGGCGGAAGCATCTTCATGGAATTGCGTAAGGCGATCAGGTCTCTTGGATTTGCCGCCATATAGGTGATTCTTGTAATCAGCCGCTCCAAATCGTAGATCGGGCCGAGATATTCCCTTAGCTCCTCGCGCGTGATTACATGGCGATTCATCTCCTCGACCGCGTCATGGCGTTTGACAATTTCCGCCACCTCAACTAACGGCTGCTCCACAAAAGTGCGCAAAAGCCGGGCTCCCATAGCTGTCCTCGTCTTATCGAGCACCCAGAGCAGGGAACCTCTCTTCTGCCGCTCCCTAAGCGTCTCCGTCAATTCCAGATTTCTTCTGGTCGAGCTGTCGATCACCATAAACCCACTGGTGGAGTAAGGTTTGATGGCAGAAATCTGTTCGAGACTGCCCTTTTGTGTCTCGTAGAGGTACTTAAGCAGCGCCCCGGCGGCAATTTTGCCGCAGTTATAATCTTTTAGGCCCAAACCGTCCAAATTTGCCACCTTAAAGTGCTCTTTCAGTGTCGTTTCGGCAAGTTCGTCTCCAAAATACCACGAATCCAGCGCAGAAATTGTAATATTCAGTCGATGTTTCATATCTTCCATATCGACGCCGCTCATGTAAAAGCTTTCATTGCAGATGATTTCAGCCGGCCCGAACTTATAGATCTCGTCGACGAGCTTGCGCTCCGTGTCTAACTCTGTCACCAGATAGTCCCCGGTCGACACGTCCACAATGGAAATGCCGTAACGGTCCGCCAGATAGACGATCGACATGAGATAATTATTTTTGGTCTCATCGAGCGCTTGGATATCGAGGTTGGTTCCCGGCGTCACAATGCGTATCACTTCGCGCTTTACAAGGCCCTTGGCGAGCTTCGGGTCTTCCACCTGCTCGCAGATTGCAACCTTGTAACCTTTTTTGATCAGCTTATTGATGTAGGTTTCCGCCGCGTGGAACGGCACCCCGCACATCGGCGCGCGCTCCTCCAAACCGCAGTTTTTCCCGGTCAGGGTCAGCTCGAGCTCCGCCGAAACCGTCTTGGCGTCCTCAAAAAACATCTCATAGAAATCTCCAAGCCGGTAAAAGAGAATACAATCTTTATATTCCTCTTTGGTCTTTAGATATTGCTGCATCATTGGTGTTAATTCCGTCACGTGTTTTTCCTCAACTTCTGATATAATTTTCTTCGACGCCATTCGCCACAATCGCCTCCGCGATCTTCATGCCGTCCATGGCGGCCGACATAATGCCGCCCGCGTACCCTGCCCCCTCGCCGCCCGGATATATGCCGCGAACCTTTGCCATAAAACGCTCCCCGCGCCCGATGCGCACCGGGGAGGAAGTCCGCGTCTCGATCGCCGACAAAATTGCATCATTTCTGTCATAATTCGACATATGATGAGAGAATTCTTTCATTCCCCTGATAAAGGTTTCCTCCAATTGTTCCGGCAGCAGGCCGCGCAGATTGCACAATAAGGCCGCGCCCTTGTGACAGCTCTCAAAAGAACCATAGCGGACGGATGGGAGATTCGCACAGTAGTCCCCGAACAACTGCTGGGGTATTTTACCGCCGCCCAGTGCAAACGCCGCCTGTTCCAGCCGTTCCTGGAACGCGACGCCGCCCAGTGCGCCGTCCGCGGCGTCAAAATCCTCCGGCGTCACGGTGACGATGATCGCGCTGTTGGCGTTGGCGCCGTCGCGCGCGCTGTAGCTCATGCCGTTTACCGCCAGATATCCCGGCTCGGAGGAGGCGTTTACCACATATCCCCCCGGACACATACAAAACGAATACACGCCTCTGCCGTCCGGGAAATTGGCGGTCAATTTGTAGGCAGCCGGGGGCAGCTCTCCCCAATACCGCTCCCCGTACTGCCCGATCGATATCTCACGCTGCGGATGTTCCACGCGAAACCCTACGGCGAAAGACTTGGCCGCCATCGCCAGCTCTTGCTTATCCCTCAACATGCGGAAGGTGTCCCGCGCGGAGTGCCCAATGGCCAATACCATACAATCCGTATCAAGCCACTCACTGTGGTTGATCTCAACGCCGGCCAGCTTTCCTCCCACGCTCCTGTAATCTGTCATACAGGAGTGGAAACGGTATTCCACGCCGCGCGCACTCATATACCACCGCATATTTTGCATGATCGTCATCAGGATATCCGTGCCGATATGCGGCTTTGCCTCAAACCGAATATGCTCCGGCGCCCCGAATTTTACAAACGTTTCCAGCACAAACCGGCTGCGCCCGCAGGCATCTTTGACGAGCGTATTGAGCTTGCCGTCGGAAAAGGTGCCGGCGCCGCCCTCCCCAAACTGCACGTTGGAGGAGGGAGCGAGCGCCCCTCCCTGCCAAAAACGCTCCACATCCAAACTTCGCTCCTCGACCGGACGGCCGCGCTCCAATAATATGGAAGGGATGCCGGCCGCAAGCAGTGTGTAGGCGCAAAAGAGACCGCACGGCCCCGTCCCCACGATCACCGGCTTTTTCGTAAATATTCCCGCGCTCTGCGGCAGAAGATACTGTTTGGGTGAGACAAACGACACATTTTTATCCTTTATTTTTTGCTTTAACTCTGATTCCCGCTTTATGGTGACATCAACCGTATAGACATAATATACTTCCGGTTTTTTCCTCGCATCAATCGAACGCTTGGCAATCTCATAGGTAAATTCGTCCCTGTCGGAACGCTTTAAAATCCGCGCGATCTTTTGATCTAACTGCGCAGTCGTGTGGCATACGGGCAGTTTAATCTGATTAATCCGAATCATCTGTGCTCCTTTACTCGCTGCTCTTAAGGGATACGCCCTTACTATTTTCTGGCACATGAACTTGTTTTATGCGAGCCCCCTCCCGCATGCGATTTTTGCATTTGTCCGACTGCGCGGCATGAAGCCCCGCCACATACCCGCTCGACCATGCCCACTGAAGATTATAGCCGCCGCAGCAGCCGTCAATATCGACGACTTCGCCCGCAAAATATAATCCCGGTACGATTTTGGACTCCAGAGAGTTTGCATCGATCTCCGCGGTGGACACACCCCCGGCGCACACCTGCGCAGCGTCAAATCCCTTGCTGCCGACAATGTCCACGCGCAGTCCGCAGACCTCTGCCGCAAGCTGCCGCAACTGGCGTCTTGTCACCTCGCCTGCCCCCGCGTGGAGGGAAATGCCCGCCTCCCGCAGCAACACGCCGATCAGTTTTTTGGGCAGCAAGCCGGTCATGGCCTGTTCGGCGTCCTTTTTGCGCCCTTTGGCGGCGCCGTCCAAAAAGCGCTGTGTGAGCAGCGCTTCCATCTCCTCCGCCGTCTCTATCTGCGGCAGGAAATGCAACAGCGCATGTACCTTCTGTCCCCGCTTTAGCGCCTTGGTGGCAAAACGGCTGATCTGAAAGACGGGTATACCTGAAATGCCGTAGTCCGTCAGCTGCAATTCTCCCTGATCGGCCGCGGTCAGCCGCCCGTCCACATACAAAGATACGACAATTTCTGCACGAATTCCTGCAACAGCCTTAAAAAATGACTGTTTTCCCTGCAATTGTACCAAAGCAGGCACAATATCTATGACAGAATGGCCAAGCGCTTCAATATATGGCATCATGCTCCCGTCGCTTCCCGTTTTGGGGGAGGCGAAAAGTCCCGGCGCCATCACAAGCGAGCGGGCAAAAAAACGCTCCTGCGCGGTCTCTAGGTAAAAACCATTTTTTTGTTTCGCGACCACTCTTGTCTCCTGCGCGGTAAAAATATGGACGCCGCAGGCGTCCGCCTCCATGCGCAGAACATCGAGAACCGACGCTGCCTGCTCGCTGGCAGGATAATAATAGCCGTTTCTGCACTTTGGATATACGCCGATCTCCTCAAAAAAACGCAGCGTTTCCGCGAGTCCAAACCGCCGAAATACAGGCAATACAAATGCAGGGTCTTCTCCCCGGTAATAAGAGACACCCTGCTTCGCATTGGTATAATTACATTTGCCGTTCCCGGTGGCGAGAAGCTTCTTGCCCACCCGGTCCATATGTTCTATGACTGCGGTTTTCGCGCCCTGCCGTGCCGCAGTAATTGCCGCCATCAAACCCGCCGCGCCGCCGCCGATCACCGCAACATCCGTCCGTATCATATTCCCTCTTTGTTTCTGTACCGTATCGTTCTTCATTTCAATAATCTTTTGTATTCTAGCATATTTTGCTACAAGATTCAACCGGATTCGTGTTACAATTCGCAATGCCCGTAACGATTCAGCCTTCGGCTTCATAGTTACGGAATCCGGCTCATTTAAAGTTTGTCTTCGACAAAGAGCCGGATTCCCGCTTGGCTAAATATACGCGTTCTTACGGACTTTGCAGCGAGTGCAAAGTCCTGAGCTGAACGGTTACCAATGCCCCCTAAATCTGTTACAAGTCACACCCACGCCAGATTTCATAAAGCTAGTAACCTAAATCCGTCAGGTCAGACAGACCCAGCAAAATCCGGCTTTCCCGCAAGGTATCGCTGGAATCGTAATCATATTCAATCGTCTGGATATTAACATCCGGGTATTTCATTTTCAGCTTTTTCACGATGCCCCTCTCGCATATGTGGCTGACAAGGCATCCGAACGGATGCAGAATCAGGATGTGTTTGCAGCCGCGTTCGATTGCCGCCACAGCCTCCGCAGCTACCAGCCAGCCGTCGCCGGTACGGCATCCATAGCTGATCACGGCTCCCGCCTTTTCTTTGAGCCTGGCATGGGGCAGGTCAAAGAAAAAGCGCTCAAACCGGTTCACCTCCTCACACAGCTCCCGCTGTATTTTTTGCAGATACGCCAGCGCCGCCCTGTATGCCTTATCCAAAACAGGATGGTTTGACTTCATCAAATAATCGCTGTAATCACTGTCTAAAACGTAGATCGCATAATTGATAAAACCACCGATCACGCATGGACAGCCCTGCCCCTCCAAAAAATTCTCTATCGCATGGTTGCCCAGCGACGAATATTTGATGTATATCTCACCCGTCACCCCGACCATCTTTTTTAATCCGCCCTTTACCGGAATGTCCGCAAAGGTTTCTAATATGTAACGGTAGGTACTTCTGCGGTGTTCTCCTGTATTTTTATAGACCCCGTGATGATGTCTGATTTCGTCAGCCAGTTTTTGTTCCAAGCGCTGTTTCACGCTGTCTGCCGTTCCTTTTGCACATTCATATGGTTTTACCTGCTGATACAGGGCCATGATCAAATCGCCATAGCAGACAGCCGTAACGGCCGACAAAAAGAGCGGAACCGTGATACGAAACCCCGGCTGCCGCTCCAGTCCTTTATAATTCAACGAGATGACCGGAACCTGCGGCTGCCCGCATTTTTCTAATGTACGGATAATCGTATGATAGTAATTCCCCGCCCTGCACGCACCGCCCGCCTGCGGTTCCATAAAAGCAATCTTATCTGTCTCATATTCTCCCGATTCCAATAAATCCAGCATCTGTCCTACGATCAATATGCCGGGATAACAAAAATCATTGCTGATATAGCGCAGGGACTTATCCTTTAAGCCGCACCCTCCCCGCATGACTTTAAAATGATAGCCGCTCCCCTCAAAGGCCGCCTCTAACAAGGCCGCATGATATTCCAGCATCTGCGGCAAAAAAATGGTATGTGTCTTTTTCATTTTTCTGGTAAATCGTGTTCTTCCCGTCTTTCCCCTTTTCTCAATCACCTGAAACAAAGCCCTCTTTCCCTTAACTGGAGTAGTTTTCGAGGAAATCAAACAGCTCCCGGTCGGTCTCAAACCAGATGCCGTCTTTGGCCTGCTCCTGAAGCCACAGATCGAGCTCGTCACAGCGAATATCCGTCTCCAGATATACCGTCGTGCCGTCTGCGCGGTAAACCACCAGCTTGCCGTCCTCCTCTTTCATAAAATAGGCCGCCCCCAATGGCGCCGCCATACTCTCCCTAAGCTGTTCTTTTTGCTCCTCGGAAGCAGCCGTCGTCTGCATATCTGCGCCCTGTTCCATTTCCGCGACAATCAGCGGCGGTTCACTCTGTTCGGGCTTACGAAACAACAGCACAAGGCCGGCAATCAGCCACGCCAGGACTGCAATAAAAATACAGATACTGATCGATTTTTTCATGTTGACCTCCTACTGTCACAGTATCTGCCTTTTTCTTATAAATTATACATCTTATTTGCGCAAAAGATGAAAACGCTTGGCAATGCGCACCAGAGCCTTTCCTTTCGGAAACTTTAACAGCTCGTGCTCCGTCATGCCTTTGAGCAGGAAGAGCAGCACAACATAGACGATGATCCCCACCGTAATGGAAATCAGTGTGGCCACCGCATTGTTGGGAAGCGCCATCATAAGCAGCGTATAACATCCCCAGACCGCAACGCCCATCACGGCCGCCGACACCCCGGGTACCAAAAATGTTTTTTTGATCTCCTGGCGGTATCTGCTGTACTTGTAAAGAGATCTGGCATTAAACAGACACATCAAAAGTCCAAACGAGGCGTTGGCGATCACCACTGCAAAGATATTTAAGTCAAACGCAAACATCAGTACCGCCAGCACAATCAAATGCAGCACCAGCGCAACCGCCGCGTTTTTTACCGGCTCTTTCATACGGTTGATGCCCTGAAGCAGACCGTTTGAGAGCGTTGAGAGCGAAAAAAAGATGACGGACACAGCGCCCACCTGTAACATTTGCGCCGCAATCTGCGTGCTGTCGGAAAAAAGCAGCTGCAAAATCGGCGAAGCCAGCACGCCCATACCCACCGCGCAGGGAAAAGATATGACGCTGATAAAGCGGGTCGCCATATTGATCTCCGTTTTGACCTGCTTGATGTCACCTGAAGAATAGGCGGCTGTCAGGGACGGGACGCAGGAAGCGGCCATCGCCGAGGCGATGGAGAGCGGCACGTTTAACAGTGTCTTATACTTCATGCCGTAGATGCCGTTCCAAACCCCGTACTGCTCGGCTGTATAGCCCTGAAATGCGGCAATATTCTTATACAGCGCCTGGTCTAAGAGCGCGTTGCAGTTGTAGATCGTGGTGCTAAGGAGCACGGGAATGATCGTGGCAATCAGCACGCGCAAAATCTCCCGGTAGGTGTCTTCCGTACCCCGCCGCTCTTTTTTCATCTGCCGTCTAAATACTTTCAGATAGATGATCAGCACAAATATGACAAACAAAAGTCCGACCAGCGCGCCCACGCCGGTTCCCAGCGTACCGCCGGAAGCCCCGTAAGCCGCTGCATACTGCTCTTTGTTGCCAAGTACCGCGCCGATCTTCATGCCCTGCGCATAGAGCACATACGCCGCCCACACGCTGACGACGGCGTTGGCGATCTGCTCTAAAATCTGCGACACCGCGCTCGGCATCATGGTTCCCAGGCCCTGAAAAAATCCGCGGATGACGCCGAGCACGGCCACAATCAACAGTACCGGCACTAACACCCGCACGGCAAAGATGCTGTAGGGCGTCTTCATGATGACATTGGTGATAAAGTCCGCACCGAAATAGAGAATGGCCGCGGCCGCCGTCCCGGTCACCGCGCCAAACAGGAGCGCACATTTTAAGATGCGATAGATGTTTCTGCGCCGCCCCTGGCTCAAATTGGCCGAGACAAGTTTGGAAACCGCAAGCGGCAGGCTATATGAAGAAATTATTAAAAGGATATTATATATTTCAAACGCCGTGGTATAGTAGTCGTTTCCGGTGTCGCCGATGATGTTGTTTAGCGGGACACGATACACCAGCCCGATAATGCGGCTGATGATGGATGCCACCGCAAGGATAGACCCCTGCATCAAAAAGCCCGCACTGCTTTTTTTTCGTCTTGTTCCCATAAAAGGCTTATTCCTTTCCTAAATCTTGAACCGACAAGATCGCTCCTAGAAAGCGCGTTGTCAGTCTCTGGAAATATGCATTTTACTTAGAATCTCTTCCTGCTTTGCCTCCATAACTTCTGCCTCCTCCGGCTCCATATGGTCGTAGCCAAACAAATGCAGCATGCTATGTACAATCAAAAATGCATACTCTCTCTTTTCACTGTGTCCGTAGGAAGCCGCCTGTTCCCTCACGCGGTGGGCCGACAGGACGATATCGCCCAGCATGATCTCTCCTGTGTCGGGATTAAAGTTATCGTCATACGTTTCCTCCAGATGGGTGAAATCTCCCGCCGCTTCATAGGAGAGAAGCGGAAATGACAGTACGTCGGTCGGCGCGTCCACCTGCCGGTATGCGCGGTTGATTTTCTGTATGCCGGCGTCATCCGTCAGTGTCAGATTAACCTCAGCCTCATAGGGAAAGTTCTCGTGCCCGATGACAAAAGCGATAACCTCCTCTGCCAATTTCTCCTCATCAAACGCAAACGCGCATTCCGTCTCTTTCTCAAAATAAAATGTCATAAAAATCCCCATTTCTGCTCTGCGAACGACGTTCGCATTTGCTTTTTGCGCATAAGCGACTTTGTGTAAGCCATTATGGCTTTGCAGCGCGCAGACACAAATCGCCGCCTTTTTTGCCTGCAAACGACTCTTCTGCCAGCCGCGTTATAAAATTGTTTCTTCCTTTACCAGGTACTCGCGTATCTGCAAAAAGCGGTTCATGCTAAGCCCCGACAAGTCATAGATGCCGGTGGCCGAAAATTCGTTCAGCGTCTGGTAAATTACCATATCCTGATTCCACTCGCTTGCAAGATCTTTGCGGTCCTTAAGTACCTCCATCTTTTTCACCAGCCCGTCCACCATATGTACGATAGCCGATTCCGGTGTGGAGGGCATCTGCAAATCGCCGTTGTACTCACTGATTACCCGGCAGATATCTTCCGGGAAACACTCGCGCTCAGCGATCTGGCGGCCGCTCTCTGCGATGGCGTCCCCCTCGATCACCCCAATCCGGTAATAAAAACCGGCGACTGCGCACACCCTCTGATCTGCACCGATCGCGGCGGCGCAGCGCGACGCAAGCGCGGATACCCGCAGCGCGTGCTCATACTCTGCTTTGGAAAAATTGCCAAGGGCCACCCGCAGCGAATAGGTTTCCTCCATCATGTGGCGATATTTGCGCTCCAACTCCTTACTGCGGTATGCGGCCATCCTTTTTTGCACGGTCAGCATCAGGTAATCTAAGATAATTCCCTCGATGGCTCCGTACAGATAAAGCTGCAACACGACTTCCTGATAGTTGAGATAATAAAAAATCCCCGGCAAAAGCAGCGAGACACAAATCAGCATGATATGATACCAGAACGTATACTTGATATCCTCCATTGCCTTGGCAACCATGCAGCCAAACAGTGTCATAAGGCAGTATAATACCAGCTCATAGCTGGAGGTCTGAAAACCCAGACAAAATATGGTGCACAAGAACAAGTTGGTACAGAGCGCGATCTCCACATTGGATAAAGCCACCATGCACACGGCGGCAATGAGCGCGGGGCGGATAAACTCGGGAAGAAACATGCCCGCCGTCATCACAAGCGCCGAGACGGTATAGCCTGCGGCGGCTTTTGCAAAGTCACTTTTACGGTTGCCGGCCAGTTGGCGATGACTGCGGTTATATTCCAAAGAAAATACAAACAGTGCAAAAAAGATCAGGGAGAGCACAGAGAGCAGAACGATTTCATCCAGCCAAAGACTGCGATAGAGACAAATTCCCGCTGTGTAGCCGCAGGTGACAAGAAATATAATTATCAGGCTGACTACTCGTTTTAAGTTCATGCGGTCGTTCATGATCTTCTCCTGTTCTCTGTCCTTTTTCTGGCAGCGCTCTTGATCGCCGCCTTTTTATCGTAATCTTCGTATGCTTTGACAATCTTCTGAACAATGGGATGACGCACGACATCCTGGCTGGTAAGCGCACAGATACCGATCTCGTCTATATTCTTTAATACTTTCAGGGCGATATCAAGACCCGAGGCCGCATCCGGCGCCAGGTCCTTTTGTGTGGCGTCCCCGGTGATTACAGCCTTAGAGCCAAAGCCAATGCGCGTCAAAAACATCTTCATCTGCGCCGGCGTGGTATTTTGCGCCTCGTCCAAAATAATAAAGGCGTTGTCGAGCGTGCGCCCTCTCATGTAGGCGAGGGGCGCCACCTCGATCAGTCCCTTTTCCATGTTCTTCTGGAAGCTCTCCGCCCCCATAATCTGATAAAGCGCGTCATAGAGCGGCCGCAGATAGGGGTCGACCTTGCTTTGCAGATCACCGGGCAGAAATCCCAGCTTCTCTCCGGCTTCGATCGCGGGCCTCGTGAGGATAATTCTGCCCACTTCCTCATTTTTAAAGGCCGTAATGGCCATCGCCATCGCCAGGTACGTTTTTCCGGTTCCCGCAGGCCCAAGGCCGAACACGATCATTTTTTCCCGGATGGCGTCGACATATTTTTTCTGACCGATCGTTTTTGGCTTCACCGGCTTGCCGTTCATGGTGTGGCAGATGCAGTCACGGTCAATATCGACGATCGCAGAAGCCTTATCCTCTTCCCCAAGCGCGAGCGCGTAATCGACATTCTGCTCGGTGATGGCGTTTCCCCGTTTCGAGAGCTCGATGAGCTGTAAAAACACATCCGCCGCGCGATTCACGCGCGCCTCTTCTCCCAGCAGTTTCATGCCCTCCCCGCGCAGCACAGCCGTGACATTTAATGTGCGCTCGATTTTTTTAATATATGCGTCAAACTGTCCAAATACATTTGCCATATGCTCTATCGGGACATTGATTGATCGTTCATTCAGACTCATCTGTATCCTGCACCTCTTTATCGGTAATATCCATTAATTCTGTCGGCTGATAAGTCACGATCGACTCTAACGCGTCAATCGTGCCCGTCACCACATAAGAATGATTCTTTTTTTCTATCATAACATTTTTTCCAATAATTTGAATACCCTTTTCTTGCAATTCCCGCAAGTAATTCTTAAGATTTTTTGTGGCAAGCGATTTTGCCTCCTCCTTGGTGTACTGTGCCTTTGTCTGTCGATACTCCTCATAGGTCTGTGTAACGAGGGAGACCGGCAGGTAAAAGTTATGCGTAAAATGCAGTTGCGCGGTGTCGGAGACGACCGAATAATCGTCAAATTTCGGCTGAAAAAACGGATTCTTTATCACCTTCCCGCACACTTCCAGCTGATAATCCGTTCTGACATTTCCGGTTTTTTCTTTCTTTATATAATCAATGGGAATCTCATCTCTATAGTCATATGTAACTTTCGCAATAATATCCGCATCACAACTGTGATATAGATATTGCAGCAGCTCACCGCTGTCATTCAACAATTCCATTCTGCCGCTGACCAAAACATCTCCTTTGGCGACTTCACTGCCGATACCCGCAAGCGGCGTGCCGGCTCTCGTCACCATCTGTTCGATGATACCGTCTTTGGCGGCCACGATATCGTAGACCTGGTCTTCTTCTTTTTGATAGCTCTCCTCCGGCAGCAGATTTTCCTGAACGCTCACCGTCATTTTTGTGCCGTAGATCTGTATGGAGGTCCAGATCACGTCCGCATAGGCACTGCGCAGCTCTTCCTCCAAGTCAGCGCAGTTGATCTCGCTTTTTTTGGCCCCGAACGCGCATTTTTGTTCTTTCAAAAAATCAAGCACCATCTCTTCCGACAGATAGGAATTGCCCGTCACTTCTATATTCCAGATAAACCCGGAAAGATAGTACAGAAAGCCGCAAAACAACAAAATTCCAAACGCGTACACCTTCCTGCGGCGATAGCGGAACAAATAGAACGGTACGCCGTGGCGGGAGAGGATGCGAATGTGCGTTCTTGTCTTTCGCAGAATAGGCTTTAATTGTTTAAATCCCCAGACACTGATGCAAAAACAATAACCGCCCTCACACGGCTTTAGATTCCAGACAAGAATATCCCGGTTTCCACACAGATTCAGAAACCGCTCCGGCGCATATCCTGTCAGCTGTACATAAACGTAACCTCTTAAGTACTTCATCAGAGAGAGCAGCATGATACGTTAGCTTTCATACTGGATACAGTCGATAAATCCAGTAATTTTCATTTCCTCGCTGGTATAGTAATCCACTGCAAGACGGGTGCCGGAAACGATAATCCTGCAGGTTTTCGTCTGAATCCTCAGAAAGGAATCCCCGTATTCCAGGATTCCCTTGTAGTTGGATATATAAAGTTCTCTCCGCCCTGTCACAGTGAGCATAGGCTCCCCCAACAGCAGATCACGCGGTAACTCTAAAGTATTGATTACTTTTTCCCTGACTGGTATAGCGGTATTGGACTGATTTGTTTTTTTCCTCATACCAGACTATATGAAAGGCCCGCTGCTTTTATGCACCGCAAAGGCTTCTTAATTTATATATTCTATGACGACAGGCCGTTGTTTTATCGGCTGCTGGCCGATCTCGTAGGCAGCCTGCACGATCTTAGACGCGGCCTCAACTTTCTCCTCGTCATTGCCGTATATGACGGCGAGCGTCTCTCCCCGTCTGACCTCGTCGGCATTTTTCTTTTGCAGAATAATTCCCACGGCAAGATCAATCTCACTCACTTTTGTCTCTCTGCCGCCGCCCAAAGCCATACAGGCGCTGCCGATCTGTTCCGCTAAAATGCGGTGGACATAGCCAGACTGCCGCGCCGGGACGTTTCTCTTTATGCCGGCTTTGGGGAACAAATCCGTATTAAAAACCGGGGCAAAATCACCCCCCTGTGCGGCGACAAACGCCGCCAGTTTTTTTTGCGCGCTCCCGTCCGCGATCACCCGCTCCATCTGTGCGCGCGCATCGGCTTCATCCCTGGCTTTTCCTGCCGCTTGCAGCATCAATGTCCCCAGGGCAAACACCACTTCCTTAAAATCCTTCGGCCCGTTCCCCGTTAATGTCTCGATCGCCTCTATGACCTCTAAAGAGTTGCCCACGGCATATCCCAAGGGCTGATCCATATCGGTAATCACCGCCGCGGTATGCTTCCCGGCCAGCTGGCCGATGGATACCATAGTCCGGGCCAGCTTTCTGGCATCCTCCACGCTCTTCATAAACGCGCCGTTTCCGGTTTTGACATCGAGCACGATGGCATCGGCGCCACAGGCGAGCTTTTTGCTCATGATCGAACTGGCAATCAGCGAGATCTCGTCCACTGTGCCGGTGACGTCACGCAGCGCGTAGAGCTTTTTGTCCGCAGGCGCCAGATCTGCGGTCTGCGCGGCGATGGCCATACCGATCTCGTTTACATTGCAGACAAAAGCGTCTTTGGCAAGCTCCGCTGTAAAACCGGGGAAAGACTCTAGTTTGTCGATCGTGCCGCCGGTATGCCCAAGCCCCCTGCCCGACATCTTGGCCACCGGAACGCCCAGCGCCGCCATGATCGGCGCGAGCGCCAGAGAGGTCTTGTCCCCCACGCCGCCGGTACTGTGCTTGTCTACCTTGACGCCCTTGATCGCTGCCAGATCGATGACTTCGCCGCTGTCTCTCATCGCGAGCGTCAAATCCAGTGTCTCCGCTTCATTCATACCGCGAAAACAGACCGCCATCATCATCGCCGCCATCTGATAATCGGGTATCTCCCCGTCGGTAAACCCCTTAACCATAGAGCGGATTTCCTCCGTCGTAAGAGCCTCGCCGTGTTTCTTTTTTACAATCAGATCATACATGCGCATGGTCATTCCCCCCGTCTATGTGCGCTTTTCCAATACGTTTGTCACTATAGTTGATATTCTAACAAAACAGCGTGCAAATTACAATCGAAAAGAAAAGGCCCCTCCTCCGGGACGGAAAGAGAGGCATTCTCTTTTTTACGGCCAGACGGTGATTAACGCGTTCTTCTGGCAACTATTTTATTGGATGCATGCATATGTTTGGGCACATTCGGATGTTCATCCTCAAACACATAAGACTGAAACTGTAATATTTCCCAATCGGAATAGGATTCTTTGATCTCCTCATCCTTTGCCAGCCCAATTGCAAACGGTGCAATGTCCTCCGAAGCCGGAACCGTATCGGTAAATATTTGCATGATATGAACGCCGCCGATATTTGTGTGCTCCTTTGCAGCGCTGATAAATTTTTTCACCCATTTTTTTCAACAAAATGTAATGTTCCAAAGCATAGAATCATATCGTAAGTTTGTTGAAATTGATAGGTCGTTAAATCTGCTACAAATGCATTTAAGTGTGTTTTTGACAATTCACATCTGTGTTTTAATTTTGCAATCCCATGCTCGGACAAATCAAAAGCATCCACCTGATAGCCCTTACCGGCCAAATACAGCGCATTTTGACCTTCTCCGCATCCCACCTCCAATATTTTTGACTGCATGCCAATCAAATGCTCGAATTCACGAACCGTCCCATTCGGCTGATTGGAAAATGTTACGGTATCTTCTTCCTGATATGTTTTCTCCCAAAAGGGAGCGAGATCGTTACTCATGTGATGAACCTCCGTTTTGATTGTTTTCTCCTGTAACG
>CANONN010000068.1 GCA_947567625.1 uncultured Roseburia sp. | reverse complement strand
TCCCGAAAATAAAGGCTTTGAATAGAAAAAACAGGTAGTAGACTTGACACTACCCCCCCAAAAGCAGGAGAACTTGTATGAAAATTTTGAAGCAGCTTATCCAATTACACAGAATCCTATTTATAGCAGCAGTTCTGTTCACCTTCCTGTCTGTGATTCTTAATTTGTGTTGGAACAAATTCCTGGCACGGCTGTTGGACATTCTGCAAAATGCAGATTTATTCTATCTGGAGAACGAACTGGAGCTGTTTCTTTCACTTGGAATACTGATTGTCCTTGTGCACACACTAAGCGAGTGTTTATCACTATATCTATCCTCCTATACCTGTGAAATATTTGCACATGAACTGCGGATGGGTTATGCCGGATATTATTTGCAATGTGACATTCGGACGCTCTCAAAGCTGAATGTCGGAGAAGAACAGTCCGCCATGCAGAATGAATTAAAAGAGATCTCTGATTATCTGAGCGAAAATCTCTTTTCATTGATAAAGCAGTTTGGCACGTTTGCCGTCACTGTCATATTCCTGCTCTATCAAAATTTCAAGCTTGCCCTGTTTTCGATCGTTCCGGTAATTCCGCTGATTTTCTATTGTTCCTTTTCGAGCAAAATGATAAAAAATTACACACAACAATGCCAAAATAGCAAGAAAAAAATCAACGGGCTGGCGGACATGATTTTGGAATTGTTTCCGATCATTCAGGTTTACGACGCGTATCGGCTGATTGCGGGCGTCATGGAGGAAAATCTTACTGAATGGGGCGATTCAAGTATTCAGAAAGAACAGATTTCTGCCAGGCTGATGTCGCTTTCCGGCGTGCTCTCATTTGTACCGCTTTTGTTACTGCTTGGATTGGGCGGGTTTATGGTGATCCATGAAAAAATAAGCATAGGAACTTTTTATATATTTATCAACCTGTCGGGAAATGTTTCAGGCTTTTTACAGAACATGCCGGGAATCTATGCCGCTTTTCGCCGTTTTTGCGCATCTATTGACAGATTGGAGGGAAAACTATGGTTCAATACGCGGTTAATTTAGAAAATATTTCGTTTTCCTATGAGAATCATACAGTGATAAAGGATTTGTCGCTTCAAGTCGAACCCGGCGAACACATCGGAATTGTCGGGGACAGCGGATGCGGCAAGAGCACGCTGCTGAAAATTCTTGCTGGTCTGTATGCGCCAGATCGCGGAACAGCGGTCATTGCAGGCGAACATTTGCCTGGGGAAATCAGAAAGCAGGTAGCGCTTGTCATGCAGAATAACAGCCTTTTTCCGCTGTCCATAAGGGATAATATTACCTGCGGTCACAATTATCCAGATGAAATGGTATGGGCAGCCTGCCAAAACGCAAGCCTCGTGAAATGGATTGAGACGCTTCCAGACGGTCTGGATACAAATGTGGGCGAACGGGGAAACCAGGTGTCAGGCGGGCAGGCGCAGAGAATCCAGATCGCCAGGGCGCTTTGCAAAAATGCATCGATTATTTTGCTAGACGAACCAGTCTCGGCACTAGATCCGGATACCGGACATTCCGTTTTGGAAGCTTTATGCAATCTGACAGATGGCAGGACAGTGATCCATGTCACCCATCATCAGGAGACGCTTGACGACCGCTACACAATCTATCGCATGGAGGGAGGGAAAATGATTCGTGAGTGAGCTTCGCAAACTGATCAAAAGAATGGGCGTCTGGCGTAAATACATATTTTTACTTCTGTTGCGCTCGCCGTTCGATGCTTTCAGAACCTGGCTGTCGGCAAATTTGATGAAATCTGTCTTCCTCTGTCTGGAAACAAAACTTTCCGGCGCACTTTTTAAATTGTGCATAATATACGGCTTGCTATGCGCTGTGCTATTTGTATATAATGGAATCATATGGACGAGATACGCTGCATTTTCAGCAAAAGCAGAAATTGAACTCCAGAAAAAGATGTTTGGTAAAATGTTAAGTCTGCCGCTGAAACGGATTGACCATCATTTTAGCGGTGAATGGATCACAAGGTTAAACAGTGATATACAGGCTGCGTTTACAATGATGAACGGCCCGCTGAATATTCCCCACCTGGCGGTCGCCATCATAAATATCCTGTTGTCCTGCCTTCTGATGCTAAAGAGCAGCGTCCTTTTTTTGGCAATAACATGGATGTTTGCGATTCCCCAAATCGTCATAAATGATAAAATCGTGCTGAAAGCGATACCAAAATTAAAGGAGGCATCGCAAAATACCATGGCCGAGAATACTTCCGCCATCAAGCCGTTACTCACAGACGCAGACACAATCCTGTTATATGACGCCAAAGAGCTGATGATGGCAAACTGTGCCAAAACAAGCAAAAGACTCATGAAAATCAATATGAAAATGCATATAAGAAAGGCGGTCGGCGACGCGGGTATGCGTTTATTCGGGATCGGGGGATATCTTGTGATTCTGCTCACAGGATATCGGCTGATTTATGATGGAACGATGGCATTTTCGGATATCGTTTATTGTTTTCAGGTCAGGGGTTCCATTTTATCGGGAATCTTCATGCTCATATCCTGCATAAACAACCAGAAGGCAAATTCCGTCTGCATCAAAAGAATCAATGATACATTGGAAGAATAGGAGGCGCTTATGAAAGATGACCTTATGCTGATCGGAGAAATCGCAGATTTCTTTGGAGTTTCCAGAAAAGCAATCCGCCTGTATGAAAAGAAAGGCATTTTAAAACCGGTGAAAACAGACGCTGCCAACGGATACCGCTATTATTCGGCGGAACAGGTACAGCAGTTAAACGCGCTGTTAGAATTAAAGGCACTCGGTTTTTCCCTCGACGAAATCAAAATGATTCTCGACGGAAAAACAGCGAAGGAGTCCTTGCTGGAAATGCTTGAAAAGAAGCGCCGGGCATGGCTGGAAACCATAGACAGCGCCAGATATAAGGAGGAGTGTCTGGGCGAGATGATTCAAAACCTGCAGGCTTCCAGCGCGGCGCAAGAGATTACTGAAATGACGGAGGAGGAACGGGCGTGGCTGCTGGTAAAGATGGTGTGCCTTGAGGATGTCAGGGCACAGAAGATTCTGAGTGAGGCGTTGTGGTTATAAAATATCTTCAGGCTCGCATTGCATCACTCAAATACGGAACCAGCTCTTCAATCGACAGCGTTTTTTGCTGCATGGTATCCCTGTCCCTGACCGTGACGGTTCCTTTTTCCAGCGTATCGTCATCGACGGTGACCGCAACGGGCACTCCGATGGCGTCAGCGCGGCGGTAGCGCTTGCCGATGCTTCCCGATTCGTCATACTGCACCATAAAGTGTGCGCGCAGATTCCGGTAGATTCCCATTGCTTTTTCAGCGTGCCTTTTCTTGATCAGGGGCAAAATGACTGCCTTAACCGGGGCAAGAAATGGTCTGATTCCCAGAACCACCCTTGTCTCGTTCTCACTGACGCGCTCTTCATGCAAGCCCTCAAATAAAACCGCCAGCACAATACGGTCAAGTCCGTATGTGGATTCTATGATATATGGTATATACTTCTCGCGCGACGCCTCATCAAAATATTCCATTGATTTTCCGGAATACTCCTGATGACGGCTCAGGTCAAAGTCAGTGCGGTTGTGCGTCCCGTTGATCTCCCCCCAGCCAAATGGAAACAGATACTCTATGTCGCAGGCCTCCTTCGCGTAATGCGCAAGCTTCTCATGGTCATGAAACCGCAGCCTTTCCGGGGACAGCCCCAGATATTCGAAGAACGCTTTTCCATAATTTTTAAAATACTGATACAGGGAACTGTCCTCTCCTTCTTTGCAGAAGGTCTGATACTCCATCTGTTCGAACTCAATCGTGCGGAAGGTAAAATTCTTGGGCGTGATCTCATTGCGAAATGCCTTTCCGATCTGTCCGATACTAAACGGTAGCTTTGCCCGCATGGAGCGCATGACATTCAGATAGTTGACATACTCACCCTGCGCATTTTCCGGCCGCAGATAGATTGTGCTCGCGCTGTCACTCGTCGCGCCGCGCTGTGTCTCAAACATCAGGTTAAACTGCCGGATATCCGTAAAATCTGATTTTCCGCATACCGGACACGGAACCTTTTGCCCGCGGATATACGCAAGTATCTCCTCCTGCGTCATTGCATCCACATCGACAGCACTGTCATACTCCTGTATCAGATTGTCCGCACGGTGTCTGGTCTTGCACTCCTTACAGTCCAACAGGGGATCGGTGAAACCGGCGCGGTGGCCGCTCGCCTCCCATACCCGCGGATTCATCAGAATATCCGCGTCCAGCTCATAGCTGTTCTCCCGCTGCTGTATAAAATAATATCTCCAGGCGTCCTTGATCTGGTTTTTCAGCCGCGTCCCTAACGGGCCGTAGTCCCATGTGTTTGCCAGTCCTCCGTAGATCTCGCTCCCCTGATAAATAAAGCCGTACTGGTTGCAGTAAGATACCATTTCTTCCATTGTAAAACTTGTTTTCTCCATGTTACCCTCTTCCTTTCCATTAAAAAAGCCCTAAGTATACTCACATATACTTAGGGCGAATAAACGACCGCGGTTCCACCTAATTTCAGATATCAAATCTGCGCTCTGCATGGTACGGATTTCCAACAATCTTATACCACATTCCTTTAACGGTGGAATCTCCGTCGGATACTACTGTTTTTTAATCTAAGTTCGCTCCGCTGCTCCAAGACGCCTTCCATGTACTCTTCATAAGGATTCGCACCACAGAACTGTAAGTTCCTTCCATCCTCTCTCTGAAATCCAAGTCCCATGTACTATTTCTTTTCCCTGCATTTGCTCTGTTATTTCTTTAAGAATTCTTAGCATTGATTATATAGGAAACTGTTCTTCATTGTCAAGCATTTATCGAAACATATTTCTGCTCAGCAGCTTCGATGTTACTGTTCACTCCGTTCCAGTAACGGGTAAAAATCCATGCAAAAATTGCAATACGAACTTCGTTCGTGGCGCAAATGGATTTTTACTTGCAACCACTACATTTTCTCACGGACTTAGCAGTAAATGCTAAGTCCTGTGTGAGCAGTAACGCTTCGGTCTCTTCCATAAAATCCTTTCTTAACAGGGAATTCAAAGCATTGCCAGCCGCATGATCTACAATCTCAAATTGATGATCCGGAAAAAGCTTCCGAATCAAATCCTGTATTTGTAGCAAATCAGTCTCCGGCAATTCCTTCATCATAGAAATTGTTCTCTCTAGCGTACTCATTCCATTCTCCCTCGCGGCTACCCTGCCCTCCTGCCGACATAAATCCCGCAAAAATAAATGCATCTGCTCATCCGACTCCGCCACTGCGCTTTTGTCACCACCATTTCAGTGATGCATGGCCGCTGGTCGCACCCGCACAGAATATCATAGAGATCCGCCTCATAGAGCTGCATGAGTGCAAACATCGTATCCGCTGGCGGATAACTCTTGCCCTCCTCATATTTGTAGACCGCCTGCACGGAGCCCACACCAAGATATCTTCTCACCTCGTCCACTGTGAGTTTTTTCGCCAGTCGGAGCCGCTTCAAATTGTGCCCAATCCATTTTGCGTCATATTTCGGTCTGTCAATCACTGTTCTTCCCTCCCTGTGCAGTTCCCAACAAAAGCAAATTAAACCACCGTGTTCAGAATTTGATAAATCGCGGTGCCTTTGCTGCGTCCAGACAGATACATAAATGCCCTTTATCACTCGAACTCCCATTTGCCCGCTACCTGTATGATACCACAAATATGCAGATCTGTCATTGACGGCATAGTTAAATTTTTTGATAATAATTTATGAGCTCAATTTTTTCGAATCGGATGACGGATCACTGTCTTTAATCTTTCGGGCGCCGTCCGTCTGGCATCGCTCAGATAGATCTCGTGATGCAGCCTCTCGTCACTGATATCGAGCTGATACCCCTGTTCCGTCATAAAATCATGCATCAGCCTGACAGTCTCCGGCTCATCGTCATAAGGCCCGATATGCATACACTGTACACACAGACCTTCCTGATACGTCCAAAACTTTACCTTGGAAAAATCCTCCTGTTTTTTCGCTTCTGCCTCTCTGACCGCCCAGTCAAAATCGTCCTTTGTCACAAAGTCGGGCAGTCTGATCACGGATATAAACCAAAACGTCTCCTTATGCGCATAATCGATTCCCTGAACACCCTCCTGCCACCAGAAACCCTCCAGCGGCGGAACCACATAATCAAAATACCCCTCGATCTGATGACTGCCCTTCCTGCTCATCTTGATCGTAAAGGCGACCGCATACAGCAGCCCGATCGATTTCTTATACTCGCCGCCCTCGATGTTGGGATCGCCTGCCCCGCGGACTGCGATGTAGTTCATTGCCGGCACTTCAACGATACTTGGTTTATTTTTTGGCATGTAAAATTCCTTATACTCTTTCTTGTAATCAAACGCCATATTTTCCTCCTCCATGTTATTTACGATACAATAGTTTCCACTGCGCCCGAACTGCTCCTAAACGGATTCTCTTCGGTCAGTATATAGCAATTATAACACGGAAAACCTGTCAACTGTATGTCATATTTTCCCTGAAAATCATTGATTTGAGACAGACCATCCCTCCCGATACTTCTTTGGCGTAGTGCCACTGATCTTCCGAAATGTGGCAATGAACAAACTCTGTGAGGAAAACCCCAGAGAAATAGCGATATCCAGATACGATAGATCCGTGTATTTCAGGAGATTTTGGGCAGTATCAATCTTCGCGTTCAGCACAAACTGCTTCACATGAATACCTGTTTCCCTGAAAAACAGTCTGGATAAATAGGAGGGGTTCAGCCCACAGTAGGCTGCCAGTGCATTCACCGTCAAATCCTGTTGAAGATGCTCATAGATGTAGTCAATACACTTTCTGACATGGAGCGAGATCACAGACTGTTTCCTTATTTCGCGCATACGCTCCGCAAAATCCATCTGCAGTTCCCTGAGCAGACAAATAAGCTCTTTTTCAGTCCTGCACTTGTCCGCTTTGCGGATATAAATATCAGCAAGTGTGTATGCCTCATCATGTCCCATCCCACTGTCAACGCAGGCTTTCGCGGTATCAGATGCTACAATAACCAGATGAAGCAGCGCATTTCTCGCGGGATCATCAGAAAGCTGCCGGAGGAATATCCGCTGCTCCATAACAGACAATCCCCTTTCAACTGCCTCCATGTCGCCGCTGCATATGTCCGCATACTGCCCCTGCTCCACATTATAGGGAAGTCTCTCAATATTACTTGTTTTTTGCACATACAGATGACGGTTGAGTTCATTTCTCATTTTCATCTTATCACCATCCCTATCCTAGTAATATCAGTTTTTCGACATAAAAGCAAGAAAACAGATATAAAAAAGCCCCATATTATTTCATAATCAAAAAAAGCGCAATGATCTAAGGAGGTAGTCACATGACACAGACAGGCAATCTGACAACAGGAAAAGTGCCGGCCGTTCTGCTCCGGTTCTTTTTTCCTATGCTTCTTACAAATCTGCTGCAGCAAATCTATACGTTTGCCGATACAGTCATCGTTGGCAAAGGTCTCGGCGACGACGCACTTGCTGCAGTCGGCAATATGTCCGTGCTGATTTTACTTGTCATCGGTTTCCTGCAGGGTATTGCAAACGGCTTTTCCGTGATCATTGCCCAATGCTGTGGCAGCGAAAACCATACTGCCCTGCGCCAGTCTGCAGCGGCGTCCATCAAACTTTCCGCCTTTCTCGCCGCACTGCTCACGGTGTTGAGCATAACCACTCTTAAAACTGCGCTTCTTGCCCTGCGGACATCAGAGCAGATCCTGCATGACAGCCTCCTATATGGCTGCATTATATTCGGCGGAATTATCATCACGATGTCATACAATCTCTGTTCCTGCATCCTGCGGGCCCTGGGCGACAGCAAAACGCCTTTCCTTGCGATCGTGGTCTCATCGACACTGAACATCCTGCTGGACAGTCTGTTTATCTTTGTATTGCATACCGGTGTGGAAGGTGCCGCGATCGCCACGGTCTTCTCGCAGGCCGTCTCCACGCTCATCTGCATCCTGCGAATCCATCGGTCAGAAAGTCTCAGCCTTACTTCTGATGACTTTAAGGGCAGCCTGCGGCTGTCTCCTGTGCTCTTGAAAAACGGCATTCCAATGGCATTTATGAATTTCGTCACAGCAGCGGGCTGTATCATCGCCCAATCCTACGTGAACACACTCGGCGTCGAGTATACTTCCGCATACTCTGTCTGCAACAGGTACATCAACCTGTTTATGCTTCCCTCGCTGACCGCAGGTTTTGCTGTATCGACATTTACAAGTCAGAATTTTGGTGCCAGAAAATATCTCCGCATTCGGGAATGTGTCCGCACAGGTCTGATCATCGGACTTTTTTCCTATGCGTTGTGCGGCACTGCCATGATATGTCTGCCGGAGGCACTTGCCGGCCTGATGTTAAACGGACCGCAGTCCATCGCACTCGCATCTGAGTTTTTGCGGATATGCGGCAGTATGCTTTTTACTCTGAACGCTCTGTTTATCTTCAGAAGCGCTTTGCAGGGCATGGGTAAACCCATGATCCCCATGTGTTCCGGTATTCTGGAAATGGTCCTGCGCGTGCTGATCATTGTCCTCCTTCTGCCCAGGATCGCGTTTCAGGCGGCCGCTTATGCGGAAATAGCGGCATGGACCGGCGCGCTTGCCCTTAATCTGGCTGCATACATAATAATTGTACGGCGCATATAACATGATATTTTCTACTTGCTCAAAAACAATAGGTACAGTGGATATACAAACAGCCAAAATGACACTGCTGTCATATTTATAGCATTGCGCAGATATGTGCCCCTTGCTATCTCATTCGTTTTCATATTGACTTTATATCGTTTCTGATACCAGTACACCGTAACTGCTACAGCAATCAGTAATGCAGCTGCATGCGCCAGCACGTACACATCCTGAACCATCCCCCACAGCAGACCTTTGGACTGTGGAAAACTACTATACATCCTCACGATATAAGAGACATTGAATGCAAGGGCAGTCCCTATCAGAATATAGCCAAAATATGTTTTCTTTTCCGGAATCCTGTCATAAACCATCTGTATGAGCTTCATACAAAACAGCAGAATCGTCACCATGACCTGCCAGAAAATCACCCATGACGCGATTTCCCTGCCGCCGTCATGATAAAGCACAGCATCCAGCACCAATCTGCCACTTCATATACACACTTATCAAACTTTTGATATCAAAACAGGAAAACAGATATAACCTAAATTCCTCAAATAATTGTATCATGACAGTATTTACAAAGGTTTAAAATCCCGTTATAATTTAACCGTAGTTCCCTATGAAAAATTATGACTACTCAAAAAAACTTGATTTTACTGAATTTTAGGCAATGTAGGTATAAATAAAAATAATTATGACTACAGAGAACCTAATATAGAAAAAGCCCATAAAATCAACAAAAAGTGAATGTAGTCATAATAAACTACAGGAAACTATGGTTTAATGTAAAATTCAGGATATAGGAGAAAATCGATGAGTTATACGACAATCGGAAGCATAATTGAGCAGGCTCGAAAAGAGAAAAAGTATATAACGCGAAAAAAACTTTCAGCTGGTATATGTTCACCCCAGATGCTTTATCAAATAGAAAAAAATCTATGTGAATCAGATCCGCTAATGACAGATATTTTACTTCAGCGCGCAGGAAAGACGCCAGACAAACTTGAACGAATGTTAAAATCAGAAATGTATCGTTTGGTACGGATACGCTCTTTGTTAGAGAATGCTATCTTAAAGAGAAAAAGAGAGCTGTCAATGCAAATCTTAACGAACTATCCCAATAGAACAAATGTAGACCAAATGTACCAATACCGCATGAAAGCCAGCATATATTACCATATTGATAAGAATTACGAAAAAACGTTAAAATACCTGAAACAGGCAATTAACAAGACGCTTCCAAATTTTACATATGAAGCAATTGATCAATATCTGATTTCCACATTTGAGATGGAGAATCTGCTCGCAGTAAAAAAAGTGCAGATTGAACAAAACCTTGAGAACACTATTCCACTACAGTCAGAACAGCATCTGAAAAACTGCATGAGATATATAGACCTTCACTTTACCGATGATGAGGAGCATGCCAAAATCTTTGCAAAGTGTACGTGGTTACGTGCACAGATTGCCTACCACAATGGAAAATATATTCAGGTGATAACACTTTGTGAAAAGAGTATAGAGGAATTGCGCAGAAATACGATGATTTATTTCATGCAACCGCTTTTGAATTTAATGGTACAGGCCGAAAAACGGATAGGCATATCACCAGAGCGCAGCAAATGGACACAATATTATAATACCCTAAGCTTTTTATGGAAGTCTTTTGCAGAAGAATGGCATCCCACAGATGCACTCTTTCACAATTGCTCTCAGATAGAATACCATTTGGATTATGAAAGAATTCGTGACGAGCGAAAGGCGAAAGGCATAACGCAAGAGGAATTTGCAGACGGAATCTATCAGGATACCAGCTCTCTTTCACGCTTTGAGACAGGACGGGTATCACCAAACAAAAAAACTTTCGAAAAGATGCTCGATAAGCTTGGACTGGAAAGAGGAAGGTACAGCGGGTATGTAGTAACAGATTCGTTTGAGGTGATGGAACTGCGCAGACACATGGATATCCAGCTAATGCAACATAGGTATGCAAATGCCAGGGAAACTCTAAAGAAATTGAAACAATGCCTTGATCTGACAATTGCAGAAAATAAAACTGTAATAGAATTTCATGAAATTTTAATAGCAGACCGAATCGGTGAACTGTCAGTGCAAACAGCACTGGAAAAAATACAAGAACTTATAAAAGAAATTTTGTACCATATTCCAACAAGAAATGAAGTATTAATGCTTAATCATTACTGCCTTTTGTTAAGGGAAACAGGCCAGATAGAAAAGGCAGATAAGATTTTTGAATGTGCTTTGCAAAAAATGTGCGATAGCAAAGTGCAAAATGAATATAGGTACAGATCTTATGTTCTTATGTTAAATAATTATGCATATTACCATAAAGATCGTGAAAAATCCATAGCAGTACTCAAATTTGAGTTATTATGTGGTAAAGCCTCCATAATTCCATTTTGTTTAAATAATGTTCTAAAAGTATTAGAAAAAGAAGGTGCATCTGATCAAGAACTAGATTGGTGGTCAAAGATCCTATATTATATGAGTGACTTCTATTATTTTCACAAAGAAAAGGAAATATATAAGACATATCTCCGAGAAAAAAGAAAAATTGATATTATTGATTAACTTAAGGTTCCTACACCATTTGGTGGATTGAACCTTGAAAAATCAATACTTTAACATAAAATAGAACAAAATGCTTGTCTATGGTACAATTGAGTTATCCAAAAACAAGTGAATAGCAGGCGACATTTACTACCAGCTCAAGATGCTTTAAAATATGATCTTGTAAGCTAAAGTATTGATTCTAAATTCCTGTAAGTTTTTTAGTCTATGGGAACTCAAGTTTTTCAAGGTACATATTCCATTTTTAATGCGGTAAATTTGAGCGATTAACTATTATAGTCTGCACAACCCAAGTCGGGTGTTTCCTGGTGACATTCAACTATAGGCCATTCCTTGACGAATGAGTTATTTTCAATTACCACAGAAAGCGTTACGGTCAATAACAAAATAGCGGTCATTTTTTTTAAAAATAATTTCATTTTTTGTACCATAATTACAACCTCCATATGAATTTTTTTCAAAAGCATATTATAGACCAAAGAATAAATTGATACCATGACTTTTCACTTGTAAAAAATTGTCGAATTTTTACAAGTGAAAAGTCATGGTGTTTTTTGGATTAGGTAGTAAAATAAAATTATCTAGTTTATATTAGGGAGGGAATAACGTGAATAATGATTTTTTTAATAAAAAAGTCCGTATTGCAAAAAGCTTTATAACGAGAAAAGTTGATAACACTATGTTGGTATATGATGAAGAAACCGGCGATATGTATGAACTTAACGAAACTTCAGAATATATATTAAAAAGGATCAAACAAAATATTTCTCTAAAAGAAATATATAATGAGCTCTGTGATGAGTACGATGGTGATACAGATGTAATCATGCAAGATTATTTGACTTTAATTTTTCAGCTGAAGGAAAATGGTATTATAATTGATTGCTAAAATATGTTTATATAGCAATTCCTGTATATTTATGGGACAAATATAAGTAAAGGAGGACCAGGCTTTATGAAAAAGAAAACTTGGATAAAACCAAACATTGTAATTCGCCCTGTTTTATGTTTTTGCTAGATTAATTAGTCTAATCTTAGGGCGGTCATGCTCATAATGGGCACTGACAAGTAAAAAGACTGATATGCATTGATTTTTCTGTAAACTTTGCATATCAGTCTGCATTAATTTTGCTTTTTCCATAATTATAAAACGTATATTATGGATCATACGGAGGATTGCAATATTATGATTAACACAGCCCATATCGGTGTCAGTTATAAATGTAATATGAATTGTCAGCATTGTTTTGTTACAAGAAATCAAGATGACGATGTTTTTTATGATCACTATGCCGAAATTATTGATTGGTTATATCAACATGGTTTGTCTGTACTATTTTACACATATGGGGAGCCACTTGTTACAAATAAATTTTACGAGGTTGCCCAGTATGTTTCAGGTAAACGTATCTGTCAAGTATTGATGACCAACGGATATGAAATTACCGACAATGCTATTATTAAAAAAATAAAAGATGTTGGAATTAAACAAGTCTATGTTAGTATTGATAGTATTGACGCACATAAACACGACGATAATCGAAGAAAAAAAGGTGCTTGGACACATGCAATAAAGGCATTAGAGTTATTAGCTCAAAGTGATATAATATCAGGTATTGCTTGTACCATTACTGATAGAAATTGCAATGAAATGTGTGAACTTTATAAGTTAGCACAAGATTTAAAGATAAATTACATTAGTATGTTACGATGCAGAATAGGCGGAAAATTGATAAAACTTCATGATTATGATTGCTATTCAAATTCAATCAAAAAATTAGTTTCAGAAAACCAAAATTCAAAAGTAGGAATTCGTGTTCATGATTTATCTCTTATACCAATGTTCAAAAAAATGTTGAATGAAAACCAAATCTCAAATAATGAATACAAGAAATTTGAAGCTATGTGTTCTTGCCATCAACAATATAACATTAACATTGCACCAAACGGTGATGTCTATCAATGTGATTTTGCGTTAACCCCAGTTGGTAATATTACTTTAAATACTTTAAATAATATTATAGACCGGTGTTATATAAGTCATTGTTCTTGCAATTAAGGAGGTAAACTATGAATATTTTATTTATTATTCCTAATTACCCAGATAGAGTTAAATCTTATATTATTTTACCTTCATTAGAATTAGCAATTATCTCTGAGGTACTAAGAAAGAAAGAACACATTTGTGAATTACTTGATATGAAAATTAATGACTATTCTATTAGTGATTTGGATAACTTATTACCCAAATACAAATTTGATTTAATTCTTATTGAAAGTATTATTCAAGATCATTGTATGGCGATACAAGTAATAGACAAATGCAAAAAAATTAATCCAGATATTCCAGTTGCTTTACGAGGGGAGATATCAAGTTTTCTTCCAAAAGAATGTCTTGAACGCTATAAGGGATTAGATTATGTATTAAGATTCGAAAATGAATTGATGATTATAGATTTTGTTGAAGCACTTGAAGGCAAAAAGTCTCTAACAACGGTTTACAATTTAGGATTTAGGGATAAGAAGAGCGGTGATATAATTATCAATTCTACTTCTATTCCAATTCAGAATTTAGATTTGTTACCTATGCCAAATAGGAAATTATATGAGATAAAAAAATACTACAACAGATCTATGGAAACAATTGTTAGATCCTCACGAGGGTGTCCAGGTAAATGCCTTTTCTGTAATAAAACGAAACTTGCACCATTTAGGATCTTTTCTATATCAAGATTTTGTGATGAAATAGAGGAACTAATAAATTTAGGATTTTCACAATTCTTTTTTTCAGATGATACGTTTGCATATTCAGATGCACGTTTAAATCAATTTTATGAAGAAATCAAAAGAAGAGATTTAAAAATACGCTTTACATCGAATATGCGAATAATTGATATTACAGAAGAAAAAATAGTTAAAATGAAAGAAATCGGCGCATACAGGATTTTTGTTGGAATTGAGACAACAAGTGCCAAAACATCGAAATTTATTAACAAAAATATTTCTAAAAATCTTATTGAAGAAAAACTAAACATATTGCGAAAGCATAATGTTGAAGTACATACATCCTTTATTGTTGGAAATCCAGGAGATACTGAAGAGGATCTTATAGATACATGCAAATTTGTTCAGCAAATAAGACCTACTCTAATTTCTTTTAATCAATTAAAACCAATGCCTGGAACAGATTTGTATAATAATCCGGAAAAATATGGAATTAGAATGACAAATAAATACTGGTTTGAATCTGATGAATGGACAAGACATTCAATATGTTCAACAAGCACATTATCATCAGAGGAAATAGATTTATGGAAACTTAAATTGATGAAAAGCTTTATGGAAAGTTAGTGTGATATGAAGATTTTGATAATAGGTGGCGGGCACAGCGGAAGAAGATTTTGCGAAGGATTATTATTATTTTCTAAGAATGAAATTTTTCTTTGCTCGGCATCTGAAACAGGAAAAACTATAGCATTAGCCCAAGAATATAATTTGAAATTTATTCTGATTGATGATTTACAAAAATATGTTAATAATTTTGACATTATTATTATAGCAGTTCCCATAGGCAATAAACACAATATTTTTGAGATGTTGATAAAAAATTATGGCTATCGAAAAAGTGTTATTTTAGAAAAGCCACTTTCATTAGAAATGGATCATATACATAAAATACATATATTAGCAAAAACAGCTAATATTAAATATATTGTCGCTTATAACAGACGTTATATGAGTATAGACAAATTTTTGAATCAGGATCTACTAGAAATACAGTTTCCCATTGTTGACCGTGAAAATGCACTTGTGCACGGATTACCCCACGCTATTGATTTTACAATGTTATTGCTAGAAGACATATATTTAATAATTAATAGAATTGATATTAACTGTGGTAATTGTGTTATATACGGATGCGGGCAAAAAAATAAATTTATACTAAAAATATATATATCAAATCGCAAAGAAAATATGGTACGAGTCAACGATAATGTTATTAATTGGCCTTCTTTAAAAGTATATAATCAGATGATAAAAAAATTAAATACAATTTCGATGGAGGAAGTTGATAACAATTTCAAAAAAGAAATAATAATATTAACTATAATGAAAGAGGTAATTGGGTATTATGAAACAAAAAAATTATACTAAATTTTTTATCATAATGACTTTATTGACAACGAGCCTGATTACGAGTATTCGAGTGTTTTATATGTTAGAACATGGTGTTTCCGAAGGGCAAGTGGCGACTTTAAAAGGAATTTTTTCGATTGTAGTGACTCTGACAGAGCTACCGACCGGCATCATCGCTGATAAATTCAGTAAGAAAATATCGTTGGCAATCGGGGCAGTCCTTTTCGCTTTACATGCAGGGATCTATGTGCTTATGCCAAATTATGCAGGTTTCATATTAACACAGGTTATTCTGGCATTTAGTTCATCCTTTATCTCCGGAGCCGACGCAGGATATCTCCACGATTATATCAACGCACAGACAGAAGATCAGTATGTAGACATTGCCGGTAAAATTCAATATTGGGGAAGCTATATCAGTGCCGGATTTTTTCTGTTCAGCGGTGTATTATATAGTATAAATCATACATATAATTTTGGATTTACAGCGTTTCTGGGCTGTGTGGTTTTTGCTGTGATCTGCACAATGCCAGACATTAAAGCTGAAGCAGAAACGAAAGCGGGAAAGAAGCATCTTGTTCAGGAGTATCTACGGGACACATTTGGTGTTTTACAGTATACATTCAGCAATGCTGTTGTAGTGAGGATAACACTATTGTCAGCAGTGGTTACCTCTCTGTTGATTTTTAACTTTGAGTATTACCAAATATTATTGGATAAGTTTGATTTTCCTGAAAAGTATATCGGCATTCTATATGCTTCCTTTATGCTTTTGGGAGGAATCGGCGCAAAGAGTTCCAAAAAACTGATAAACAAAATGCGATTGGAAACCATATTTAGTCTATTTATCATAGGGATTTCCATTTCGTATTTATGTTTTGCATTTGCGAAAAACCTTTGGATCATATTTTTTGCAATTGGTATACAGCAAATCTGTTTCGGAAGCTGGGGATTAATTGCGCAGAATATTATCTTGGAAAACATCCCCTCAGAAGATGTAAAAAGTACAATGTTGTCTATGAACAGTCTTGTCTCGAGTCTTTTTAAGGGAATTATCGTTATAGTACTTGGTGTATTATTGTCCCAAACAAGCTATAAGACCGCTTATGTGGTGATGTTTTTTATCATGTGCATAACCCTCGTAATAAAGCAGTCTCGCATAACAAGTAAATTTAGATAAAAAATGTCTCAATAAAATACTTAGATTAAATGGGAATAAAAAATGACAACAAAAAAATTTTTAAAAATAGTATATGAAAATATTTTGTGTGATAATACTCAATATTTGATAGATATTTTGTCAGAATATAGCGATCTAAAAATTGAACTCAGTGAGTGCATTAACTTTTTAAATCGGTTTAATAAAGCTAAAATTAAATCAGATAACATGGTTATTGGAATAACCGGTTCAGGTGGTTCGGGCATAAAAAAACCTAATATAGGAACAATTGCTGCATTATATTTGTCCTGTATTCCTAATATAAAAGTGATAAAAACTGGTAGTTCAAAAAAAACAGGAATTATAGGAAGTACTGACTTACTTAATTATATTGGTTATACTAAAATTAAAAAAAAGGATGTTTTTTATGATAGATACGGATTTTGTTATTATGATGTTAATGATATATCAAAATGGAAAAAATATGAAAACATTTTAAAAATAAATGTATCATTGTGTAAAATTTTAAATATTATTGCATATAATGAATTTCAATATGATATTAAATTTACTGGAACTGTATATAGAAAATATGCTGAACAATTTATGGGAAAATATATGGTAAATGAACCTAAATTATGGTATATTTATGGTGGCTTCATTAATGATTATATAATAGACGTAAACGGTGGATAGCATGTACCTAGACCAAACCTGACAAATATGAGACAATAG
>CANONN010000067.1 GCA_947567625.1 uncultured Roseburia sp. | reverse complement strand
TCTTCAAAATTAGCGAATTTTTGTTATCATTCTGTTATCACGGCTTATCAATTCCATCAAACATCGAAAAAAGGACTCTCCGAGAAATCTCGGAAAGTCCCATAAATTCAATGAATTTTCAATTACTCAATGATAGTAGCAACCCTGCCAGATCCAACAGTTCTACCACCCTCACGAATAGCAAACGTAAGACCCTGCTCCATAGCAACCGGATGAATCAGCTCGATTGTCATCTCGATGTTATCGCCAGGCATACACATCTCTGTGCCGCTCGGTAAGTTGCAGACACCTGTTACGTCTGTTGTTCTGAAGTAGAACTGCGGACGATAGTTGTTGAAGAACGGAGTATGACGTCCACCCTCGTCTTTCGTCAATACATAAACCTGTGCGGTAAATTTGCGATGGCAGGTAACGCTGCCCGGTTTTGCAAGAACCTGACCACGAACGATCTGGTCACGGTTAATACCACGAAGTAATGCACCGATGTTATCGCCAGCCTGCGCCTCGTCCAACATCTTGCGGAACATCTCGATACCGGTAACAACGGTCTTCTGAACATCCTCTTTCACGCCCAGGATCTCTAACTCGTCAGATAAATGCAGGCATCCTCTCTCAACACGGCCGGTAGCAACGGTACCACGACCGGTGATGGTAAATACGTCCTCTACAGGCATTAAGAACGGCTTATCGGTATCACGCTGCGGATCCGGAATATACTCGTCAACAGTAGACATTAACTCCATGATCTTATCGCCCCACTCGCTGCTCGGATCCTCGAGCGCTTTTAATGCGGAACCCTTGATGATCGGGCATCCCTCGAAGCCGTACTCCTCTAACTGCTCGGTAATCTCCATCTCTACTAACTCAAGCAGCTCAGGATCGTCAACCATATCGCATTTGTTCATGAATACTACGATATAAGGTACGCCTACCTGACGGGATAACAGGATGTGCTCTTTTGTCTGCGCCATAACACCGTCAGTTGCAGCAACTACAAGAATAGCGCCGTCCATCTGTGCTGCACCGGTGATCATGTTCTTTACATAGTCAGCATGTCCCGGACAGTCAACGTGTGCGTAATGTCTCTTGTCTGTCTCGTACTCAACGTGTGCGGTAGAAATCGTGATACCACGCTCTCTCTCTTCCGGAGCTTTGTCAATATTCTCGAAATCGGTAGCGGTGTTGCCGGCTACTCTCTCAGACAGTACTTTCGTGATTGCTGCTGTTAAAGTCGTTTTACCATGGTCAACGTGTCCAATGGTACCAATATTACAATGTGGTTTCGTTCTCTCAAACTTAGCTTTTGCCATTTTGAATATCCTCCTTCAATTGCGCCTTCTCGGCGATTCTTTTAAATTAACTCGGCTACTTCTGATTATATAAAATAATCAACCGTTTTTCAAGCCATTTCTTGGCAGATTTCCCATAAAATATGGGAAATCCGCAACAGCATGGAACTGTTATTTTGTCTTATCTGCCAAAACTTTCTCCTGTACATTCTTCGGTACCGGCTCATATTTCTCAAAGAACATAGAATAGTTACCACGTCCCTGCGTCTTGGAACGCAAATCGGTGGAATAACCAAACATTTCAGCCAGCGGAACGAATGCGCGGACAATCTTGCCGCCGCCCAGGTCATCCATACCTTCGATACGACCGCGGCGAGAATTGATATCACCGATAACGTCGCCCATATACTCCTCAGGCATCGTCACTTCGACTTTCATGATCGGCTCAAGCAGGATCGCTCCGGCTTTGTGCATCGCCTCTTTAAAGGCCATGGAACCTGCAATGTGGAACGCCATCTCGGATGAATCGACCTCATGGTAAGAACCGTCGTATACGTTGGCGTGCACACCGAGTACCGGGAATCCTCCCAAGATACCTGCCTGTGCAGCTTCCTCAATACCTTCCCCGATCGCCGGGATATACTCTTTCGGAATAGCGCCGCCGACAACGGAAGACTCAAACTTGAATGTCTCCTCTGCGTTTGCATCCATCGGCTCAAATTTAACCTTACAATGTCCGTACTGTCCACGACCACCGGACTGTTTTGCATACTTATACTCCACATCCACCGGCTTCGTAAAAGTCTCTTTGTAAGCAACCTGCGGCGCGCCGACGTTTGCTTCCACCTTAAACTCGCGAAGCAGACGGTCTACGATAATCTCCAGGTGGAGCTCACCCATACCTGCGATAATCGTCTGGCCGGTCTCCTGGTCAGTATGCGCACGGAACGTAGGATCTTCCTCTGCAAGCTTTGCGAGCGCTTCGCCCATTTTGCCCTGTCCGGCCTTCGTCTTCGGCTCGATTGCCAGCTCGATAACCGGCTCCGGGAATTCCATGGACTCTAAGATTACCGGATGCTGATCGTCACAGATCGTATCACCTGTCGTCGTAAATTTAAAACCTACGGCTGCCGCGATATCACCGGAATACACCTTATCCAGCTCCGCTCTCTTGTTCGCATGCATCTGCAAAATACGTCCGACACGCTCTTTCTTATCCTTCGTCGCATTCAGCACATAAGAACCGGAATTCATCGTGCCGGAATACACGCGGAAGAACGCGAGTTTTCCGACAAACGGATCGGCCATGATCTTAAATGCCAGAGCAGAGAACGGCTCTTCATCGGAAGAATGTCTCTCAACCTCGTTGCCGTCTAAATCCGTACCCTTGATAGCCGGAATGTCGGTCGGAGCGGGCATATACTCTAAAACAGCGTCGATCAGCTTCTGTACGCCCTTGTTTCTGTACGCAGAACCGCAGCATACAGGAACAGCGGTACACTCGCAGGTCGCCTTTCTGAGTACTGCTTTCATCTGCTCTACCGTCGGCTCCTCTCCCTCGAGGTACATCATCATCAAATCATCATCTAACTCGCTGATCTTCTCCACCAGCTCGGTGTGATAAAGCTCAGCGTCGTCTTTCATATCTCCCAAATCATCGGTAACGGTGATATCATCACCCTTATCGTCATTGTAGATATAGGCTTTCATCTCAAATAAATCAATAATGCCTTTGAAATCATCCTCTTTGCCGATCGGCAACTGAAGAATGATTGCATTTTTTCCCAACCTAGTACGAATCTGATCTACAGCTCCGTAAAAGTTTGCGCCCAGGATATCCATCTTGTTAATGAATGCCATTCTGGGTACATTATATGTGTCGGCCTGACGCCACACATTTTCTGACTGTGGCTCTACACCACCCTTTGCACAGAATACACCGACAGCGCCATCCAATACGCGCAGGGAACGCTCTACCTCTACAGTGAAGTCAACGTGTCCTGGAGTATCAATGATGTTGATACGATGTTCCAAAGCGCCCGCCTTTGGCTTTGCAAACTCTTCCAAGGTCCAATGGCAAGTGGTAGCTGCCGACGTAATCGTGATACCTCTTTCCTGCTCCTGCTCCATCCAGTCCATGGTTGCAGTTCCCTCATGAGTATCACCAATCTTATAATTTACACCGGTATAATACAGGATACGCTCTGTCAATGTAGTTTTACCTGCATCGATATGCGCCATAATACCAATGTTTCTGGTTCTCTCTAATGGATATTCTCTTCCAGCCAAGGTATTTCCTCCCTAATTTTAAAAAACAATCATGCGCGAAAGCAAAGCCCCGCGGCAGCATTTTATTGCCGAAACTCATACTGTACGAAAGCTTAGCTTCGCCGCAATAATTATTGCTAGAACCGATAATGCGCGAAAGCTTTGTTTGCCTCTGCCATTTTGTGCATCTCTTCTTTTCTCTTTACAGACGCTCCGGTATTATTGTAAGCATCCATAATCTCATTTGCGAGCTTCTCCTCCATGGTCTTTTCGCCTCTCTTGCGAGAAAACATCGTCAACCAGCGAAGCGCCAATGTCTGCCTGCGGTCCGGTCTAACCTCGATCGGCACCTGATAGGTAGCGCCGCCGATACGTCTCGCCTTTACCTCGAGAACAGGCATTACATTATTCATAGCTCCCTCAAATACTTCAAGAGCGGGTTTCTCTAACTTATCCTCCACTCTTTTGAAAGCTCCGTATACAATCTTCTGCGCTACGCCCTTCTTACCGTCTAACATAATGTTATTGATAAGCTTCGTAACCACTTTATTATTGTACATAGGATCTGCTAATACATCTCTTTTCTGAGTATGTCCTTTACGTGGCACGGTTCTTCCCTCCTTAATCATAATTTACTATGCAGACTCTGCCGCCTGCATTTACTGGACCCGGCGGTATTCCGCCAATTTTACAGCATACGCCGCATCCGTGATCTTCATTTCGATTAATTCAACGGTACTCACAATGTGTAAGACAATCGCAAGCGACTGTCTCGAAACGCCTGACGGCATTTCCCCTTTCGTGTTCGTGCGGAAATATATCTCATGTGAAATAATCCCAACACTGACCTAGAGTTCTGTTATGTGATACAATTGGTTCCTCTTACTTAGAAGCCTTTGGTCTCTTAGCGCCGTATTTGGAACGAGCCTGTTTCCTGTTTGCAACTCCGGCCGTATCAAGCGTACCGCGGATGATATGATATCTGGTACCCGGTAAATCCTTAACACGTCCGCCACGAATCAGAACAACGCTATGCTCCTGTAAGTTATGTCCCTCGCCCGGGATATAGCTTGTCACCTCGATACCGTTAGAAAGACGTACTCTGGCAATCTTTCTAAGAGCTGAGTTAGGTTTTTTCGGAGTAGCTGTCTTCACTGCGGTGCAGACACCTCTCTTCTGCGGAGAAGAGGTATCTGTCGGTCTCTTCTGCAAAGAATTGTAACCTTTCTGAAGTGCAGGTGCTGTAGACTTCTTAACAGATGTCTGACGTCCCTTTCTAACTAACTGGTTAAATGTTGGCATTATTTTCACCTCCTGTTAATTTTATCGTGCATACCTACTTATGCACACTAGGTCAGTATAATAACAAATTTCTGCTTTGTCAAGAGTTTTCATAGGAAAAATAAGAGAGGCAACTGTCAGCCTCTCTTATTCTTTCCATATTTTGTTAAATTATACAAAATCTATTTCATACTCTCGCTGTTACAATCACCGATACTGCATGGATGCCAGCGGCTTATCTTTTCTAACGTTTCACACGATGATTCGGCAAGATATCCTCACAGCAGCCAGCCTGTCAATCAAATCATGCCACCCGTCTGCGGGCCGCCTCTTTCCCGCGGCTGGTGAGAATCATATAAATCCCCAGCAAAAGTACTCCAAGGCAAAGAATATATTTTGCATTCAGGCCCTGTCCCGTTGTCGGCGTATCATCCTTGATGTGGGCATTTAGAATCATCATTTCATTTTCGGTAGCCGCAAGCCCCTCCACAACAATCACATAATCGGATGCATGTGTAAACTGGAAGCTGATATCGCCGTTATCCTTGATCATGTTCTGATCAATATGTTCCATCTTATTGTCTTCTTTATTATAGTAATAAAGCGCACCGTTGTGTCCCGCTGTCGAGCGGCCCAGATTGATCTTGAGTGTGGCGGTAAAACCAAATACTCCGTTGCCGCTTAAGACCATCTGAATCGAACAGTTGCCATCGGCCACCTCGTCCTGTAAGGATGTCGGGACATTGCCGTTGCCCAAAACAACGCCAAAATCCGTATCCTTGATCATCGAGGCCGTGATATCGTCACCATCCAGGCTCCATGTTATGCCATTTCCCATGTCAAGTACCAGGGAAAGCTTTTTCTGAAATACCGTATTTAAAATCTCTTTGGGTACCAGTGTCGCACCGTTCATGATGATATGAAGATCGTCATTATCGTCATAGTCCGAGATGGAGTTGAGAATCTTTTCCCAGCCCGAAATCTCTTTACTTCCCGCTATATAAGGAATACCTGTGGTATATGTCTTGGTCGTCTTTGTGGTGCTTCCGTTAGTGCCGGAAGAACTGCCGCCGCTGCCCTTTTGTCCCGAACCTCCCGACGGCCTCTGCGTGGATGGCTCCTGGGTACTCGGCGTCGGCGTCGGTGTAGGCGGAGGCGTCGGCGTCGGTGTTGTAGGCGGCGGGGTCGGCGTCTCCGTAGCCGGCGGTGGGGTCTGAGTACTCGGTGTCTCCGTCGGTTTCGGCGGTTTTTCCGTCGGCGGGGTCGGCGTCTCTGTCGAAGGTTCCGGTGTCTCCGTCTCTGTCGAAGGCGGCGGGGTCTCCGTCGGCGGTGGAGTCGGTTCTCCGCCCTCAATCGTGACAATCTCACCGTACTCCTGTTTTAAACTGCCGCTGACCGGGGAAGCTGCCGGTACAATGATGGAATGTACCGTAAATGCCTGCGGTTCAAACACTGTGACAGCAGCGGTCAAAACCAGCGTCTGAATCTCGCTGCCTGTCAGGCCGTTTAGTTTCACGGTCGATAATCCGCCCGGAAACGAAAGTGTCCCCAGCTTACAGCCATAAAAAGCGTTCGTCTCAATCGACTGCACATTGTCATGTAACGTAATACTCGTCTTTCCCTGCGGACAGCGCACAAGCGCCACTCCGCCGGTCGTGTAAAGCGCGCCGTCATATGTCATATAAAAAGGGTTGCCGGTGGCATCAATCGCTGTCATCTGCGTACACCCGTCAAATGCGTTTGACGCGATGGAACTGGTCGCCGGCGGTATCACGATCGCCGAAATTGACTCGCAGTTTTTGAATGCCTCTGAGCCAATCGAAGTCATGCCCGCAGATATCGATACACTGCTAAGCCCGCGGCAGTCTGCAAATGTATTGTCACCGATTCCCGCATTGGTCTCCCAGCTAACGCTGCCAAGACTGGTACAGCCGTTAAACGCCCCGGGGCCTACGGAAGCTACCGTAGACGGAACCGTCACACTTGAGAGCGCCGAACAGTTGGCAAACGCATAGGCTCCGATGCTGGTGACGCTCGCCGGAATGGAAACTGAAGTGATTGTTTTCCCCTGAAAAGCAGAATCGCCGATCGCAACGATACCATCGGGTATCACGATTGCATTCTCCGCGCCCACATAATCCTTAATCACGTTATCCTCTATAAAAAAGCCGTTGCTTTCCTCAGATGCCGAGCCGGATTCACCCGGATAGATCATAACGATCAACATCGCAATAACAAGAACAAGCCCAACTCTTCTTTTGATTCGATTTTTCATACCCGTATCCATACCTTTCCAAGCTTACTGTATCTTTTTTGCCACCAGAAACAGCCTACCATCTTCAGTATAATTATTACAGGTGGATAATGTCAAGAGGTCATCTTCATAATTTGGAAGTTCTTCTGACATAAAAACCGACAACTCCCTGATATTGTCCAAAAACGCCTGATATTCCTCCTGTGTGTTCGCCTGTATAAAATTATAGTAGCGAAAAATATTTTCGTCCCTATAATGTACTTCCCCTAAGCATACTGCAAAAATCTCGTAGACACCTTTCTCATATATTGTATCAAATATAATCTGTTTGTGCGATAAAAAAAAGTCTTCCTGCAAATATTTTTTTAAATCGCCGAACATCTGTCCGCTCTTCATATTATGACCGTATATAATCAGATTGGTACTGCGGTCCGCCATATGGCAGCGCGGATCCATGAAAAGCGTTCCGTTGATATCTTCCTCCCCGTTAAAATTGTGGTTCAAATAAAAATCACTGCCGTCTCTTGTCAAAACGATCGGATTGTCGATCTTGGTTCCCTCAATGGTAATCCATCCGGCAAAATTGGGATTTTGCTGCAAGATCGAAGTAAACTCCATTAAAATGGACTTTTGTTCCGGCTGTGATACACCCGGCTCCGCGTAAACATCCTGAGCTGCAGCCGCCAGCTCCGGCGCATCCTGTAGAAAAAAGGAATCGTTGCTGACCATTTCTACCGTCTGCTGTGGAGAATCCCTGAGCTCTTTCAGATAATCGTTGACCTGATTGCCTCTGCGGTTGGTGTAATCAGACCAAAAATACCACACAAAACAGGCAATCGCGGCTAGCAAACACACTGCACCCAGTATCTGCTTGCTGTAATCCGCTTTTGCCGGTATCTGTGTGATCTCCTGTTCATCCATGATAGTCTGCGTACTGTCCGCGACAATATCTGCAATGTCAATAAAAAACTGTCTTCCTATTTTGCTGTAAAACCGTATCTTTTTGGCACGAATGTTCTGATAGAGGCGAAGTGCCGTGTCGGGGTCGTAAATATCGACAGAGTGTGTAATCTTATCAATTTTTTTTACATCGGCCATTCCACGGGCATACTCTTCATATGAGTCAAATTCAAACTTTCCTATCTTATACCTTCTTGCCATACTTGAATACGATATTCCCTTTCCTGCCTAATTAGCGCTCGCCACCACCGGCGAAAAACTGCCGTAGTATGTATCACTCGCAGTAACGAAATATGCACGCACTTTATAATAGTAGGCAGTTCCGCTAGTCAAATTCTTGTCTGTATAATTCGTGCCTTTCTGTCTGGCGATCCGCTGGTAGTTTCCGTCTGTGCCGGCGCGGTAGATCTCATATCCCGTTACGACACCGGTTCCGCTCCAGGTTATGGTCACGCTGTTCTTAGATGAAGAACTAAGACCGGCCGTCATCACTGCGCCGGGCCGAATGTCAAACCGCACCTCCCGCGCCGACGTATAGTTGCCCACGCCTTTGATAACTGCAACACCGGTTCCAGGTTCCCGGTTCATCTTATAGTTTACAATATAATCCACTCCCATGGCAAGAGCTTTTCCGTTATCAGAAACGGTAATTCCTGGTTCTATATCTTTTCCGGTGTATACCTGCGTGCCAATGCTGCCGGCGTTCGTCAGGTGAATACTCCTCTTAATGATCGTAAAATTGATCTCCTTGACACCCGGGCAATTCTCTCTGCCCACAATTCTTAAGGTCGCGACGCCTGCGGCTATATTATTCTCGAATTGCAGATCGTAATCCATGCCTTCTATCAGGTCAAGGCCGCCGCGGGTCAATTGGGGCTGTGGTCTGATCTCCTCGCCTGTGTAAGAATAAACAGACGACATATTGTCAACCTTCACCTCAGAATCAATGGCCGCCACCTTGTAGATGGCGTAGCTGAGCTGAAGCTGTCCGGTATAGTTGCCGGTTCCCGTGAGCGTCATGACCGCTGTTCCCACCGTCGTATTATTGACATAATGTACCACATAGTCGGTATCGGGCTGCAATTTTTTCACGCCATGGCTGACGGAAATCTGCTGCTCGATCGCCTCGCCCGTGTATACAAAACTGTCAACAAAGCCGTCAACTGTGATATCCGCATCACTCAGATCTTTTCTGACAATCTTAAAGGTCGCTTCCGCTGTGTTGTTTTTGTAGAATCCCATGCCGGTCACGATCACAGTGCCCGTACCCACATCCTTGTTTGCCCCGTAGGAAACGGTATAATCCGTCCCCTCTTTCAGCACGCGGTCGGCAATGGATACCAAAAATCCGGTCGGACAGATCTGAGCCCCCGTATAGGAATAGGACTCTTCCAGCCCTTCTATCTTGGCGTCTGCCATACTGTTGGAAATAATTTCAAAATTTAAAGTCATGCTTCCGCTAAAATTGCCAATACCGCGGATAATGACATTCGCGGTGCCAACCTCCACATTGTCGGTGTAAGTGACCAAATAGTCGGTTCCCTCCACCAAAACCTGATCGGCAAACACCAGCTGAATGGGCGGTGTAACCACGCCTCCCGTATATGCCTGCTCCGGGATATACGGCACATAGACATCATCCGATAAAATCGGATGCGGAAGGATACGGAACTCCTTTATCTTTGTTCCCGAATAAAGCCCCCTGCCGTTGATAATCGCACGCGCCGTACCGACCGCGACGTTGTTCTCATAAGTCAATGTATAATCCGCCTCTTTTGTCAATGTGACGCTGACGCCGTCCTGGTTCGTATAGACGACTTCCACCAAAGGAAATACACCGTTTCCGGTGAACATCTGATCTGGAATATCCGCAATAGTCACATCATCAATAGAAACGCTCGGCGGCAAAATCTCAAACGCAACCAACTGCGATCCGATATACTCGTTGATTCCTGTCACAGTCAAAGATGCCGGACCTACCGAAGTGTGATCTTCCGAGTAGGAAACCGTGTAATCCATTCCCTGCGTAAGCTTCGTCTCACCGTCCCAAACTTCGATTTCAGGCTCGATCGGAAGGCCCGTGTGCATATAGTTTCTTCCGTTTACCAGAATTACGGTCGCCAAGGCAATATCCTTGATCTGTGGCGGCTCCGGTTCGCTCGGCTGACCATTGTCTGGGGATACGTCGCTAAGGCCGGCAAATTCGTCCGCCCACATCGAATCCCTGTCTACGTCCCGCTCTAAGTTTTCCGTAGGTGATAAAACGGCAGACATCCGCTGGAATAAATTCTGCTCTTCCACTTTATCATATGTGATGCCGCGAATGACGGCGCACACGCCGCGGTCGCCGAGATCATCCCAAGCGCCCTCTCCGTTGAACGCAAACGTCCTCTGGGTTCCCTCGAACACATCGGTGTAAAATTCTATATCCGCTCCGGTCAAAGACACAACGATCGAAAAACATTCGCCTCTCGCCAGCTCTAAATCATACTGCTCAAAAGACACGCGGTTGGTCCCCTCGACAAGATGCTCCATCCGCTCGCTTCCCACATAGCATCCGCTGGCCGGGTCGCCCGGTGTCGGGCTCGTATACAAAGAGACGGTCGCCGCCGTATCCTCCCCCGCATAATCGCCTAAATGAACATCAAAAGAAACGCCCTCAAAGATCTCTTTCTCCCTCTGTTCGTTCATCCCTGTCATAAAGACTGCGGCGGCCGTCGTTGTTTCTGCCAGCCCAGCCGACACATCGCCCCCATACTGGTACAGATGAAAACTCCTGACAGAGTTCGCGCGCAGCGATTCTGTCGGCAGCTGCACCATAACGATGACAAGGCATAAGGTCACCACTACTGCTAAAATCTTTTTCCACACTTCTTTGCACATATGCACCTCTCCTTAGAGTTCATTCAGGCCGTCCTATCTTTTCGTAGATATAACCTTATCACTTTTATCGGCATATTTGAGACAGATATTAACGCTGATTTTAAAAAAAGTGGATTCTTATTGTCCCATCAATGGATCGACAAAAATTCCCCCATGCTCTTTTGAGTATGGGGGAACAAATCACTGAAAAATTTTTACTTACCTTTTACTTTTCCTGGCAAAGCCTACTTCTTCACCTTAAAGTCCTTCTGCCCTTTGTTTTTGAACTTATTCTTGTAGTCCGCCACTTTCTTTTTCGGCACCTTGATTTGAATATTCTTTTTCGTGCCTTTGAGCGCGTTCTTGCCCACTGACTTTAATTTCGTACTCTTAATGGTGATCGTTGCAAGCTTCTTGTCACTGCTAAATACTGTCTTGCCAATCTTTGTCAGTGCCGTGCTGTTGATATTCACTTTGGTAAGCTTCTGACAATTTGCAAATGCATTGTCTTTGATCGTGACCACGTTCTTACCAACCGTGATGTTTGTCACTTTCCTGTTTCCCTTCAACGCATTCTTGCCGATTGTCGTTACTTTATAGACTACGTTGTTTTTGTCTTTCACGGTATCTGGAATCTTGATGGTCTTGCCCGTATTCTTTGTACCGACAAATTCAACGGTCGGTGCGCTGCCGCTCTTGGTGACCTTATAATTGTTCTTGGATGCCGTAAATTTGTAACCGACCTTCTGCGCTGACGGTGCCTGACTTGTTCCTGTCTGACTGCTGCCCGTCTGCGAATTTCCCGGCTGTGAACTTCCTGTTTCAGAATTTCCCGGCTGTGAACTTCCTGCTTCAGAATTTCCCGGCTGTGAACTTCCCGGTTGGGAATTTCCTGTTATCTGGCTCTGAGAACTCTCCACGGTCTGGCTTTCACTGCTGCCCGTCGCATCGTCCTGTCTCCTCTGCGCTTCGACATCAGCGATCAGCTTTTCTACAATATCCTTGATCGCTGCCTCGTTCTGCTCATAGGTCTGATCATATGAGAACTCCAACGCTTCGATTGCCTGGACCGCTTTGGCAATTAAGTCCTTTACCGCATCCGAATCGTCAGCGGTTCCCTGCGCTTTCACGATCTCCAACTGCTCTGTTTTCAGTCCTGCAAATTTTTCTGCCTCTTCTTCTCTTCCGTATAGATTAACAATCTCTTTTGCCGCTGTAAGATTATGCCAGAATCCAATCCAGCTTGCCGCCGTATAGTCCGCCTCCGACAACGCTTCAGCCTGCACAATAACGGCTTTCAGATTTCTGATTGTGGCTTCCGCCGGTACTGCGCCGGCTTCATCCTGTTTCATATCCGTACCGGAAACGCGCACATAATCGGCACTGTCCGCTTTCGTTCCTGCCTTGCTGCCCGCTCCTTCCCCATTGGTGACGTCGGGTGTGCCGGTTTCAGAATTGCTTTCGCTGTTACTCTCGGTGTTGCTGCCCTCTCCGCCACTGACATCCGGTTTATTGGTCTCGGTATTGCTTTCGCTGCTGCTTTCCGTATTGTTATCGTCTCCGGTTTCGCTGTTACTCTCGCTGCTCTCGGTATTGCTATCGCCTCCGGTCTCGGAATTATTCTCTACCGTCCCCGGCTTTGCACAGTACAATGACGCGTCATCTATCGTTCCCCAGCCGCCTATATCCGCGGTCACATGCAGTGTCACGGTCAGTTTATCACCGGCAGTCGCCTGAAGTCCTTCTGCTTTTGCCTGCTGCCATACTGCCCAACCGACAAGTGTAGCCGTGCCCGATTTGGCAGCACCCGTAGTTTCATTTTTAATTGTATACGTTACCGTATGATCGTCGCCGCAGGCACCCCCCTGCAGCCAGATGCTTCCCGCATAGACGCCGCTCTCCTTTGCAGTCACCTCCTGCGCCACGGTAAAGTCTATCGCCACGGAACCATCGTGGAAATGAAGCGACTGCTTGCCTGTTCTCGGATCCTCTGTCAACTTATTGTCAATCCCTGTTCCGCTGATCGTCCAGTTCTCTTTGCCGCTCTCAAATCCATTGTTTACAAGAATATTCTCCGGCAAAACCGTTACGGTGAACTTGACCGTAAGTGTCACCTCCGCGTTTGTCACCGTTCCGGTGTAAATGCGGGCGCCTGTGGCACTGTCAAACGCAAAATTGTCTTTGTCCCATGTGACCGGAAGCTGTTTTGTCGTCCCGTCATCAAATGTTGCGTTCAATTTCTCAGGAAATGCAATTGCGGATACACTCTCCGCCTCCACCGCTTCCGGCGCCGCCACGGACACCAGAACTGCCGGCTTATCATCACCCACAGCAGCTCCTGTGTGAATATACTTAAACACATTCAAAGATGCCAACGGATTTCCGTTGAAATCAAACAACGCCTGATTGTCTACCGCCGAACCGCCAAACCATTTTCCGGCATCTTCTGCGTCGTACTCACTCGCATAGCTCGATGCCCAGCCGGAGCCGTATTTTTCCCACATTGCCTTGTTGGCCGCAAGAACCTCCGCCGCATTCGCCGCATTGGCATCATAAACCTGTACCGGAATCCACGCTGCCTCCCAGTACATCACGCCGATACCGGCTGCTCCTACTTTGTGTACGGCTTCCGCCACACTTCTGACTTCATCCGCCTGCCCCTGTACGGAAAATTCATAGGCCGGATTCTTGTCGTTATTATTATTGCGCACGGTATTATCATGACCGTCGCCATCCTGCAAGGTATAGGCCCAGGAAGTCTCGGCAACCATCACTTTTTTGTTGTATGTGTCCGCCACATTCTTTAACACAGAGGTCAAATTCTCCAGCGTTCCGTGCCAGTATGGATACCAGGATGACGCAAACACGTCATAATCCACATTGTTGTTCGCCAGAGTTTTTGCCTTGGAGGCATAACTGCCGCTTCGCTCTGGATTGGTAAAATGGATTGCCACCAGAATATCTTTGTCAAATTCCGCCGCTGCCGCTCTCACCGCACTGCTTCCGGCGCTAAAAAGCTTGCACATGTTGGTCCAGTCAGATTCGCCGCAGATGCTGTTGGTTGTCTCATTGCCCACCTGCACCATTCCGACGTCCACACCGGCCTCCAAGAGTTTTGTCAGGCTCTCTTTTGTATAAGTTTGAATGGCAGTGACTTTCTGATCTACCGTGTATCCGGTCCACGCCTTTGGCACCTGCTGCTTTCCCGGATCTGCCCAGAAATCGGAGTAGTGGAAATCCACCAGCAGTTTCATGCCCGCCTCGGTTGCCAGCTTACCGATTTCCAGTGCGGTATCAATATCATTGTTACCGCCGCCGTAACCATTGCCGTTTGCATCAAAAGGATCGTTCCACACACGCACTCGGATATAGTTAATACCGGCCGCGCGCAGCAAATCAAAGAATCCCTGACGGTCGAGAATATTGCCCTCCCAATCCCGGAACGTTACGCCACTGTTGATCAGTGAAATATAAGAAGAAACATCGACACCTTTAATAAAATCCTCGTTCAAACCGTCGATCTTTTCCACACTGATCCCCGTATGCTCCGCAATTTTATCCGCATCTTCTTTTTTTACCAGCTGCCGCATGGAAGCCGACAATCTTTCTGAAAGCGCCATGATCTCCCTGTCCGCATCATTGATACTGTAAATCTCTGTCAAGGCGATATTGTCAAAATATGCCCAGCCACCGTCTTCCATATCCAGAGTTATGGTAATCGTAACCGCCGTATCCTCCGTCACCGAAAGCGGATCGGTAACTGTCACAGGAAACGCGTTTCCCCACGCTCCGACTTGCAATTCTTTGGACACGCCATTCTCTCCGGCTACCAGAGCGATCGTCCCGGCAAACTTGCCGCCCAATGTCTCGACCGAAACTTTATAATCTCCGGCTTTCACATGGATCTCTCTGCTCACCGTCAGCTTCTGTGCCGCCTCGGACCAGAAATTCCAAATATTAGTTTCGTTTCCCGCAGTGGCGTCCACCTTGCGCTCCGCCGTGGCGTTGACCGTCTCGCTGCTCCAAGCCACGTTCCAGCCGTCCGCTTCCGCTTCCATGTCATCCAAGTAAACGATGCTTTCCATCGTCTCCTGCTGTGCGCCGTATACGGCCAATCCCGCATCGCTAAGGACTGTAAAAACCATCATGAACGCCATCAGAAACGAAAGAAACCGTTTTGCTCTTTTCCCTCTCATTCCTATACCTCCCTCGCATTTGTTTGTGCAACTGTTGCGCAACCGATTGTTCTTGACTATTATTATATAAGCATTTAGTTTTGAGTTCAATTGACAATTACGCCAGTTCCCTTTCCGTTTTTTTGTGCAAATCAGCTAAATTATCGAGGGTTTTGCGCAACTTTTCCACTTTTTCCCACTTTTGTTGCGCAGCTAAGGAAAACAGCGCCGTATTGTTGCCTCTATGACTGACGCCGTAGACAACATACGCCTTGCTTACGGTTTTTTATTCCATGTCCTGACCCAGATCAAGATCACGGCTGCGGTGGCAATTAAAAATTCTGAAAAGATCACGGACGGATTCCATATCTCTAAATAATAATGACCGATGGCATACACGGCCAAAAATATGAAATAGACCGCCAACGAATACAGAACGCATGAAAATATCTTCCGCTGTTTTTGTTCTCTTACAAGCATCATCTGCTGTTGTCTTTCCAAGATCTCCGTTTTCACCGACAATTCGTCTATTTCCGATGATTTCAATAAATAGTCGGTTGTGACGTCAAAAATTGCGCTGAGCGCTACTATTTTTTCCAGTTCGGGAGTTGCCTGACCGCTCTCCCATTTTGAAATGGATTGTCTGGAAACGTCAAGCCGCTCCGCAAGTTGTTCCTGTGTCAGGTTATTGGCTTTCCGCAAGGTTAATAGTTTTTCCGAAAAATTCATCGCTTTTTCCTCCTGATTGGTTGATACTCTTACAATACTCAAAACCCCGCTTACTTTCTATATCGTTCACCGTACATTTACGCAACCGGCAGTAGAAATTATAGGGAAATCACTATGCATGAAGAGAACTCTAAAAGTGTTTTCCGTTTCTGCAAGCTTGAGGGGGACGCGAAAGGTGTTTTCCGTTTCCGCGCGAAAGGCTGACGTGACAAAAAAGTTTTCAAAAATATCGTTATAAAAGATAATCCCAGCTAATGATAAAACCCGCCGTATACCAATCATCGGTACACGGCGGGTTTCATATCGCACAAAAAGCCTGTCGTTTCAGCCTCCATTGTGAAAAGCACAACGGTTGTTATTATATTTTTGATATATCGTGATATGAAATAGTCATTCTTTCATTCACGGTTGAAACTCCAAATATATTATGGGAATAGGAAACCGCAGGAGGGACAAAAATAATATTATTAATTTTATAATTTCCGTAAGATGTAGGTATGTCAATCACTGTCAAGTTACTGATACCGATATCTTTTGCATTTTTCCCGGAGTAACCCATGACTTTCGCAGTTTCTTCCGCCAAGCGTTCGCCGCAGGAACCATAGGTATGCAACAATACGGCGTCTATCAACGTCATCGGCATCCGGGCAAGAAATTGCAATACAAATACCTTATTCCGCTTTAATTTGCTTGTTATTCTTTGATGCACCTGCATCGCATTTTGTGCAAAAGTTTTTTTAACATCATACTTATAATTGATATAGATACCGGAAGTAAGGTTTGACATCGCCTCGTTTTTATCCTGCCGTATGCTCACAGGTATTCCCACTTTAGACAGGTTTGAGTATTTTTGCAAAAACAGCGTCACAATATAACTATTGACGGAACATCCAATTTGTTTTGCATGTTCTATTATTTTTTGTGTTTCTTCCGCAGACAATGTTTTATAATGTATATTGGATGAAACCGTTCCCCAATACTTATGGTGCAAATCATAATAATCCCGCCACGCAAAAAAAAACGGTTATTCCATTTATAGTTACAGTAACGGGCATATAATTTTGCCGATACAGACAACCCCTTTTGCGGCAAATCTCGTTCAAGCAATGTAAGCGGTTTGTAGGTAAGCGGAATATCTGATAAAGCATTCATAATATCCTTGACAAAATATATTATGGATTTGCCATCGCCCGCTAAATGATGCGCCATAATTATGATCTGCGTTTTGTCCGCCAAGGGCATGATAAAAACTCTGACTAATTCTCCTTTGTCAATCGCAAACGGAATTTTTTCGTTTTGATATACGAGCTCTATCCAGTTTTTGTTTTTATACTCGATCTCTATTTTGCAGCCTGATACAGGCATTTTTTTATAATATGCCAAACCGTGTTTTAGCACGATTTTTGACATAGTCGCCTCGTTTGCTTTAAATGCCTGCTTTACAGCGGCAGACAGCTTATGCGGACATACTTGTCCTGCTATTTCAACACATACCGTAACATAGACATTCGGCTCAAACAAATTCGTGCGTTCTGTAACAATTTCATTCCCTTTTCGCCCTCATATGTGCTTTCTGGTGCTGTATCGTACAAAATCCGTGGGGGATATACGGGGATTTTTCACAATAGGCATCACCTGAAATGGAAGGTTTGCCCTGGTTTTACTGGTCTTTTCCGCCGAGCGTTTTCATCGTCGGGACGAAATCGGTCATATTGATAAGTTCCTCCATAATCTGTTTTACTGTCC
>CANONN010000066.1 GCA_947567625.1 uncultured Roseburia sp. | reverse complement strand
GTCTGGAATCGTACCAGCCACGAAGTACATCGTACACATGATGAGGAAAGACATCAGGGTCCTTCCTTTTAATTCCTTACGGCTCAGTGCATAGGCAGCACATACGGTAAGGAACATACCGATAATGGTAAACGTTACCGTCACCACAATCGTAACCCACATACTTCTTAAAATTGATTTGTCAGCAAATATCTTCTCATACGCATTCAGACTAAATCCTTTTGGCAGCATCACTACCTTGTTGGCTATAACGTAAGCCTCTTCACTGATGGATTTAGAAAACACATGAATGAATGGAAACAGACACATAAAACTTACCAACGTCAGTATTATAATAAATAATGTGTCAAAAAACAAGTCCTTTTTTCTGGCAGCGGTCCAAACTTTTTTCGGAGCTGCTACAGCACTGCTATTATTGCTCATTATTCCACCCCTTTTCTTAAATCAAGCCTTCTTCGCCGAGCTTCTTAGATATAAAGTCGGAAACTAATACCAGGAACAATCCGATGACGGACTGGAACAGTCCAAGTGCAGTCGCCCTGCTGAACTTTCCGCCTTCAATACCCCAACGATAAACCAATACGGGGATAACCGTCGTATACTTGGTTGCCTTTGCATTCATCAATGCATAGATCTGCTCGAACGAACCCTGCATAACTTTTCCAAGATTCATAATCAGCAATGTCACAATCGTGCTGCGGATACAAGGGAATGTAACATGTACACACTGTTTCCAGCGGCCCGCGCCGTCAACTCTCGCAGCTTCGTAAAGCTCTGTATTGACGCTGGTAATCGCAGCTAAGTAGATGATGGTTCCCCATCCCATTGACTGCCATGCGCTGATAAACAGATATGTAATCAACCACCAGGTATCATCCTGTATAAACGGAATCGGGCTTGCACCCAAGTTGGTGAGAAGGGCGTTGATCACACCGTTGTTCAAACTAAACAACTGGTAAGCCAATCCACCGATGATAACCCAGGAGAGGAAGTGCGGCAGGTATAACAGTGTCTGTGACACTCTCTTAAACCATTTCACCTTTACCTCATTTAACAACAATGCCAGAATAATCGGCATCGGGAACGTAACTAACAGGTTCAGGACATTTAAAAACAGGGTGTTTCCCACGGACGGCCAGAAATCTTTGTGTGCAAACATTTCCTTAAAGACCTTAAAGCCTACCCAGGGGCTGTCGGCGTAACCCACCGCCACCTTGTAATCCTTGAACGCGATTGACAGACCCGCATATGCACCATACTTAAACACAAAGATGAATATGAGGGGAAGAACCATCAACGCGTAGAGCTGCCAGTTTTTCTTCAAGTAAAGCCTGCGGCTTTCCCGACGACGTTCCGGCGTGTTCATTGCTTCATTTACAACTTTTTGTTGTTTCATGTTCTCACTCCTTTTCGCTCTCTCGTCTTCTTACACAATTATACAAAATGTACAATCATGTCTCATATTCTATTTATATCAAAAGATTACTGTTTTGTCTATTTAAATTTAAAATTCTGTGCTAATTCGTTTAAATTCAACATGATATCATGTGCATTTTTGTGCAATGTGCACTAATATCTTTTCAAGTTAATTTCTATTTAAGAATTTTTACACATTTTGACAGAAGTGTCAAATTGACGACATATTTGGTGACTGTCGGCTTTATTTTCATTGATATTGTATAATAATGCCATGGATTTCCCATCATTTTGACGAAACCATTTTTGCTACCGCATTGCTTTGCCTTTTCATTCTCAATGTCAACCGCTACTGCTGCATCTGGTTCTTTAACTTGATCACATGAGCCGCTGCGTCGTTGACGCGTTCCTCGGAAAGCATGCCGCTGCTCACCGCCTCAAGCACGCCCTGATAGGCGGACTTAAAATCATCCGGCATAAGAATCATATCGGCCCCGGCGGCAATCGCCGTCACCGCCGCCTGTTTGGAATCGTAACCGGCGGTAATCGCACCCATATTGAGGGCGTCGGTAATGATCACCCCCTTATAATTCATCTCCCCGCGCAGCAAGTCCGTCATAATCGCGCCGGACATGGACGCGGGCGTCTGGTCGCCCGTCACGTTGGGCAACGACATATGGGATACCATAATCATTTTGGCTCCCGCCGCGATCGCCCCCTGAAAGGGCACCAGCTCCACTTCATGCAGCTCCTGTGCAGATTTCTCCAAAACGACCGCGCCGTCATGGGAATCGCCTGCGGTCCCGCCCTGTCCCGGGAAATGCTTTACGGCTCCCACGATGCCCTTCTCTCCCAGTCCGTTTAACGCCGATACCACCATATCCGATACCAGCGCCGCGTCGGAACCAAAAGACCTGTTTCCGATTACCGTGTTGGCGTCGTTCGTCAAAACGTCCGCCACGGGAGCAAAATTGACGTTAAATCCAAGGTCTTTTAAATATGTGCCGATGCTGGCGCCTGCCTGGTAAGCGTTGTTGGCATCTCCGGTAGCGCCTACCGCCGCCATATCACCGACGTTTTGTACGCGGAACTCCCCGTTTCCGGCAATCCTCGCCACACTTCCGCCCTCTTCATCCACACCAAGTAGCAGCGGCAGCCCGGTTCGCTCCAATGCGATATCATTCATCTTTTTAATCATCCCCCGCGTCTGATCGGGATTTTGCAGATTGATGGACATGTATATAATGCCGCCCACCGGATATTGATCATAAATCCCCTTGGTCGTCTGTCCCGCAATATTGGTTCCTTTAATACCGGTCAGCGCGTCCGGGGTGATAAAAAACAACTGCGCCACGCGCTCCTCCAGCGTCATCTGAGAAACCTTCTGCATCGCCGCATCCAGCTCGGGATCACTTTCCGGCTCTTCGGGCAAAGGCTCTTGCGTCGGCTGCGGCGCCGGCTCTTGGGGCTCACTCTGCGTATCCGGCGCAACGTCCAACCCCGGTTCGGGGTCCGCCGCCACCGGCACGTCTCCCCGGTGCAGCATTGTCCTCACGCCAAACACGGTGCCGGCCGCCAGCACAACCGCGAGAACCAGGACGATCGCAAACCCGATCGCCGCAAACCGCGTCTCCTGTTGTCTCTTTGCCCTTCTTGCTTCTCTATCCATCGTATCCTCATTTCTCTGCACATTATCCGCAGTCTCTTATACCCTGCTTTAGCAAATCGTCCTTCAGCGCCGCAAGCTTTTTTTGGGCATCCTGCAGGGAATCTCCCATCACGCCAAAGTAGAACTTAATCTTAGGCTCCGTGCCGGAAGGCCGCACGCAGCACCACGCATGATTTTCAAGTTCATAATATAACACATTTGAAGTCGGCAGTCCAGTCTTTGTCCTGACACCGGAAGCAATTTCCAAGCGGGTATCCGTAAGATAATCCCTCACCGCCAGCACCTTACTGCCTCCGAGCATCACGGGCGGATGCTCTCTCATGCAGCTCATCATCTGCTTTATCTCAAAGGCGCCGTCCATGCCTTTTAGGGTGAGTGTTTCAAGCCCCTCCTTGTAAAAGCCGTATTTCTCATACATAGCAACCATGGCATCCCATAGTGTCATCCCGTGCTTTTTACACCATGCGGCAACTTCACAGAGCATCATCACCGCCACACAGGCGTCCTTGTCCCTTGCGTATGTCCCCGCCAGGCAGCCATAGCTCTCCTCCAGCCCAAATACATACTGATATGTGTTCTGTTCTTCAAACAATTTAATCTGTTCCCCAATATATTTAAAACCGGTAAGAACCTCGATTAACTTCACATGATAGGCCGACGCTATGGCCTTTGCCATGTCAGTGGTTACGATCGTTTCCACCAGCGCCGGATTCTCCGGCATCGTGCCGTTTGCTGTCCGCTCCCTTAAAATATATTCCGCGATCAGCATACCTGACATATTTCCCGTAAACGAGACATATTCCCCCGTCTTTGTATCTTTGCAATAGACGCCAAGCCGGTCGGCGTCCGGGTCTGTTGCAAGTACAATGTCAGCGTCAACTTTTTTTGCAAGTTTTAATGCAAGTTCAAACGCTTTCGGCGACTCTGGATTCGGATATGCAACCGTAGGGAAGCTGCCGTCGGGCAGTTCCTGCTCCTCTACGACATAAACATTGGTAAACCCCAGCTCCTTTAGGACACGGCGCACCGGCAGATTGCCGGTTCCATGCAGCGGAGTGTATACAATCTTGATCTCGCCGGCCATCTCGCGTATCATCTGAGGATGAATCGACTGCTTTTTCAATTCTTCCATATAACGGTCGTCGAGCGTGCTCTCGATCGTCCGGTAGAGCCCTGCCGCCTCGGCGGCAGACTTGTCCATCGTCCTGACCTGTGAAAATCCGGTAACCTTTGCCACCTCTGCCAATATGTTTTTATCGTGGGGCGGCGTAATCTGGGCGCCGTCCTCCCAGTAGACTTTATAGCCGTTGTACTCTCTGGGATTGTGGCTGGCAGTAATCACAATGCCTGCAATACACCCCAGCTCGCGCACGGCAAAAGACAGCTCCGGCGTCGGACGCAGACTGTCAAAAACATAGGTCCGTATCCCATTGGCATTTAGGCACAGCGCCGCCTCTTTTGTAAATTCCGGCGACATGATGCGTGAATCGTGTGCGATCGCAACGCCCTTTTCCTGCCCGCCCTGCGCTATAATGTAATTGGCAAGCCCCTGCGTTGCCAGCCGCACCGTATAGATATTCATGCGGTTGGTTCCCGCTCCGATAATGCCGCGCAGTCCGCCGGTTCCAAATTCCAGCTGGCGGTAAAATCTGTCCTCGATCTCTTTTTCGTCTCCTTCGATCGCCAAAAGTTCCTTTCTGGTTTCCTCGTCAAAGTAAGGGGCTTCACTCCACTGTCTGTAAACTTCTCTGTAATCCATCCTGCTACCACGCCTTTCCTTTACACTGCTTCTTTTAGCACATCCGCCAACCGTTCAAATTCCGCTCTGGCATCGTTAAAACATTCCATAAGCTCCGGCGAAAACACGCCGCACTTTCCTCCCTGAATCATCTCGAACGCCTCGTCTTTGGTAAAGGCCGCCTTGTAGACGCGCTCGCTCACCAGTGCATCATAGACATCCGCCACGGAAACCAGCTGTGCGGCAATCGGTATCTCGTCGCCTTTTAGCCCTTCCGGATAACCGCGCCCGTCGAACCGCTCATGATGGTAGAGACAGATATCGCGGCTCAGTTTATGGGTATCGTCATCCCAGATGCCCTCCATCTGATCGAGAATCTCGCCCCCGCGCGTCGTGTGTGTCTTCATGTACGCGAATTCGTCGTCCGTCAAGCGCCCCGGCTTGAGCAGAATACTGTCAGGAATCGCAATCTTGCCGATGTCATGCAGCGCGCTCGCCTGTGCGATGCGCGCGACCGCTTCGTCGTTTAATCCATATTTGGGATATCGCTTCATCATAAAACGCGCCAATATTTCCGTAAAGCCCTTGACGCGCTTTACATGCAGCCCGCTCTCCAAATTTCGCTGCTCTACCATATTGCCCAGCATATCTAATATTCTGTCATTTGTCTCCCTAAGCTTTTCTGCCTGCTGCTCTAAAACGCGATACTGTTCGCGCAGCTGCTTTGTCTGCTCATTGACAATATCCTCCAGTTCATTCTGGTGTGCAAATAGCTGCGCCACATTGCTCACCCGTTTCTGAATCGACAGCGCGTTAAAAGGTTTGCGGATAAAATCGGCAACCCCCATTTCAAACCCTCTGATCTCCACACTGGCGGAAGCGTCCCCGGTAATCATAAGCACCGGTATCTTTTTGATCCACCCCTCGTTTTGCATCGCTTCCAGCACACCAAAACCGTCCATATTCGGCATGATCAGATCCAAAAGCACCACTGCGATATCGTCTGCATATTTTCTCAGCTGTTCTACGGCGCAAATTCCATCGTCCGCCGTCAGTATATTCTCTTTATAATCCTGCTTGAATATCTCGCATAAGATCTGACGGTTGATGGCGGCATCATCCACGATAAGTATTTTTGTCCTCATTCTTTACCTCCTGTGTCAAAGCAAACGCAAAGACATTGATTTAAGCTGTCAAATACCTATATCCATGCACCATTATAACGTAAGCATCCGTCTTTTTCCAGCAATTTTTCAAGGAATATATTTATCCCGGTAACTATTCAGCTTTCGGCTTCATAGTTACGCCATCCGGCTCATTTAAAGTTTGTCTTCGACAAAGAGCCAGATTCCCGCTTGGCTAGATATACGCGTTCTTACGGACTTTGCAGCGAGTGCAAAGTCCTGAGCTGAACTGTTACTTATCCCGTTACAGTTCAGCCTTCGGCTTCCCTGTTACGCCATCCGGCTCATTTAAAGTTTGTCTTCGACAAAGAGCCAGATTCCCGCTTGGCTAGATATACGCGTTCTTACGGACTTTGCAGCGAGTGCAAAGTCCTGAGCTGAACTGTTACTTATCCCGTTACAGTTCAGCCTTCGGCTTCCCTGTTACGCCATCCGCTCTATTTAAAGTTTGCCTGCGGCAAAGGAGCGGATTCCCTGCTATTTAGCACTACTGGCTGCTAACTGCGCGGCAAGTGCGCAGTTGCAGGTTGAACTGTTACTTTATCCCGACATTGTCGGTTTTACCGCGCAAATCCTGTTTGTCTTTTATCGCCGCCGGATTATTTTGGGGTGACAACGCCGGACGACAAAATCTGCGCCGTCGATGATATCCCGCTCACCTCCGACAAAATCTGCTCCCCCGACGAGCCCTCGCTCAAACCGGTGATGCCGCCGGACGACGACACCGGTACGAGGCGGCAGACCGCTTCTTTTTTGTCATTGACCGTAACATGCAGATAAGCGGAAGATTTGATGTTGTAACCGAAAATGAAATTGCCCAGGCTGTAAAATACCGGTTTGTCTCCAATGTATTCCACACTTTGCAGGCAGTGGCTGTGCGCACCGACAATCAGGTCAGCCCCCGCCTCCACACAGCGCGCGGCCGTCTGTGTCTGATACTCTTCCGGAATCTGGGAACGCTCAATCCCCCAGTGCGGGTATACCACCAAAAAATCGCACTGTTCTTTGGCCTCCCTCACCAGCTCCACCAGCCTGCGATCGTCATAACAGTCGAACAGGCCCGGCGTCTGGACCGACACTTTCCATTCTACCACCGGCACCACTCTCGTCGCCGCCAAAAAACCAAACCGAATCCCGTTTTTCTCGATCACCTGCAGGCTCTCTGCGCGCTCTTTTGTCTCCCCGGCGCCGACGTAGGGAATTCCCGCCTGCTCCAATGTCGCCATGGTATCACTGAGCGCCTCTCTGCCGTAGTCCAAGGTATGGTTATTGGCGAGCGTGACGATATCGACGCCCAGCTCACCCAGAGCACTCACATAAGAAGGACTGCATCGAAATGTAAATTGTTTGTCTTCCATGGGCGTCCCCCGGTCGCTGAACGGGAACTCATGGTTCATCATAAATATATCCGCTTCCTGTAGCTGCTGCCGCAGAGCAGGCGTAACCACGCCGTCAATGCCCGCCTTATCATAACCGGCACGAAAAGCCGCATCAAACAGCACATCCCCCACAAAAATCAATGTGGTTTCTGCGCCGTTCTCTGCGGCTGCGTCTATCGCACGTTCCGTATTGACGGCCGTCCCCGGCTCATGCACACTCTGCGTATCTCCCGACTGGCCCACGGCCTCCGATGCATATAGCCCGCGGCTATCCGCCGCCCCGCCGGAAGCGTCCTCCTGGCTCTGGCTTTCCATTGGCCTGCCGGTTGCGTCCTCCTGTTTTGATGCGCTTTCGTTTTCCGGCGCGCTGCTCCAGGGCGGCTGCTCCGTTTGTTCGCTGCCCGCCGCGGCTGCCACGGCGTTTGCGCCGTTATCCGGCGCCGTCCGCCGCTTGGCCTTATCCGCCGCAGCCACCGCAAAAATCACCCCGAGTATTGTCAGCAAGGACAACACATACAACACGATTCGTACCGCCTTATTCATAGATACCTCTTACTTTCGTCTCACGGGCCACGGGTTCGCTTCTGTCCCAAAATAACCCCATGCCGCAGCAAACTCCCCGGTTACGGGTTTATTTCTATGTCAATGGAACCCATACCGCAGTCTGCTTTCAGCTTCCTTACGGCCCCATCATGTTTGATCGTCTTATTGCCCGATATGTTGGAATATTCTCTGCCGTTGATCTCAATCGAGCCCATGCCGCACTTGACGTCATAATTATAATCTTCTTCGCTCGCCGTAAGCCACATATCGATCTCGCCCATACCACATTCGGCGGAGACGTCGCCTGTGACTTCCCCAGAAAACTCAATGGACCCGATTCCGCACTCCATCTTCAGTTCATTGTATTTGCCGCCTTCCAGAGAGATCTCTCCGACTCCCAGTTTAATCTTTGTTTTCCCGCTGACCTCAAATCCGACTCCGGAACAATCCCCCGCTCCGACATCCAGCATAAAAGTATCGCAGAGAACAGAGCCGTGCTCCAAATCGATATCCGAGGCGCCGACCGTCAAATCTGCCGTTTCCAGCATAACATTTTCCGGCAATGCAACCGTAAGCTTCGGCGCAGCGTACCAATTCTTATAATGCTTCATGATACAGTCAATTTTTAGCACATCACCGTCCTGGGCAACGCTGTATTTTTTTACGTTGCTCCCGGCTCGCATAGTCACGCTTATTATATCACTGTCACTCGATTCCGTAAACAGAATATCCGCCGCATCGACATCCAGAATCAGTTTTTTCACGTCAGATGCCGCAAATTCCTTGTAATCTTCGGTCATGTCGCCCTCCTCATCATCGTCTCCATAATAAATGCCGTTGCTTCCGATATGCCATCGTCCCCAGCCAAAATCCCCTGCATCCGCCTGATTCCATACAGATAATGGTCCCGCTCCCATGACGGCTGCACAGGCGACCAATATAAATCCTATGATGAATAAAACTGCTACAATCATGAAACTGACCTTGGTAAACTTTTTCATAGTAATTTTTTCCCCTTTCTCTTATCCCAAACATGTTTACAACCGCGCGCAATCCCCTGGCACGCCCACGGCACGAATACCCCGCAAACCCACACGGTCGCGATCACTGCCAACATTCCGACTCCCAGCGATAAAAATCCGATTCCTATGACGCATATTCCCGCGGCCACGCTTCCGGTTCCGAGAGAGGCAAAACCAATGATTATCATCAACACACCGACAAACAACATAACGCCCATCACAATGACAACTGCCAGCGCCACACCGAACAGGGCCGCAAACACGCCAACCACCGCACTGAGCAGCGCGATCAGTATCGAGCCCCAGATCGGGGACAAAAGCACTACGGCGATAATTCCAACAGCCACCGCCGCATCTCTGTTTTTCTGCTTATTGCGCTCGGCAAATGTGTCTCCGCCGTATCCGTAACCCGAACCGGCGCTTCCGCAACTGCCGTTTGCGCTTCCTGCGCTTCCGTAACTGCCGGCTGTGCTTCCATATCCGTTTCCTGCGCTTCCGTAACTGCCGGCTGTGCTTCCATATCCGTTTCCCGCGTTTCCATAACCAGGATATGTGTTCTTAAAGCCGCCGTCCGCACTCCCATAATTATAATGGTCGCTGTCACACACGCGGTTTTCAGCATCTTTTTCGAGTTTGACGCCGTCTTTTGGCTGTGCGCCCTCCTCCACTCCCGCATCTTTTAATATGCTCTGCGCCACTTTCTGAGGCGACTCTAATTCCTTTAATATGGACGCTTCGTTCTCTATGCCCGCATCCTCAAAATAACTCCTGTAATATGCCATGGCATCTGCCCGCTCTTCCGGCGAAATGCTTCCCAACAGCTGCTCTAACTGGCGTAAAAATTCGTCCTTATTCATCTCGACAACCATTCTCCTTTCCTATATTCTGCCTATGTCTCTTCCGTGAATATATTCGTGATATTCGTGGAATAGTCTTCCCATTCTTTGCGGTAACCGTCCAGCTTTTCCCTGCCGCTGTCAGTAATCTTGTAATAACGCCGGTTCCTGCCGCCACATTCCATATCGTAGACAGCCAGATACTGATCTTTTTGCAGCCGCCGCAAAACCGGATACAGCGTGGACTCCGATACTTCAATCGCATGACGGACATCCTGCGTAATCTTGTAACCATACGTGCCTTCCTCTTCCTTGGAAACCACCGCAAGAACGATGGCGTCCAACAGAGCCGCACCCGTGTTAAATACCATGTACTCCCCTCCTTCTGTATAATATAGTATGTTTTTATAATATTGTTCCTTTTGTAATACTATACATTATATAATATTGGTTTGTCAACATTATTATTTATAAAGTAGGGAAAAACAGCTTTCCCTGTACAATCGAGTAGGGAAGATTTTCCGCCTACTCGCGCGCGGGGTGCGTGCAGCAAAGCTGCTAATTTCCTTACGCACCCCTGCGCAAAAAAAGAGACTGCTCTTATGAACAGTCTCCCTCTCGCTCTAATCAAACGCGCCGTCAATATTCCGGCTCAATCAGACCATAGGTGTTTCCTTTTCTGCGATACACTACATTGACACTCTCCGTCTCTGCGTTGATAAACACAAAGAAGTCATGCCCCAGCAATTCCATCTGTACACAGGCATCTTCCGGATACATGGGCTTCATGTCGAACTTCTTGCTGCGGATAATCTTGATCTCCTCGTCTTCCTCCGACTTCTCGTCAATAAATTCCTGCTTGAACACGGAGGTTACATTCTGTTGTTTGGTGACCAGCTTTGTCCGGTACTTTTTCAGCTGCCGCTCGATCACCTCTTCCACCAGATCAATCGATACATACATATCATTGCTGACCTGCTCAGAGCGGATATAATTGCCCTTGGCAGGAATGGTAACTTCGACCTTCTGGCGTTCTTTCTCCACGCTCAGCGTTACAATAACCTCTGTCTCCGGCGTAAAATATTTTTCGAGCTTGCCAAGCTTGTCCTCTACCGCCGCCTTTAAACCATCTGTCAGTTCAATGTTTTTTCCGGTAATCTGAATTCTCATGATGTCTCAACCCCTTTGCCGTTTATTTGATACAGATATATCATAGAAACATTATACCATATATGTGAAATATAGCAAGAATTTTTCGTTTTTACACGTGATTTTTCTGAATATTTGGTTGCAATTCGCTCTGCATATAGCAAAAGCTCGCTGCTATCTGGCGTGGGCGTCAATTGTAACGAAAATTTGTAGATATTCCGACAGCGTCAAATGACCAGCTCCTGCTCCCGAAACAGGCTCTCCACAACCGTCTGATACTCCCGCACCGTACCCGCCTTTTTTATTTTCTTACTGTATGTTGCGGCGTTGGTAAATGCTTCCGCAAAATAGACCCACCACTCTTTCATCTTAAACAGCGTATTTTTATCACCGGAGAGGACGGCGAGATAGCCTTCGAGCACATCCTGGTGAAACGCCAGCAGTTCCTCCTTTGTGGCCTGGGCCTGTCTCCTGATCATTCCGATCAGCGCCGGATTTTTAAAGATTCCTCGCCCAATCATCACTTTGCCGATCTGCGGAAAAGCGGCGGTAAAATCCGCATAATCCTGCGGCGTACAGATATCGCCGTTGTAGCAGAGCGAATGGCGGCAGGAAATCGCCGCCTGCCCGAACACCTCCATGTTTGGCGTATTTTTATAGTAATCCCTCTGCACGCGCGGATGTATGATCAATTCTTCCAGCGGATATTTGTCATACACCTGCTGCAGCTCTTCCCATTCTTCCGGCACGTCTTTTCCGATTCGGGTTTTTACGGAAATCTGCAATGGGCATTTTTCAAATAGTTCTGCCAAAAACATATCCATTCTATTGGGAAATTCCAAAAATCCGGCTCCCCGCCCTCTTGTCACCACCGTGCCGGAGGGACAGCCCAGATTGAGATTTACGGTTTTATAGCCAAACGCCGCCAGTTCCTTGGCGATGGCCAGGAAGTCCTCCGCTCTGTTGGCAAGAATTTGCGGCACCAGCTCCATTCCCTCGTTGTGTTCCGGCAAGATATCATTTCTCTCCCGGCTGCTCAATTTCTTGTTGGCAAGAAACGGTGTAAAATAGCGGTCGATGCCGCCGAACCGTCTGTGATATGCACGCCGAAACACATAGCCGCTCATTCCCTCCATAGGCGCCATATAAATAAGCATAATTCCTCTCATTCCGCCGCTTTCGCGGCATTTTTGTTCTCTGATATTCCCCTCGTCAATCCAGCGCTTCTAAGAGTGCGTTGTGCACTTCCCTGGTCTGCTCGTCGCTCCTTCCGCCCAGATAATAGATTCGCTCCGCCGTCTCTACTCTTAAAAACATACTGTTGCGCGGATCGAGAAATACCTGGCATTTCCCCTCATTGCGGATAAAAAACGTCCCCTTGCACACATTCTCCATGCCGGTGCCGTTTGTCCTTGACCAGCGCGGCAGCTCGTCGATCTCTTCCAAAGAAATAATCTCCTCCAGCGGAATCTCATAGTCTGTTTTCAGCTGCGTTGCCACAATCGTTTCGTTTTCCACGCGCAGATTGATCGGCGTAAATTCAAGCAATATCATCCATATACAACAGACCGGTATCACGAGCAAGATAAGCGCTGCAAAAAGATTGACCCCCATACCAATAGGCGTCGCCATATTCATCGTCGTGCCAAGGCCCGTGCGGGCCGTCACCATACTGTGCCTGTCATTCTTGTTGTAATAAAACATGCCAAAAATCCAGTTATGATCGTCGTCCGCGAGCACAGTCAAGTCTCTTTTCTCCCGATAGCTCTCCTCGATGTTGCCCATCTTTTTCCAAATCACGCCCATTACGACGATGGTAACAAAACCATAAAGGATACTACCCCATATCGCCATTCCGGAAAAAATTTCGATATTGCGCACAAGACAGATCAGAAACATAAACCCGATCCACACGGTGTTGAGCGCGGTAAACAACAGCCAGCCTTTGTTCCATACGTTCTTTTTTGCCCTGGCAAAATTGAGATTGACCTCACTGTCGGTACTGATGACATCCACTTTCTGCCGGTCTATCCAGCGGGCAAGAACATAAAAAAGCGGGTTTAACAGCGCAAACATTGCAACCGTGGCAGATAATACGGCAAAATCTTCCCGCACCAGAAAAATTGCAGCGATTACAATTGCTCCTGCCAACAGATTCATGATAAGATATGGCATGCCTTTCACACAGCGCACCTCGCCCGCACATTTCAGCTCCGTATACTGCGTGCTGTCTTTCTGCAGCAGCCCTCTCTCCTGTTTCCAGGTAAGCATTTTTCTATGGGCCCGCACAAACGGCATCATGATGACAACGATCGCTCCAAAGAGCCATACCAGCCATATGGTAAAAATAATTGACACATAGGGGATAAAAAAACATATCAGCGGAATGATTAACAGTACAATAAAATTGCGGTTTAGCTGCTTTAAATATTCCGCTTGTATCTTTAAAATTTCTTCCTCCCCGCACCACTCCTGTTTCGCACGGACGCCAAACAGATAACCGTTTTTTTCCCTGCGGTATGTGCGATACACAAAGTACAAAATAAACAATACCGGATACATCGTAGAAAACAACAAAATCTGCATAAACATCACAAATCCTCCTTCATCTCATTTTGCCCGGATGCGTAACCTCAATCGCAATGCCGCTCCGTTCCTCCCACCACACAATGTCCCATACATTCAGACATGAACTTAAAAGTACTTCCCGCAGACCGCAATAAAATCTTCCTTGCTCATGCCGGAAATCTTTGCCTCTGAAATAATACATTTTAAACGCTCTGCCGCTTCCACCGAGAGACCCGGGCTCCCGTCAAAGCGGTTGCAGACTTTGGCGCCGCTGCGCCGGTCGGCACAGATATATCCCTCCTGTTTTAACAGCTGATAAGCTTTATTGACTGTCATGACATTGACGCCAATCTCTTCGGCAAGCCCGCGCACGGTCGGCAGCTGTTCCCCCGGCGACAATCTGCCGTCCGAAATGCCGAGCACAATCTGATTTCGGATCTGTTGATAAATCGGCACATCCGAATCCGTTTTAATTGCGATTACCACAGGATTCCCCCTTCCTTTGTATTATTTATATTACATATTATAATACAAATAATACAAAATGTCAATCTGAAAAAAGCTGCCTGTCCTCCGAGACAAACAGCTTTCTTTTTATTTTGCCGGACAGACTCACGATACTGCCCTGCCTATGTATGGTTCTGATTTGAGATGCTCTGCCTTTACAAAATATCCTTCGGAATTACTCCATAAAATCCACGGACCCATCCGCAATATGGTACATCGCGCCGACGATCTTTAGATCGTCTTCCCCGCCGACATGCAGACTCTCTTTCAATATGGAAACTCCTTTCTCCACATTCAGACAGCATGCACGGTAATAGTCTTTTTCTTCGCCGATCGCTTCCCGAATCTCGTCGGTAATCGTTTTGATAAACCCTGTCGGCTCGTCCTGCATCGCCGCACCCACGGCCCCGCAATTATCATGGCCCAACACGACAACCAGGCGGCATCCCAAATGCTCGGCGCCGTACTCTACGCTGCCAATCTGATGATTCGCCATGACATTTCCCGCTACGCGGATCACAAACAACTCACCGAGCCCCGCGCAAAAAATGCTTTCGGGAACCACCCTCGAGTCAGAACAGGTCACAACAACCGCGTAAGGACTCTGCCCGCCCTCGCAGGTTGCCTTCCTGAGCTCTGCCGAGACATCCCCCGGATTGGCCGTTGCCGTCAAATAACGTTTGTTTCCCTGTTTTAATTTCTCCAGTGCTTCCGCTGCCGTCAAACCTTTCTTTTCCAAAAATGTGCCCTCCTTTTCTGCCGGGTAAACCTGACGCAACCCCGCGTTCGTGTGCTTTACAGATACCCACGCGCAAATATGCTTTCGGGGCGTCTGCTGCGCAGTAACAGTGAAGCCGAAAGCCCATCTGTTATGATGCGTATATCCAATGTAACATATCCAGCCGCAATCGTCAACTTTGAGGATTTCTGCTCTATCACGCATCATAATGTCATACTTCTATCTGTCCGCCAAATACTCCACACACATCACGCTATATCTTTTCATCGTCCAGTGCCCCGCAAATTCCGTGATATCTATCTTCTGGGGATATACACACTGCGGCTGCTCCCGTGTATTCTCGGCCTCAGGGTCTGCACAAAGCCATTCCGCTTTTACCGGCTTCAGATCGCAGTCTGTAATTAATGATACCTCTTTGTCCTGGTCAGATACATTCACAAGTTTTACAAACAGTCTGTTTGCGTCAACGCTGGCAGCAATCCTGATATCACGATCCGCACATAAAGTCTCCACGGCGGTATCGCCCACATACGCTGCGAACAGCTTTTGAACATAATAGCTTGGCGTGCCATAGACACCAGTGTTGTCAAACCAGATTAAATTGGGCTGCCATTGCCTATGGCCGCTCTTTGCCAATAGCGGCGCATAAGACGCCATCACGACATGGTCGGCGTTCCGCTCGACCCCGGTCAAAAACGCCGCCTCAGAAAGCGCAGCATACCAGTTGTTTCTTCTGTCCGCGATCTCCGCCGACGTGTGCGCAGCATACTCGCCAATCAAGACTTTGGGCAGACTGCGGTCATAGTCATCGTAGCGGCAGTCATTTTCCAGGAACCATTTTGGCTCCTTATAAAAATGTTCATCCACCGCATAAGCTTTCTCCGTGTTCCGCTCTAACCAGCTGTATGCGAGATCAAATTCCCATCCGCGGTCTTTCCAGCCTGCGCTCGTAACCAGCTTGATCTGCGGATATTTTCCGGCTATTTTCTTTTGAAATATCTCATAGCGCGCAAAGTATTCTTCTCCCCACTGTTCGTTGCCGATACCGATATATTCCAGATGAAACGGCTCCCTGTGTCCCATCTGCGCGCGTTTTTTGCCCCAGACGCTGTCCGCATCGCCGTTGGCAAATTCAATCAGGTCAAGAACATCCTGCACAAACGGCTCAAGATCGCCCGGTTCCACCAAAAGCCCCTCATGCCACTGGCACGTCATGCCGCAGTTGACCACGGGCAGAGGCTTGGCCCCTATATCCTCGCAGAACAAAAAATACTCATAAAAACCCATCCCATAGGACTGATAGTAATCTGACGAATCACATCCCGGCTGCTGATACTCCTCCATCTGCCAGCGGTTCCAATTCGTGCGCCGCTCCCAAACGGGACCTACGGTATCTTTCCAGTGGTACATATTTTCAAAGCTTCGCCCCTCCACGATGCATCCGCCCGGAAAGCGCATAAACTTAGGCTTCATGTCCCGTATCAATTCCGCGATATCCTTTCGCATGCCGTTCTCCCTGCCGCAGAATGTGTCTCTGGGAAACAGCGATAGAAACTCCAGCTCTACACTTCCCCCGGCAGGCAGTGTCACGGATAAATATGCATTCGAGCGCGCTTTGTCCGCCACCAGCTCCGTCTCAACCCTCTGCCAGCCGCCGGCTACACACGTCATTTCCCGGCTGGCCAAAACGGTTCCGTCCCGGTCAAAAATCGCCGCCGTTATCCTTGTCTCTTTCGTCACGCGGGCATAACAGAAAAACCGCAACGCCATGCCTGCCTCCACCGCAAACCCATCGCCGCAGAATCCGGTGTTCATAAGGCCGCAGCCGGCAGCGCCGCCAATGCGTGCGTAGTAATGATGTATCTTATTTAACGGCTGCTTTGAAGAGATCACGAAATCCGTGCCGGGCAGCGCTCTCCAGCACATTTTATGAATATCGTCCGCGTCCGGCCGATCAGTGGGCTCTCCCGTCGTCCCCTCCCGTACTCCATCGGGCAGGGACAGCGTGCGATCGTAATATTCAAAGGAGCGGTTTGCCACCAGCTCCGCATAAAGTCCCCCGTCCCCGCCGTAATTGATATCTTCAAAAAATATGCCGTAGAGCAGTGGGCTAATGCTGTTTTGCTTCTTCCTGGTATTGATCTGGATTGTTGTCATAATTGGGGCTCCTAACATTTTTTATTGGACGTTCCGTTTATCGCTTAAAAATTCCCTATTTGCAGCTCAATACATTCAATAACGCGGAATATCTCTTCGTCTCATTTTTGATATCCTCGCCCGATACGCCATAATATAAATACAAATCCCGCACGATCTCTTTTAGCGCTTTCATGCTCTTTTTATCGCCGGAATAGGACATGCTAAAAATATCCCATTGATAATCGATTTCCATCTCCATCCACCCTCCTTCTATCCTGATTTCATAGATATGGAAATCCATCGGCATTTCTTCGTCAGGAATTTGGGCAATCCGTTCGCTGCGAATCTGTATCTGTCGTAACATCTCCCTTGCGGTCTCTTCTTTCCACACATCCGGGCGCGCAATCTCTCCCAACCCGTCCAATAAATCCGGCCGCTGCATGATGATCAATCCCTCTTTCGCACTCGCGTATTGTTCGATATATTTTTTCTTTGTCTTGGGGATTTCGGCCGCAAAATACCTTTTATTGGCATAGTCCACAAGCTCCTCGAGCGTATGGGGCGCTGCGCATATGCTTTTTTTTGCTCTTCTACGCCTGTATTGGTATATAAACTGCCTCACACGTTCCCGCAACGGCTTCTTTTTCCACTTTCCGACGAGAAAAACGCTGGTCGGCCCGTCGGCGCCGCCTATGATTGAAACAGAACTACATTTTTTCATCTTTTCCCTCATTCTTACAGTATCCATGTATACGCCTGCCAAATGGTACAACGAAAAACCCTTGAAAGTCCAAAACTCTCAAGGGTTTTCTACGTGCGTGAGAGGATTCGAACCCCCGACACCTTGGTCCGTAGCCAAGTGCTCTA
>CANONN010000065.1 GCA_947567625.1 uncultured Roseburia sp. | reverse complement strand
CCTTTTTTGGAAGATCGGGCGCGGGCTTTTCTGGTGTGGGGTTTGTGCCCGTCTGATCTAATGGGGGAAGTGTTTCTGTTTTTGGAAACCTGCATACAGTACAAAAATATATGATAGTACCAGTGGATTCTGTGGACGGTGGCGTAATTATTCTGCCATTATCCCATGTATGCCCTTTGGCAGGGATGGTTTCCCTCCCGGATATGACCGTTTGGCAGTCCGTGCAGTAGCTGCCGGCCGCTGTGCCGATTTTCGTGCAGGTGGCAGGGATTCCGTCATCCGTAACGATATTTTTATGTTCCAGGCAGCTGAAATTCAATCCGTACTCTCTGGCATATGCTTGGGCATAAGAGCCTGGGTTGCCGTATAAATCGAGATATATATAATTAGTCTGCCCATCCTGCTTGTAATCACTTACCAAAAAGGCTCTATATGAAATCTCTGTTACGCTGTCAGGAATAATTAACTTCTTTAGTGAAGTACATCCGTAAAAGGCTTTCATGCGAATTTCGGTTAGGCTGTCTGACAGAACGATAGAATTTAATTTACTGCAGTTCAAAAAAGCTTCTCCGCAAATAATCGTTAGACTGTGGGGCAGGATAACGGTTTCCAAACTGCTGCAATTGCTGAATGCTTCAATATCAATACTTGTTATATTATTTGAAAGTGTAATAGTCTTTAATGACGTACAATTCTTAAAAGTGTAATGGACGAGCTCGGTTAAATTTTCTGGTAAGTTTATCGTCTTTAAATTACTGCATCCCAAGAAAGCTCCGGCACCGATGGCGTTTAATGAGTCCGGTAAAACAACAGTTTCGAGATTATGGTAGTCATCAAATGCATAGTTACTCAAAGACTGGATCCCTTCTGAGATAGTGACGTGCTTGATTGTGTCACGGTTTTTATTATCACCAAGATCAACAATCGTAACTTTCCTGCCGTCTACCTCAGCGGGAATGATAATACTTTCCGCGGAACCGTGATAGTTTACGATTTCAATCTCACCTGGACTAGAAATAAAATATTCAAATCCATCTTCTGTGATAAGGTCTTCTGCCTGGACGTCTGTCCTGCCGATACCAATCAGCACGACCATTGCACAAATCATAAAGAGCCACTTTAATTTTCTCATATCAATTCCCCCTCACATCATTGTATCAGTCTTTGCCATAAACGCCAGCCGCCTTTGGAATGAAATAGCCCGTCAGATCGTTGTGTGGCAATTTCTTCTTACTAAAAGTATATGCCGCATATCAGTGTAAGTCAAGAAAACGTACATAATTGCGGCCTGTTTTAGCGTGTTGTCGACAAAGCGGGGGTTCCAGAATATTAACTCGGGATTGCAGGATGTCGGGAATAAAATCATGAGACAAGAAAAGCCCTGTTCCTCTTTATTAGAAATTTTAATAGTCTTTTCACTGTTTGAACGGAATGTTGCCAAATTGAATTTCCGGCCAGACTGATCGAATGAAGGAGTAATAGTTACTATTTTCTTTTTCGCTCCGCCGTTTTTCTCCCGGAACTTCCAGAGAGAGCCCCGGAACTTCCGGGGGAAAATACGTTTTGCGGATAAGGGAGCCATAGGAAGAAAACATGCATGCAAATCTTCAAAAAACCAATAAAAATAAGAGAGGAGGTGTCATATGGGCAATAAGACTATACAGACGGTTGTTACGGGCCTTACCGGTTTTTTATCGTCGATACTTGGAATCTTGTACATTCCGGTGCTGCTCATGGTTCTTTGCAATATCATAGACTACATAACCGGGCTTATGGCGGCGCCAAACCGAAACGGCGGGATAAATTCATATAAAAGCATGCGCGGAATCTGCAAAAAGATCACCATGTGGCTTTTAGTTGTCGTGGGAGCAATTATTGACCAGCTTTTAAAATATGCATCGGCGACAATTGGCATTGCGCTGCCGTTTTCTTTTTTGATCGCCTGCATCGTGGCGATCTGGATTATTTGCAATGAGTTGATCAGTATTCTGGAAAATATGATTGATATCGGCGTAACGCTCCCGGCGTTTCTGATGCCGTTGGTAAAGCAGATCAGAAGCCAGATGGACGAAATGACGGAGACATTAGCAGAAAATAAAGAAGAAAAAACTTAATACGAAAAATAATCCGAAAAGGAGGAAGGAGAGAATTGATATGAAAATCAATATACATGCCGGGCATAACCCGGACGGAAAGATTGCCTGCGGGGCGGCAGGCTTGATAAAAGAATCCACAGAGGCAAGACTTGTAAAAGATGAAGTGATCGCAAGGCTGCGTCAGATGGGACATACCGTTTATGATTGTACCTGTGACAATGGGACAGATCAGGCAGATGTTTTGCAAAAGATTGTAAGCGCCTGCAATGCGCATACGGTTGATTTGGACGTATCCATCCATTTTAACGCCGGTGCCAAAGATTTGTCCGGTGACGGCAGGATAACAGGGACAGAGGTGTTGGTTTACCGTCAGTCCGGCAAGGCAAATTCCTATGCGAAGCAGGTCTGCGATGCCATTGCGGAACTGGGATTTAAAAATCGCGGGGTCAAGATAAACGCAGGGCTCTATTTTCTTCGCAAGACGAAAGCGCCTGCAATGCTGATTGAGTGTTGTTTTGTGGATGACAGAGATGATGTCCGCCTCTATAACGCCAAAAAGATGGCAGAGGCGATTGTCTATGGTATCACGGGGCAGCGTGCGTTAAAGCCCGATTCTGATGCGGCAGGCGCCGGGGGGATGTCCGCTCCATCAGAAAGCGACAAGGGGGCTTCAAACGATTCCAAAGATCAGGCCGCAACGAATCAGAAAGCAAGCGTAGTTTATCGTGTGCAGGTGGGAGCTTACGCTGTCAGAGATAACGCTGTTGCGATGCAGAAAAAGCTGAAAGCGGCGGGATTTGACGCGGTGATTGTAAAGTCTGCCTGATAAAATTAATATGTTCGGGAGAACATACAAAATGATAGAAGCAACAGGCTGCCGCAGAAAAATAATTTTCCATGCGGCAGCGCTGCATCTATCTTGATGGCGTTGAAAGGCAATTTCAGAGTAATTCAATTATCATAATAATTCATCATATCTTCATAAATAGTTCTTGTCTGTTTTTCATCTCCCCATGACAGAGGCTCATCAGCATAGCTCAATATAAAAAACGGTTCAATATGCTGCACACTATCGGGCAAGCTCTTCCACAGCTGATACATTTTACCGGCAAAGCTTTCTATATCTGGATGATTGGCGTAATACGTTTTTAATTTTTCCATTAAAAATCTGCCGAACAGGTCATAATCGAAAGCATGGTATTCAATATGCGTTCTGATATAAATCATGGAGTTCTTTAAGTTTGTCTCCCATTCCAGATAAAGCAAATCATCGCTTTCGGGATGTTCGAGAAACAAATCGTCAAGCTTATTCCGATATTCTTGTTCTGACACTATTTCTTCGTAAAGCAAAAGCGCGAATACTAATAATTCTTCCATAAAAATCCTTATTTCTTATTTGATTGATTTTATTCTACTACAATTGCGGGAGAATGGAAGCCGTTTTTTAATTTTTTATTAAAAGTTACTTTTTTCATTTTCCACCCGCCTGTTTTTCCCCGGAAGTTCCGGCCAGCCCGGTCGGAACTTCCGGGGAAAATGAAGATTTTTTGATAAGGGAGCCATAGGAAGAAAATTCCAAAAAACAAATCATATCATGAAAAGGCCGCTAACGCGGCGGAAAGAGAGGCAATTATGACAAATGCAAACATGGCAAACAGAGAAGTATGCGATTTAATCTTCGTGGATTACGCGACAGGGAAACCGTTTTTAAACCTGGATTTTGCAAACGTATCTACGACAGAGCTGACCGGCGAATCGGTATTCGCCTACGGCGGCAAAGGACACCCGAAGCGGATGCAGTTCGCCGGCGAGCGGGGCGGTACGATGACAATCGAGACGCAGATGCAGACCGTCAAACTGTGGCAGTTAATCACCGGCGGCAAGCTTGACACTTCCGCAAGATTTGTGGCAAGGGAAGAGGCTGTTGTGGCAGAGGACGGCAAGACCGTTACCTTAAAGGCTGCGCCCGCAGCGGGAACTGTTTTTGTGTATCCGGCAGAGGATGATTGCGGAACGGAGCTTGCATGTGCAGCGGCGGGGAATTCCGTGACGCTTGATACGGCGCTTGGCAGCGGCAGTAAGGTGATCGTTTACTACATGAAGGAAGTGACAAAGGACGTACAGCGGATTAATATCAAATCCACCAGCTTCCCGAAGAACTTTAAGGTTTACGGGGATACCGTCATGAAAACGGAGGACGATAAGATTCTGCCGTACAAGCTTACGGCCTACAAGGCAGCGCCGCAGGGCAATCTGTCTTTGAGCTTTTCCAACAACGGCGACCCGGGCTCCATCACAATTACTTGTGATCTGATGGCGGACGCGGACGACAATATCCTTGATCTGGTATTGATTGAGGAGAATGAGGACGCAGACAGCCAGCCGTAGGGCAAAGCGGGTGGCTGTCTTTTAGGAAAACGTATATGGTGTGAAGAAAGGGCGGCTGCCTGCCAGAAAGAGGGGCGGTGGTTCACAGTGAGTGTGGGCTGCCGTCCCTTAAATGAATGATACTATTTTAAAAATAAAAAGAACGAGGCTAAATATTGTGGTGAGAGGAAGGGTGTGATATTATGATAATATAGAAAAAAGAGTGGGAGGAATGGTAACTATGAGTGATGATAATAAAATAGAGAATAAAAATGTATTAGGTCAAGAAAGTTTTGATTTTTTTAATCTGTTTTTGGGAAGTATTATTCTCATGGTTATTGCTGTAGTCTGTTTTCTTTTATTTTGGTTTATAGTTGCTCTTTTGCCAATAGGAGGGTGGACTGCGCAGAATTTGGTTTCTGATGCATTTAACATTTTTTGTATCATAATGGGTATTGTGATTTTTGGTATGGTGGCTTCGGGAATAGGATTCAAATGGCAAGAATATGACAATCAAACGAATTGCATTGTAAATCGCAATTTATTTCAGCAAGAATATGATGAATATATCAAAAAGTTAGGGATTACGGAGCGTGACATAGAGGTAACTTTGATAAGTAAACATGAAAAATACGATTTTAAGTCAAGAATACCACAATATTTATGGGTTGCGGATGGAATACTGCATATGTTTCCAACAGCAGAATATTATTTAAACAATGTAACTTCTATAAGCAAACCAGATATTTCCGAGCTTAAGATCACAACGATTTTACTGGATTCTATTCTTTATTATCAGGAGACGGGGCAGTTGTATCGTCATGCTTTTGTTTCTGGAGGAGAGAGCAGATTTGATGCGCTTACAGAAGCGACTGTCTCAGAACCGATTAAAACAAATATTGTCAGTGAGGATTACCGGGTTGTAGAATTGACATATAAGAATCAGGATGGGGAGATAGAGAGCCTTGAGTTTAGGCATGATGCCTATGAAATTTTTAAAAAGATAATGCCTATGAAAGATATGAGAAAGATCAAGTCGGTAAAGACGGTTCAGGCTAAGACACCCAAAAAGCGGATTCCCAGCGCAAAGAAACAATTGAAACAGCTAAATGAATTAAAAGAGGAGGGATTGATAACCGAGGAAGAATATACAACACGAAGAGAAAAAATTTTAGATTCAATAATGGAATAGGTAAAGAGTATTTTCAAAATATTCTAAAAAGTGCTTCGCATTGCGGGGCATTTTTTAATTGTATTACAATATGGATTTTTAACAATGAGACTGTCAGCAAATGACTAACAAACAAAATATAATGATAATGGAGGATTAAAAATGAGTGATAAAAACACATCTTACAAGGTAAAAGTACAGGCAATACTGGATAAAGTAAAATCTTTGTCGAATCTGAAAACGGGTCTCAAAGCACTGGAAAAAAAAATCAAAGTCAAGATAAAAGGCGCTATGGACAGTAAAATAGTAAAAAGGGAATTGGATAAAGATTTAAAAAGCATCAAACCACGGGTAAAAATAGAGGCTGATACAACAGGGATTGAGCAGAGCATCCGAAAGCTGGAGAAACAGAAAAGCGATTTGGTGATTCGTCCTACATTGGATAACGAAAAAATTATTGCCGGACTGGAGGAAGCGAAAAAGGAAGCTGAGGACATATTAGGTGGAATTGTGCAGACTGGGGTAAATGTATCTGTGCCGACGGAAATGGACGGGGCTGATTCACAACTTGTTTCGGCAAAGAAAAGGGCCGAGGAAGATTGGAGCGTAATGGAAGATTTAAACGCAAAGTTTCCTGATTTTAAAGAAATAGCGGAAGATATAGCCGAAGCCTTGGAGAAATTTAATTTACTGGAAAGTGGTCTGCTTGGGCTAGATAAGATAAAAGAGCCGAAAGATCTTTTGACATTACCAGAGAATATGATGAAAGCAGGAAAGTCAACTATCCATTTGACATCAGTGATGAATATGTTGAATCATGGTCTTAGTACGGGGCATCTTGAGGCTGTGGGGCAGGCATGTTTGGGGTTGAGTGATAATCAGCTGAAAGCGGTACTATCCGCGAATGAATTAACAGAGGCGCATAGGTTGGATATATTGGCAGGTATGGGACTGGAAAGACAGGAAGCCATGCAGAAGCTGGCAACTCTTGGACTTGCGGGTGCGCAAGAGGCAGCTACATTGTCTGCATTTTCTCTAAGAGGAGCGATAAAAGCCCTTGGTGTTGCCTTTAAATCAAACCCAATAGGGGCTATTATAAGTGCCCTTACAGCGGTGATGACAATTACTACTACCGTAATGTCATATCATAAAAAGAAACAGGAGGAGGCTGCACAGGCGTTAAAAGATGCGAAAGCATCCATCGAAGAATACCAATCGAAAATTGACGATATGAATAAGAAGCTTTCCGATCATAAAAATGTGGTTGGTGAAGCAAAAGAGAGCTATGCCACCTTGGCGAAAGGCGTAAATACATTCAATAATACGAACGTCAATTTGAGTACCGAAGATTACGAGAGGTTCATTGAAACGAACAATAAGCTGGCCGAGCTTTTTCCAGAATTGAAAACTGGCATAGACAGTGAGGGCAACGCAATCCTTGGCCTTGGCGACAATGCTGATATTGTTGCCGAAAAACTGGATGCATTAATAAAGAAAGAAGAGCTTGCAAATGCAAGAGATATATGGCATAGTTTAGCGGATAATTTTGATGATGTCTATACAACAATTTATCAACCGGACGGAGATGATGGGTTAGATGATCAAATCAATGAGAAACAAGAAGAAATAACGAAATATAAGGATAAATTGACTGCACTGGAGGGTGCTGATATTTCTCTAGATATGTCATGGGATAAGAACAATAGAGAATTAACGGAGTATTATGTTTATCTAAAAAATGTTTATGATAAAATCGTCAATGATATAAGTGAGTTGAATGTCGCGCAAAAGGATTTATTGAGGACGACAGCAAAATTTGACAATGGTAATGGCACATTAAAAATAGATAAGGATGCAATTACTACTATATTAAATAATTATAACATCGATTCCCCATTTGCCAATGCAGACAGTATATTGAACCAGTTTTATGCTGAAGCTGAGGCATATATTCGTGATATCAATGCTCATATATGGGATTTAGAAAATGACAATGCTTCCCTACAGGATCAGGTCGATAGTTACTGGGGAGAATACAAAGACGCCATGTCTCAGGGCATGATTGGGGCATACCAGTACTTAAATGCCGAAAACGATGAGCAAAGAAAAATAATGCAGTTTTTAGTCGGCAATTTAGATACTTCCGCTATGGAAGTTATCGAAGAAGATTATGACGGCGATACAAGAAAGTTCTTAAGCAGGGAAGTATTGGGTTTTGCTGATGATATTGAAAAAGCTAGCGGTGATTTGGAGTTTGAAATCTCTGATTTAATTGATATGTCTGTAGATGCTGATACTCTTGGAGACAACTGGGCAAAAATCAAGCAATACTTTGAAGATAATCATATTGATATCAACTGGGATTTGATTTCCATGGATGATGATGTGGAGGATACAAATAAAGCCTTTAAAAAAATGGTAGTGGGTAGTGATAAAGACGACGAAACTACGAATAAAAAGTATAAAGAATTCTTAAATGAACAGGAAGAATTAGCAAAGCTTACAGTGGAACAGAAAAAGAAATATTTAGAGATCAACGATGGGGTGAAGGATACTGAGGAGCAGCTGCAAAGATGGAGAAATTACTTGAAAAAGATTGCAGATCACCCAGTTTCAGTTTCGCTGTCTTTCAACGGCTTTACCGAAGCCCAAAACAAAGAAATTGACAATTTCCAGTCCAAGGCAAAGACGCTGGGTGATGCGCTTGCTTCCATACAGTCAGGAGATACATCGGGTGTCACCGATTTAATCCAGCAGTTCCCGGAACTTGCCGGACAGACTGGCCATTTGGAACAGGCCATACAGAGTTTAATTTATGGCGACCTGGATAAGCTATATGCTACGCTCGGGGAAGGACTGCCCACAGAAATAGAAGATGATTTGCAATCAATTGCGGACGCGGCGACAGGCGTTGCCCCTGATCTTAATCAGGCAATTAGCGCCATTCAAAAATCAAACAGTGCAATGCGTGAATTTAAGGATGTCATGGCTGGCGGGCAGATGACAGGTTCCGTGCTGTCCAATGTCGGTGCATTAAGTACCACATTGTATAATATGGCGATTGGATTCCAATCAGGAACAGTAAGTGCAGATCAACTTTATAATGCGTTGACAGAGCACTATAATAATGATGTGTTAAATTATAAAAATGCATTTATTGCCAAAAACCAGTACAATGAAGATTTTTATACTGCAGTAGGTCTTGCAAGTGCCGAGGTCACAAACCAGTTTATGGAGGACTACGGCGTAGACCTTACAAATTGTAAAAATTACAATCAGGCAAAATTAAAAATTGAGGAGGAGACGCTTCGCAAAACATCCTCTGCCTGGAAGCAGTATTATACAGTATATGATGCAGTAACGAATACTTATAGTGCCTCTGTTATGGATGCGCTGCGTGAATCTGCTGCACATGGCGATGCACAGGCGCAGGCACAGCTTTCGACAATCGAAGCACAAACGAACAGATATGAAGCTGCTATTGCGGCGCTTGATGGGATTACATACGATAAAATAGAAACAAATTTTGACAGCATCAGCACGTCCTTTAGCGATAAAGGCGCGGGCTCTTCCCCCGCCTCCCAACAACAGGAAGCCACCGGCGAGACTTTCAATTTCATCGAAACCCTCCTAAACCGTCTTTCCAGCGCATTTGAAAAATTCAAAGCCAAAGGTGCAGACGCCTTTCAGACGCTGACCGCGCGTGCAGGGTCATACGAAGCGGCATTGTCTGTTGTAGAAAAGCAGATCAATGCACAACAGCAGGCGCAAAATACATATATGGAAAAAGCCTACGCAGTCGGCCTCGACGAATACTGGGCGGCGCAGGTTCGCGATGGAAGCCTTGCTCTGACGGATGTCACGGACGACGGATTAAAAGAAAAGATCAAAGAATACCAGGAATGGTATGAAAAAGCCCTCGCCTGCGGGGAGGCTGTGGAAGACTTAAAGCGCGAGCAGACCGAGCTTGCGCAGGCAAAGATCGAGCTTCTCGTCACGCAGTACGATAACCTGCTCGAAAAGCTGTCCGGCAAAAACGACCGAATCCAGGGGCGCATCGACTTAAAGGAGGCGTGGGGATTCTCTGCCGGCAAGGCCAATTACAAAAATATGAACAAAAATCTCCAACAGCAGATTGCCTATACGATCGAACAGAACAGAGAGTTAGAGAATCTGAAATCTACGGTAAAGGAGGGCTCCGAAGCGTGGTACGAATACAACAAGCGCATCGACGCGAACAACGCTTCCTTACAGGAAATGAAAAAGACTATGGCGGAAAATGCCAAAGCCGCGGCCGCGTTGGCCGGGGAGACGGCAGCTTCCAAAGTGGAAAAGCAGGATGACAAAAAGGAGCTTTATGACGCTAAGATAGACAATGCCACGACGGCAAAACAAAAAAATAAACTGATCGACAAAAAGAGCGGCGCGATTGACAGGCAGCAGGATGCCTATAACGATGCCGTGGCCAAAGACAAAAAGAATTTAAACAGCGCCAAGCGGGCGATCAAGAACTTCAAGGGCACCAAAGAGAACAAATCCCTGTTAAAATCCTTGAAAAAGTACACCAAATCGGGCAAGATAATACCAAAAGATTTTCTGGACAAAGCGGAGAAATTAAACGACAACGGAAAACTTTACAACGCATGTGTGCAGTACAACGCCTATCTGGAAGCGTACAACACCGACAAGGCGGCGGCGGAGCTGTTTGCGGAGACCTCAAAACAGGAGAAAGCCGACCTGGCGATGGAGAAATTTGATAATATCGCAGCGGAGTATGACAACCAGATTGCCGCAGACGAACAGAAAAAGACTCTCATTCAGAACCAGATTTCTCAGGCGGAGAGCCAGGGGAAAAAGCCGACGACTTCCTATTATAAGGAGTTGTTGGATGTGGAAACTGCCGGAGGGGAAAAACTTGTTAAGAAGCGCGAGGCGATGCAAAAGAGCCTGAATGAAGCGGTAGCTGCGGGAACCATTCAGAAAGGTTCCGAAGAATGGTATCAGATGATAGAGGAGATCAACGAAGTTACCAATGCGATCGATGCGTCAAACCAGTCGGTTTTGGAGTATAACAACCAGATACGCCAGATCAGATGGGATGCGTTTGACCGGGGAATGGAGAGTGCGAAACGCCTCAACAGCGAGACAGAATATTATCTCAGTTTGCTCGACAAAGAAAAAATGACCGATGAGAACGGCAATTTTACCGATTACGGGAAAACATCCCTGGCGCTGCACAACGTCAATTATGAAAGTTATATGGAACAGGCAAGGGGATATGCGAAAGAATATCAGGATCTGATGACGAACGCCGATCTTTCGGACGAGAAAGTGATACAGCGTATGCGGGAGTTAGAGGACGCCCAAAGGGATGCGCGTCTCGCCGCTGAGGATGAGAAACAGGCGATCGTCGATTTGGTCCGGCAGGGCTACGAGGCACAGCTGGATTCTCTTAGTGAGCTGATACAGAAGTACAAGGACTTAAAACACAGTGAAAAGGATGCTTATGACTATGAGAAAACCATTTCGGAAAAAACGAAAAATATAGCCAATTTGCAAAAGCAGCTGCACGCCTACGGTGCCAACGACACGGAGGAGGCCAGGGCCAAAGTTCAGAAGCTTAAGGTTGAGCTGGAAGAAGCGCAGAGAGATCTGGAAGAGACAGAGTATGACAAATACCTTTCCGATATGGATAATATGCTGGATGAGCTCTATGCAAATTATGAGAGCTTTGTGAACGACAAGCTGGATGACACCAATGAGCTGCTGGGAAACATTGAGGGATTGATCGGCGATACAAATACGGTATTGGAAACCTTGAACGGCCTCGTTGCCGGACTTGGCAGCGGCGGGGAAGTTTCCAAGGACCTGACGGATGCTGTTACTAGCAGTACAGGCGCGCGAGAGTATACCCATAATACAACAGAGGCTGAGAAGGCAGCGGCAGAGAGCGCACCGCCCGTCACGGAGTCGCAGCCCGGCAATAGCGGAAATGCCTCCAATGCACATTCCGTTTACGAGCCTTTACCGGATTCGAGAGAACAGAATGACAGGCATCATGAGGTATTCACAGAAGCATTAACGAAACAGCAGAAAGAAGCTGCCGTCAATTTTATTAAGAAAAACGTGGATGATGCCCAAAAAGTGGCGAAAAATAAGAAAAGAGAAGACTTTTCTGCTCTGAATCAGGTTATTTATGATAACCAGGCGGGCTTCTACAAAGGGAAGGGGAAAGTACTGCCAGGACCTAAGATGAAAGAATTGGCAGCACTGATCGGCATCAAACATAATAATGGCAATAAGGACGGAAATCTTTACCAGAAATTACGCGCCCTTGGCATCAAAGGTTTTGCGGACGGTTCTAGGCGCATTGAACAAGATCAGCTTGCGTTGACGCAGGAGAGAGGAGAAGAGTTGATCTTTCGTTCCTCCGATTCAGCGATGTTCACACCGCTTGGGGCGGGCGATATGGTATTTACGGATGAAATGTCAAAGAATCTTTGGGATATTTCCAAAATACCGCCGCAAGAACTGATGAAACATGTCAATATCGCTCCCGTATTGCCTGACATGCCCACATCTGTGCTGGCAACGGTCAACAATCAGAGAGTCGGCGATATCCATATTGATATGGGAGGCATCACCATGAACGGGGTCAACGATCCGGCAGCTTTTGCGGAGGAGTTAAACAGACAGCTCTCTTCCAATCCCAAGACCATAGGCATCTTACAGTTGCAGTCGGTGGACGCCGTGAGCAGTTCTCATAATTATTATGATGCAGTGAATCGTATGTAAGCGCAGTTTCTTTACCATGCAAAAAACGGGGGTGTCGTCATAACGATTCTAAATCGTGAAACGGCGCCCCCGTTTTTAAATACTTCTATTAAGAAATTTGCGAGAGGTTTCGCATGTAGCCGTAAAAGTATTGTAACAGTCCTGCCTGCAACTGCGCACTTGTTGCGCAGTTAGCAGCCGGTAATGTCAAAGAAACAAAGTATTTGCACGGTTACTATAAAAGAAGTTCGGAAACACAGATGCGAAAGCCTTTTAAAACGTTGGAGGTGATCTCCTGCCCAAACGGGCACAGCAGCGGCGCCGCATCCTTTTCATAGAGATAGATGACGGTCTGCTTTTCCTGTGGATCGACAATCCAGTATTCCCGCACGCCCGCGTCGGCATACAGCGCATTTTTGAAAGCGTAATCCATCCTGCGGCTGGAAGAGGAGACGATCTCGATGATAAAATCGGGCGCTCCCTCGCAGCCCTGATTGCTCAAGATGCCCTTGTCGCAGACAATACTGATATCCGGTTCGACATAGGTGTCTGTGCTGGCATACGGGAATATGGCGAAAGGCGCCGGAAAAACCTCGCAGCCACCGCCTGTGGAATGTTTGTAGTTTCCCAGGGCGATGGTTAAATTGGCGACAAGCTTCTGGTGCACGGAATCCGGCAGCTCCATCATGTAAATACGGCCGTTGAACAGCTCCGCTCTCTGTTCTTCCGGCAGGGCATTGATATCTTCGATGGTATAACGTTTTTTCTGCTGTAATGTCATAGGCCATGCTACCCGTTCTTTCTTTAGATTTTTATTCCATACGATCTGTTCATGACAGATTCCACTATAAGTTCCAGGTTCCATAAGGTTCTATAATTTAAGTATAGGCCGCGCGGAAATAGAAGTCAAGAAGCGGGGACGTAAGATATCGGCAAAGATGTAAGTTCTCGAACGTTATCGACAAAGACAGGAGGCCAAACGGCGGAAAGCACATGAATACACATTGTAAGACGCGGGGGGGTATGCTATAATGGCAACAGGTTTGATAGGTTCTGGAGTGTGCAAAAAGAATCAGGCACAAAATCAAAAAAGTGCAGGATTATGGAAGGAGTACTTTATGAAAAACAAGAAAAAACGTATAGAATTTCTTGATATTGCGGCAGTCGCTTTAATGTTGGATGTGTTAGTGGGGGTAGCAATATTTGTTTGTATGGCAATGGATATTGGAAGCAAGACTTTTTATACGATGATGGTGAGAGCAGTGGTGATATTAACTGTTGTAATCATAGCTGGGAGCATAAAGATTATGAATCAGAATCGTCGGGACAAAAAGCAAATTTTGAATAATCGGAAAAATTTTCAGGATGAATATGATGCGTATGTTAATAAAATGGGAATTATAAAAAGTACTAGATGGATTGATTTAATTCAAGATTATGATGGGCGGCATGTTTCTATTTCACATTATTTGTGGGTTTCGCAGGGCATTTTACATATGTTTCCTAGAACAGATCATTATATGAGGTACTATTTAGGAGTAGATCGCAAACCGGATATTTCAATGTTGCACCAAGTGGATATTCCGATTGATTCCATTTTGTATTATGAGGAAATTGGAGAGTTGCGTCGTTATTCCATTGTGTCCGGGGGTGAGATTACATTGAATCCCATCCTTTTGCGTAGAGCTGTGCGGGAGGGAAACGTCGCTACAATTGCGGCTCATAGGGCACCGGTTAAAACGCGGATTGTCTCGGAGGATGATCGTGTTGTAGAATTGCTTTATAAAAATCAAGATGGAGAGATTGAAAATCTGGAGTTTCAACATGGAGCATATGCGGTATTTAGAGAACTAATCCCTTTTAAAGAGATGAGGAAAATGATAGCGCTAGAAAGGATTGAAGAAAATCGTGAGTCACCGGGAAGCGAAGCGTCGGCTTCAAAATCTACGACAGCGAGACAAAAGTTGGATGAATTAATGGAATTGAAAGAAGCCGGAATGATAACAGAAGAAGAATATGCAGACCAAAGGCAGAGAATCTTAAATTCTATTTAGTCATGTTATGCAAAAGGAGTGAGAGGAAAGACTTATGCGAGCACCAAAAAAGTACCGATACTTGCTGTTCGCCATGTTTGTGGCGGCGTGCTGTCTTTTTTTGCACGCACAGACCCTGCAGGCGGCCAGCCAGCAGGTTAAAATAAGCAGCTGCAAATTGGGGCAGAAAGGCAAAAATCTGACGGTAAAGGCAAAAGTTAAGAAAAAGACAAAGGCTATGGGCGGCAAACTTTACCTGATCGGGCTGGATGCCTGCCAGAACACCAATCGAGCGGTCAGCACAACGCCGCTTACGTCCGTAAAAGCGAAAAAAGGGACGGTTACGTTCAAGGTAAAGTATAAGCCCGAACAGATGGCGTGCCTTAAGTATGCGGTCGCCTATAAAAAAGGGAGCAAATATCAGCCCGTGAGCAGCGCGGTATATATCGCCAACCCGGAGCTTGCCGCCACCTATGCCGGAACCGGGGCGAAGCTCTTTTCCAAGAAAGGGATACAGGCCCGGTACGGCGAGATCAACGACGTTGTGGAGCTGGGCGCGCAGCATGTCGTCATGAACTGGACAGTCAACGACCTGTTTGCGGACGCGCACACGGCCAATATCGTCAAGTTTAAGTATCAGAGGAAAACCTATAAATTTGACGGGGATGAGCTTAATTTCCGGGATAAAATGGTTTCCGCCTATGTCTCCGCCGGGATGCAGGTGGAAGTGATTATGCTGCTAAAGGGCAATTATCCGTACGCGAGCGATGCGGACGCTATGGTGTATTCGGGAGGCAGCGCCTATTTCTCTTCGATTAACACCGGCAAGCAGAAAGGCTGCCGCACATGGGCGGCGCTTATGACCTATCTGGGCAAACGCTACGGAAGAGAGGACAACCTGGTATCCGGCTGGATTATCGGCAATGAGGTCGATTCGCCCGGCGATTACAACTATGCCGGCGGCCAGGGGCTGGACGCTTATATGAAGCAGTATGCGGATGCCTGCCGTATTGCCAGCTATGCGGTCAGAAGCTACAACAAGAACGCCAGGGTTTATATTTCACTGGATCACAACTGGAATATGGACTGGGACGGCGGCGGCAGCGGTTCCTACACCGCAAGGCAGACGCTGGATGCTTTTCACAAATATATGGGCAAAACACCGTACCATATTGCATTCCACGCCTATTCCCAGGTGTTGTCTAACCCGAAGTTCTGGGAAGAGTACGACGGCGTGTCCGGCGATGAGAATTCCACTTACATCACCATGAAAAACATCAATGTACTCACGGATTATGTAAAAAAGCACTATGGGGCTTCCCACAAAATCTTACTCTCCGAACAGGCTTATACCTACAATTACGGGGAAGATTTGCAGGCGGCCGCGCTTGCCTATGCATTTTATATCACAGAGGCCAACGATATGCTCGAGGGATTTGTCTATATGCGCGAATACGACGAGGGAGACCCCTACAACTGGGGATTGACGGATGATGCCGGAAGGCATCGTCTTGCGTGGAATATTTTTCAGCAGATGGACACCAAGGATTATGTGGCGGCAACCTCAGGGCTTGTGGGACTTGTGCCGGTCAATGCATGGACCGATATTCCCGGTTTTAATCCCAAAAAATTTAAGAAGGCCGACAGCGTTTCCATGGGTACGCCAGTGATTACGGAGATTAAATGGAACGGCGACAGTTCCAGGATTGTTGTGTGGCGGCCGGTGTCCGGCGTCGACGGATATGAGCTCTACCGCAACACGGTGACGCCGGCAGGGGAGGAACCGTATAAGAAAATTGCGACCATTACCAATAAACAGACAACACAGTATACCGACAATAAGGTCTTAAGCGGCATGGTACACAATTATAAGGTACGCGCTTACAAGAAGGTCACGAAAAACGGCAAGACGAAAAAAAAGTATACGGATTTTTCCGAACCGATGTATACGCAGATCGCCAATTTCTTTGTCGCCGCAAACCAGAAGCGCGGCGGGACATTATATTTCCGGGTGGCCGAGTGGTTGGGAAATGACGCCAGACGACTGGCCTGGGAGCGTGTCATTGATGCGGATGGATATGAGATTTACCGCGACGGCAAGAAGATCGCTACGATCAGGGGCAATCTTCAGGTGAGCTATGACGATACGCAGATACCGCAAAAGGGTAATGCCTATCAGTGCACATACAAGATACGCGCTTTTAAGAAAGTAAAAGGCAAGACAAAATACAGTAAATATTCCGAAAAAGTGAGCACACTGATAGCGGCAAAGCAATAAGACGGACAATCATTTGCAAACGCGAGATTTGTGTCTGTGCGCCGCAAAGCCATTTAAGGCTTGCACAAACTCGCCATGCACAGGAAGCGGCGCAGAAAGGGAGTGTATTATGGAACATGCGAATCCATTGTTAAAGGGAAACGACGGCAAAAACAAGTTTATTACGATCGGAGAAATTATGCTGCGCTTAACGCCGCCCAATTATGAAAAAATCCGCATGGCGAGCAGCTTCGAGGCAAGCTATGGCGGCAGTGAGGCGAATATCGCGCTCGCCCTGGCGAATCTCGGTGTGGACAGCACATTTTTCAGTGTGGTGCCAAACAACAGCCTGGGAAAAAGCGCGGTCCGTATGCTGCGCAGCAACGATGTGCACTGCACGCCGATGATTTTGAGCACGCCGGAGGAGACGCCGTCCCACCGGCTGGGCAGCTATTATCTGGAAACCGGGTATGGCATCCGCGCCAGCAAAGTGATCTATGACAGGAAGCACAGCGCCATTACGGAGTACGATTTTGGCACGCTCGATCTGCATCAGCTGCTGGAGGGGTTCACATGGCTTCATTTGAGCGGTATCACGCCGGCGCTCGCGCCAAACTGCCGTAGCCTGACGATGGACTGTTTAAAAGTGGCCAAAGAGATGGGGATTACGGTGAGCTTTGACGGCAACTTTCGCAGCAAGCTCTGGACATGGGAGGAGGCGAGGGATTTTTGCACCGAGTGTCTGCCCTATGTAGATGTTTTGCTGGGCATCGAACCTTATCATCTGTGGAAAGACGAAAGCGACTACAGTAAGGGGGATGTGAAGGATGGCGTGCCGCTGCAGCCGAGTTATGAGCAGGAGGACGAAATTTTCCAGGCGTTTGTGGAGCGCTACCCGAACCTGAAATGTATCGCCCGCCATGTGCGCTATGCCCACAGCGGCAGCGAGAACAGCCTCAAAGCGTTTCTGTGGTATGAAGATCACACCTTTGAGAGTAAGTTGTTTACGTTTAATATTTTGGACCGCGTGGGCGGCGGCGACGCGTTTGCGAGCGGTCTGATCTACGCGATGATGCACGACTATAAGCCGATGGATATGGTCAATTTTGCGGTGGCGAGCAGTGCGATCAAGCACACCATCCGCGGGGACGCCAATATCACGGACGACGTTGCCAGCATCCGCAACCTGATGAATATGAATTACGACATCAAACGCTAAATTGGATTTGTCAAAGCAGCAGAACGGGGCTGTCGCTTTAACGAATGAAAATTCGTGAAGCGGCAGCTTCATTTTATCTG
>CANONN010000064.1 GCA_947567625.1 uncultured Roseburia sp. | reverse complement strand
CTGTCTCCATTGGTCTCTGTTTCCGACGACCATGGCTCCTGGCTGTCTCCGGCTGTTTCACTGCTTTCTGGCATCCGATAATCTGCGGTCCCAATTTCCGGTGTCTGCATATCCCCTGGCTCTGAACATGAAAAATACCCTGGACATTTGGCTGCCTTTGCCGTAATCCCGTCCTCCATACCCATGCCGGAAGCAACCATCGCCACTGCCAGCAGACATACCACGACTCTTTTCACTGCATGTCTTAACATATCTATCCTCCCCTCTCTTTTTCACGCAAACTGCCATAAGTTACCACACTATTTTTTAGCCTGTCAACACTTTTTCCTCATCACGGCAGTCTCTCATTTATATTACCAGTTTCTTCCGTTATAATTCTATTATATCTTTTTTTCCTTTCCAAAACAATCCCCACCTCTATATCCATTCATATCATTTTCGCGCCTGACGATGCGTTTTCCTAATAAATCGAAAAAACGGGACAGGTAAAAATTTACCTGTCCCGCATATCACATAACAAATGATATATCAAACTTCACGAGCTCACGTCGTCAGTGACTTTATTTGTACAGCTCCACGAGCTTAAGCAGATGCTCGTAGCGCTCTTTCGCCGCATCCTCGGACTCCTTGAAGAGCTTCTCCGCTCTCTCCGGGAACGCCCTTGTCAGACGGCTGTAACGTGTCTCGTTGTTTAAGAAATCCTGGTAGGTTCCGTCGCCCGGTTTGGAGGTCAGCGTAAACGGATTCTTGCCCTCGGCCTTTAACGCCGGATTGAAAGAGAACAGATTCCAGTAGCCGGCTGCGACTGCCTTCTTCATCTCATCCTGGCAATGGTTCATACCGCCCTTGACACCGTGCAGCTCACAAGGAGCATAACCGATAATCAGGGAAGGTCCGTTGTAAGCCTCCGCCTCGGCCAAAATCTTAACGGCATGTGCCATATTGGCGCCGAGCGCGATCTGTGCCACATAGACATAACCGTAGCTCATCGCGATCTCCGCCAGACTCTTCTTGCCGATATCCTTACCTGCCGCAGCAAACTGGCAAACCTCACCGATATTGGAAGCTTTGGAAGCCTGACCGCCGGTGTTGGAATACATCTCGGTATCGAATACCATAACGTTTACGTTTTCGCCGGAAGCCAGCACATGATCTAATCCGCCGAAACCGATATCGTAAGCCCATCCGTCACCGCCGAAAATCCATACGGACTTCTTAACGAGATAGTCTTTCTTGTCGAGCGCTGCCTGCGCATCCGGGCATCCGGCTGCCGCAGCTTTCTCAAGCTCTGCCACCAATGCATCGGTAGCAGCCGCATTTTCTTTCGTGTTATTCTTGGTCTCCTCAAATTTAGCAAAAGCAGCTTTCAGCTCTGCGCTGGCCTTGTCGGAGCCTGCACATTTTGCGGCGCTCGCAATCGCCTGCTCGCGGAGAACCTTCTGTCCGATCTCCATACCAAGACCGTGCTGTGCGTTATCCTCAAATAAGGAGTTTGCCCATGCCGGACCCTTCTTGGAGTCTTTATTTACCGTGTACGGTGACGTAGCAGCGGGGCCGCCCCAGATGGAAGAACATCCGGTCGCGTTGCTGATATACATATGCTCACCGAATAACTGTGTGATCAAACGTGCGTAAGAAGTCTCTGCACAGCCTGCACAGGAGCCTGAGAACTCAAGCAGCGGCTGGTTGAACTGGGAACCCTTTACGGTATTGTCCGCCGGCATACCCGGTTTCTTGCCGACATTTGCCACCAGATAGTCGAATACCGGCTGCTCTGCGGCCTGTGATTCCTGCGGAACCATGGCGATCGCGCCCACCGGACAAACGGTGATACACTCGCCGCATCCCATACAGTCTAACGGAGATACGCTCATCGTATATTTGTACTCGCCCGCCTTTGGCTTGGTGTCTGCGAGCTTAATCTGGGAAGGAGCTGCCTTCACCTCGTCCTCGCTCAGCATGAACGGACGGATTGTCGCATGGGAACATACGAACGCACACTGGTTACACTGAATACACTTCTCTGCGTCCCAGGTAGGAACGGTGACAGCGGTACCGCGTTTCTCGTATGCGGAAGCGCCGTGCTCGAACTGTCCGTCCGGGTTGCCCGCAAATGCGGATACCGGGAGGGAGTCGCCGTCCATCAGGGAGATCGGGTTCATCAGCTCTTTTACCATCTTCACGGTCTCGGGACGTCCTGAGAGCTCAGCCGGAGCCGGGTCTGCCGCAGGATTCGACCAGGAAGCCGGAATCTCTACTTTGTGCACTGCGTCCACGCCGGCGTCGATCGCGTTGTAGTTCATCTGAACAACGTCGTCGCCCTTCTTGCCGTAGGACTTCTTGGCAGCCTGTTTCATGAAGTCGATCGCCTCTTCGATCGGCATAACGTTTGCCAGCTTGAAGAATGCGGACTGTAAAATCGTGTTGGTACGTTTGCCCATACCGATCTCGATCGCCTTGTCGATCGCGTTGATCGTGTAAAGCTGAATGTTGTTGTCTGCGATATATTTTTTCGCCTCAGCGTTCAGATGGTGCTCTAACTCCTCGTCTGACCACTGGCAGTTGATCATGAACACTCCGCCCGGCTTTACATCCTGTACCATCTTAAATCCCTTGGTCACATAGGACGGGTTGTGGCATGCCACGAAGTCCGCCTGGTTGATATAGTACGGGCTCTTGATCGGCTTGTCGCCAAATCTCAGATGGGAAACGGTAACACCGCCGGTCTTCTTGGAGTCATACTGGAAATATGCCTGGATATATTTGTCGGTGTGATCGCCGATAATCTTGGTGGAGTTCTTGTTTGCACCAACCGTACCGTCGCCGCCGAGACCCCAGAATTTGCACTCTACCGTGCCCTCTGCCGATGTGATCGGAGCCGGCTTTACTTCCGGCAAGCTTAAGTTGGTGACATCGTCCACGATACCGATCGTGAATCTGCGCTTGGGAGCGTCCTTCTCAAGCTCTTTGTATACTGCAAACAAGCTTGAGGGCGGTGTGTCTTTGGAACCAAGGCCGTAACGTCCGCCGGTTAAGACAACAGCGTCAAGCCCTGCCTCGCGCAGTGTGGTTGCAACGTCTAAGTACAATGGGTCAGCAAGTGCGCCCGGCTCTTTGGTTCTGTCTAACACAGCAACTTTCTTTACTGTCTTCGGAAGAACCTTGAGGAATGACTCGGATACCCACGGACGGTACAGACGTACTTTAATGAGTCCGACTTTCTCACCTTTTGCGGTCAGGTAGTCGATCACTTCCTCCGCCACGTCATTGACGGAACCCATCGCCACGATCACGCGCTCCGCATCCTCTGCTCCATAGTAGTTGAACAAATCATAGTTGGTTCCGAGCTTCTCGTTGACTTTCTTCATGTACTTCTCAACGATCGCCGGCAGTGCGTCATAAGCGCTGTTACATGCCTCGCGGTGCTGGAAGAAAACGTCCCCGTTCTCATGAGAACCGCGCATAGCCGGATGCTCCGGGTTTAATGCATGCTCACGGAAAGCCTTTACGGCATCCATATTGCACATCTCTTTTAAATCAGCAAAATCCCACTTCTCGATCTTCTGAATCTCGTGAGAAGTACGGAATCCGTCGAAGAAATTGATGAACGGAACCTTGCCCTCGATGGTTGCAAGATGTGCTACCGGACTTAAATCCATAACTTCCTGCGGATTTGTCTCGCATAACATCGCGAAACCGGTCTGACGGCAGGCATATACGTCACTGTGATCACCAAAAATATTTAATGACTGGGTCGCCACGGTACGCGCCGATACGTCGAACACACACGGAAGCATCTCGCCCGCAATCTTGTACATATTCGGGATCATCAACAAAAGACCCTGGGAAGCAGTAAAAGTAGTGGTTAAAGCGCCTGCTGCAAGAGAACCGTGAACGGCGCCCGCTGCACCCGCCTCGGACTCCATCTCTACGACTTTCACCTGGTTACCAAAAATGTTCTCCTGTCCTGCTGCCGACCACTGATCTACAGAGTCTGCCATCGGGCTGGATGGTGTGATTGGATAAATAGCTGCCACATCCGTATACGCATATGCAACGTGTGCCGCAGCGGTGTTACCATCCATTGACTGTTTTGCTCTGGACATTATCATTCCTCCTTAAAAAATTGATTTAAAATTAAGCTTTACGCTCATTTTAGCATTTTATTTGTCGATTGTAAAGGTTTCCTGCTGTATGAAAACAAGAACATTTGCCGTATTATGTAACATTGCATCCCGGCCCATGCGGGGCTGAAATATCTCAAACGGACCTGATACGGCTTGCCCACCTTTGTAAGAATATGATGGAGTTGGACAAATTATTATAAATATTTGCGTTCAAACTCCTCCACCGGAATCGGCTTGTCAAACAGATATCCCTGACCATAATTGAATCCCCGGTCGATCAAAAACCGGCACTGCGCTTCCTCCTCGATTCCCTCGAAAATAATCTCATTTTTTGTCGTTTGGATAAACTGCCCCATACTCGAAACAAACCCCTGCTGCCCGTCCACAATGATGCGGTCCGTAAACTTTTTATCGATCTTTACTACATTTGCGGGGATATCCATCAAGACGCCAAGCGAAGAGTATCCCGTCCCAAAATCGTCGATGGCAATGCGAAATCCCATGTCCGCCACCTTCTGCAAACATACCTTCAGCTTCTCAATATCCTCGCTGATGACACTCTCTGTCACCTCGATCTCGATATACCCCGGCTCCACCTCGTAGCGGGACAGAATCGCGGACAACCGCTCCAAAAACTTGATGCCCCCGTCTGCAAAATGCTTTCTGGAGAAATTGGTGGAGATGGCAAAAAGCTTTTTCCCCAAAGACTGCCAGCGCATCATGCTCTTTAAGAGCTGTTCAAAAATGTAAAAATCCAAATCCAGGATATAGCCCACATTCTCAAGCGGCGGTATAAACCGATACGGAGGCATCAGCTCCCCCGAGGGAAGCCGCCAGCGCGCCAGCGCTTCGGCGCCGTACAGTTTCTTTTCTTTCAGCAGGAATTTGGGCTGCAAAAACATCTCGATCTCGCCTTTTTCCATCGCGGCATAAAACATCCCGGTAATCTGCGTCTCGATATCGCGTCTGCGCCGCATCTCTTCCTCATAGATACATACATCCGACATTTTGTTCTGCTTTGCCAGCTTTCTCGCCATATTGGCGCTCTCCAAGATCGAATCAAAGCCTTCGCCCTCAGCTCCGATAAAATACATGCCGGTGGAAAGCCGCAGCGTCCCCGCCGGATATTTGCGGTTTAAGCTCAGCTCAAAGGAATGGTTTCCCCGGTTTGTCGCAGCGATCATGTCCGCCCGGTCTGCGCCACATTCCAGGACGATAAAATAGTCTGAATACATACGGCATGCCGCCACCGTATTGGCGCGCTCTAAGAGCTGTACGGCGAAATCCTTTAAAATACCGTCCCCCATACGCTGTCCGAAATTTTCATTTATGTAGGAAAAATTGTTGATATCCATATAAGTCAGGGCAAACTGCTTTTGATTGCCCGTCTCCCTGGCTTCCCGCAGGACGTCCATCGTTTTTTTGCGAAAAGCTTCTATATTAAGAATACCGGTCAGCTTATCCTGACTTTGCAGCTCTTTGATCTCCTTCTGATCCTGCATGATCTGATTGCGCAGCGAAACGAATACACCGACAGCCCGCGCCAGCTCACAGACCGTGGACATCATTCGCAGAGAAAACTTGCGCTTCACCTTGCGGTTGCCCACGAGAAACATGCCGATGCGGTTGCTGCCGTACTCAAATTTGACCCCGGCCAGATGACGAAGCGGTTCCGGCCCGCCCGACCAGTTCTCCAGATACACTTTATCGATTGCATCGCGCTCGATTGTGGTCTCCATAAACTGCCCGACCTGCGCGCCGATAAAACGCTCCGGCAAATACGGCATCCACGTCACACCGCTGACCGGGCCAAAACTGCTCCACAGATTGGTCGGATAGCGATCCGTCTCATAGGTGTCCATGTCAAACACGGCCACGAAATCCAGCGCGTAATTCCTGCCGATGCGCTCCAGCAAAACATTGAGGGAACCGTTGATATCTTTCGCATGTGAGAGGAGACTGTAGGCGACATTGAGGAACTCCTTGTCCGCCACGCTCTTGTTCTGATACTCTCTGTCAATCCCCCGACTTGTCTTAAGCTCCCCATAGCCGGCCTCATCACTCTGACAGGCAAAGGAGTAGCCGTTTTTACCGTTGCGCTTTGTGTGATACATCGCGCGGTCCGCCATGTCATAGAGAAACTTGTACCCTTCTCCGTCCACACCATAGATGGCGATTCCCATACTCAACGTCAGCTCCACCACGGCGCCGTCTCCGGCGAGATTCTTTTTGACTCCTTTGCAGAGCGCTTCGGCCTGCCTTGCGATCTCCTCCTCCGAGGTATCTTTCACAAAGGCTAAAAACTCGTCTCCCCCGACTCTTCCGACAATCACCTCGCTCGTTTCGTTGGCTAAGGTGAGCTGATTTTTGATCGCCTCCGCCATATCTACGATCACGGTGTCTCCGACCGTATGGCCGAAGCTGTCGTTGATATTTTTGAAATCGTCAATATCAATCAATAGGAGCGCATGCATCCCGTCCGGCTTCGTCTCTAAAAACTCGGACACCATCCTGTCCATTGCAACTTTGTTATATACCCTTGTCAGCGGGTCAAGCTGCACCTCCCTGGCCAGCTTTTCCTGCAACTGCCTGTCGGCATTGATATCATAGTTTCTCCCGACAATCCGCGCCATATCGCCGTCTCTGCCCCGCACACTGCGATAGACCGTGCGATGCCAAAAATAGCGCGGCTCGCTCTCCGGCGCAGCCACATTGAGACGGTAATCGATCACTCCCGACATCTCATTGGCCGCCGCGCTGCGGATAAACGACGTAAATTTATTTTTGTCCTCGTCAAAAATATCCTCCAATACCTCATCAAAGGTCATATATTTCTTGTCGCTGTCTTTCACTTTTCCGCTCATATAGTACTTCTGCGGCACACGGAACAAATTTCTTTTTACATCATATTCCAGCGGGACCTCCTCCGTCACTTCTTCCAGCAGACGGTTGCGCTCATCCAAAGAGCTCAGCTCCTCCTCCATCTCTATGGCCTTGTCGATATTGACACTGATGAGAATATAGTACGGCACGGCGTCCTGATAACCACACAGCTTCACACACTGTCTGTGCCAGTGTACCGCCTTGTCTGCTCCAATCACACGCACCATCGCTGTCGCCGGCCTGCCGCCTGCTGTCGCCTCTATCATCTCCTCGAAAGTCCCCATGTCCTCGCCATATACATAGTCATGGAACTGATGTCCCTGCCGTTTCAATTCTTCTCTGTCGTAATGTAAATCGTCAAAGAAGAAATGGTTGATCTGATCGAAATACAGTCCATGTCCTCCGCGCAATATAGCTGCACCCACGGGCAGCTCCTCCAAGATATTTTTCCATTCTTCCCCTTGTCGCATTTATCGTTCCCCCAAATATTAGCATCCGAAATCCTTACTTATGATTATACCTTTTTTTCTCCAAAATGCCAATCCCGAAACGATAATATAAATATACAAACGGGGTAGTTTGAATTTTCTTTCGGAAAAATCATGTTTTTATTGAATCCCTGCTATTTTTGTGTATAATGATAACGTATACTTTGTTCCATTGGCTGGCGATCTTCCTTATCGCTGCCCGATAACACAGGCCCACCGGATAGACAAGGTAACGATACTATTATATAGAAATATGAGGGTTTTACAATGATACAAGCAAGCAATGTCACTTTACGAATCGGCAAAAAAGCTCTGTTTGAGGACGTCAACATCAAGTTCACACAGGGTTGCTGTTACGGATTGATCGGCGCAAACGGTGCCGGCAAGTCCACCTTTTTAAAGATTTTGTCCGGCCAGCTCGAACCGACAAGCGGCGAAGTCATTATCACAGCGGGGGAACGCCTGTCGTTTTTGCAGCAGGATCATTTTAAATACGACGAATACACCGTGTTGGACACGGTGATCATGGGAAATAAGCGTCTCTATGAAATCATGAAAGAAAAGGACGCCATCTACATGAAAGAGGACTTCACCGATGAGGACGGTATCCGCGCGAGCGAGCTGGAAGCGGAGTTCGCAGATATGGACGGCTGGAATGCAGAGGCTGACGCCGCCACTCTGCTAAACGGCCTTGGCATACCGACGGATGAACACGCCTCTGTGATGGCGGACATGCCCGGCGCCCTGAAAGTAAAAATACTGCTTGCACAGGCGCTGTTTGGCAATCCCGACATTTTGCTCCTCGACGAGCCCACCAACCACTTGGACCTCGACGCCATAAGCTGGCTGGAGGAATTTTTGATCAACTTTGAGAATACCGTGATCGTGGTTTCCCACGACCGCTATTTCCTCAATAAAGTCTGCACCAACATCGCGGATATCGACTACGGCAAAATCCAGCTCTATGCCGGAAATTATGATTTCTGGTACGAGTCGAGCCAGCTTTTGGTCAAGCAGATGAAAGAAGCCAACAAAAAGAAAGAAGAAAAGATAAAGGAGCTGCAGGAATTTATCTCCCGCTTCTCCGCAAACGCTTCCAAGTCCAAGCAGGCGACTTCAAGGAAGCGCGCCCTCGAAAAGATACAGCTTGAAGAGATTCGTCCTTCCAGCCGCAAATATCCCTATATCGACTTTCGGCCAAACCGTGAGATCGGCAACGAGGTTTTGCTTGTGGAGGGCATCAGCAAAACGATCGACGGCGTAAAGATTTTGGACAATGTCTCCTTTATCGTCGGCCATGACGATAAGATCGCTTTTGTGGGCGGCAACGAACTGGCCAAGACGACGTTATTTAAGATTCTGACCGGCGAGATGGAGCCGGATGCGGGAAGCTACAAGTGGGGCGTCACTACCAGCCAGTCCTATTTCCCCAAGGACAACACCGAGATTTTTGACACCGACCTCATTATCGTCGACTGGCTCACCCAGTTCTCCGAGATCAAGGACGCCACCTATGTCCGCGGCTTCCTGGGACGTATGCTGTTTGCCGGTGAGGACGGAACCAAAAAAATGCGCGTGCTCTCCGGCGGTGAGAAGGTGCGCGTGCTCCTCTCCCGCATGATGATTATGGGCAGCAATGTCCTGATCTTAGACGAGCCGACCGACCACCTGGACATGGAATCGATCACCGCTTTAAACAACGGTCTGATCAAGTTCCCGGGCGTGATTCTCTTTGCCTCCCGCGACCATCAGGTCGTGCAGACGACGGCCAACCGCATCATCGAATTTCTGCCGGACGGCACGTTCGTCGATAAGGTTTCGACCTACGATGAATACCTGGAAAATGACGAGATGGCAAGGAAACGGCAGGTATATTCTATGTCGTCCAGTGATGAGGATGATAACTAAGACATCCCCACTGTGCGAAAGCGGCAGCCAACCGGCTGCCGCACCTTTTATTGCCGTTTCTGGCAATATCATTCACCAACTGGTTCATCTTTCTAAGAGTTTTTCGATTCTGGGTCTGCCAGATTGTTACAGGCTTCTTCCGATATCATCACTACATTTTTCTTATCCTTTCTCGTGACAATCATTGTTTCATAATCATCCGTCACCTTATCCATGTACGCTTTCTGTTTATCAGCCGCTCTCCCGCAGCAGCGCCACATTCCGCTTTATGGCGCCCACGGCGAGATCGATTTCCTGTCTGGTCGTCTCCCCCGAGAGTGTCATGCGGATCGTGCCCGGGGCATAGGATTCTTCTGTGCCGAGCGCCTCAATGACATAGGAGATCCTGCTCTCCCCCGTATTGCAGGCCGAGCCGCCGGAGGCACAGATGCCCTCCTCCTCCAGCAGAATCAATAAGGACGCCCCCTCGATTCCCTCAAAGCTGAAGTTTGTGTTTCCCGGCAGGCGCATCGTCCGATGTCCGTTTAATCTCACCCTTGGTATCTCGCGAAAAATCTTGTCGATCAGGTAATTGCGCAGCCTGATTTCCCGGTTCATGCGCGTGCGCATATTTTTATGCGCCAGCTCCGCCGCCTTTCCCATACCCACAATGCCCGGCACGTTTTCCGTGCCGGCGCGCATCCCGGATTCCTGGGAACCGCCGTTGATAAAGGAGGGGATGGCGACGCCTTCTTTAACATACAAAAATCCCACGCCTTTGGGCCCGTGAAATTTGTGGGCGCTGGCGCTTAAGAGATCGACCGGGTAGTAGCGCACGGATATGGGCACCTGCCCGTACGCCTGCACCGCGTCGGTATGAAAAATAATCTGTTCGCTCTTTGCTATCTTTCCGATCTGCCAGATCGGCTCTATCGTTCCGATCTCGTTGTTTCCAAACATAATGGATACCAAAATGGTATCCGGGGCAATCGCCTGCTTCACATCCTCAGGAGACACTCTTCCAAAACCGTCCACCGGCAGATAGGTGATACGGTATCCGAGACGCTCCAGATAAGCGCAGGAATTAAGTACCGCATGATGCTCGATTTGGCTGGTAATCAAGTGACTGCCCTGATTCCGGTAAGCGCCCGCGATTCCCTTGACGGCCCAGTTGTCGGACTCGGTGCCGCCGGAAGTAAAATAGATTTCCGAGGGCTTCGCCTCGAGCGTCTCCGCGATCAGCTCCCTTGCCTCCTCGATCGCCTGCTTTGCCTCCTCCCCATAGCTGTACCCCGTAGATGCATTTCCGAACTTTTCCCGAAAATAAGGCTCCATGGCTGCCTTTACCGCATCCGACATCTGTGTGGTAGCCGCATTATCCAAATAAATTTGTTGATTCATTTTTTCCTCATTTCCCACATATAATGAACCGACAGCAGCTATTTCCCCGCAAAAGGAAAGAAGGAGTTTTACTTGACAAACCAACCCTCCCCAAACAAATTCACTCTGAAAAATTTTCTTGGACGCAATGCGCTGCTTACCGGCACACTGCTCTTAACTGCCGCCGGGGTCCTTACCCGCGTGATAGGTTTCTTCTATAAAATATTCCTCTCACGCACGATTGGTGCAGAAGGTTTGGGAATTTATCAGCTTTTGACTCCGGTTTTAGCGCTCGCTTTCGCTGTCACCTCCGCCGGCATCCAGACTTCCATCTCCAAGTATGTATCCATGGAAATCGGCAGACATCGTCCCGTTGACGCGCGAAATTATCTGTTTGCCGGCTTGTCCGTATCGCTCTTTTTGTCCGCGCTGGTTGGGCTTTTTGTCTGGAGAGAGGCCGATTTTATTGCTGCCGCCTGGCTCGGCGACGCGCGCTGCGCCCCGCTGCTCTCCGTGCTGGCGCTGTCTTTCCTTCCCAGCAGTATCCATTCCTGTATCAACGGCTATTATTACGGTTTAAAAAAGACTGCCGTGCCGTCCGTCACCCAGCTGTTTGAGCAGATGGCGCGGGTGGCCTGCGTTTATGTACTCTATCAGATCTACCAGAGCAAACAGATGCCGCTCCCGTTTACCGCTATGGTCTGGGGTATTGTCGCCGGCGAGTGCGCCAGCATGTTAATCTGCCTAAGCGTAATTCAATTGCCGAAAAGCAGCAGCCAGACACAGGGGCAGCGTCCGCGCTCTGCCCTTGTGTTTGGAAAAAGCGCCTCTGCACTCCGCTGCTATTATCGCAACCTGATGCAGATGGCGCTTCCGCTGACCTTTAACCGTGTGATTTTAAATTTGTTTTCCAGTGTGGAAAATATTATGATTCCCAACCGCCTGCGCATGTTCGGCTACTCCAACTCGGAAGCGCTCGGGGTCTACGGCATCTTAACCGGCATGTCCATGTCCGTCATTATGCTGCCGTCCGTGCTGGTCAACTCCGTGTCGGTGCTGCTTTTACCTACCATCTCCGAATCACAGGCTACCGGCAATATGGCGCACATCCGAAAGACCGTACGGCGCACGATTTTTTCCTGTCTGCTGTTTGGTTTTTTCTGTAGCGCCGGCTTCCTGTTTACCGGAAAGTGGATTGGCAACCTTTTGTTTAGCAATTCTCTCTCCGGCACCTTTATCATTACCCTTGGATGGATTTGTCCGTTCCTCTATCTAAGCGCTACCCTCAACAGCATCCTGCACGGGCTTGGACATCCCGGCGTCACTTTTATGCTAAGTCTTATGGCCTGCGGCATCCGCATCGCGTTCGTGCTGTTTGCGGTCCCCGTCTACGGTATCCGCAGCTACTTGATCGGGCTCCTGGCAAGCCAGATCGTCACTTCGCTGCTCACGGTTGCGATACTGTACCGGATGCTGGGAAAGGAGAGATAGACTCTATTCTGCCGGTATGTACGCCACAGCGTTTAAGATGCTTCCGTCCACAGGATCGACCATACATGAATAAGTAGATTTATCATCAGGATTGCCAAAAGACACCAGATAGGCCACTTCGCTCGTATGGTCGAAATCCACTTCTGATATATCCTCGAGAAACACGTCCATGTCGTCCATCATTCCCCAGGCCGCATCTTTTAACTCTGCTTTCAGCTGCTCCGTCGCGATCTCCACAGCTTTTTCTTCGCTGATTCCTCCGGCGGCCTCTACCAGCGCCCTGCGCCTTTCCTGCTCTGACAAAAATTCTGCCTTTGCCTCCTGCGCCGCCGGGCTTAGCTCAAACGCATAGCCTTCCTTACGCTGGAAATCAATAATCTCCAAAAGCTCCTCGTCCGTCATTTCCCGGTCGGGCAGATGAAAAACTCCAGAATCGTCGATATAGCAAAGCGCTCCTTCCGTTACTTCCTCTGCATGCGCCACTCTGCATATTTCTTTTTCGGGGAACATCCCTCTCTCGTAGGACTGCCAGAGCTCTTTCATCCGCTCATTTTCTGTGTCAAAATATTCTCTTGAAAAGCTGTCACCTACCGTCCCCTGCTGATTAATAGTATCTCTGATATCCTGCATTTCTTCTGCGGAAACGCTCTCCATTCTCGCCTTTACGACGTTTTTCACTACGGCCTGTATCGGAAAGCTGATCACGCCGACCGCCAGCACAAATGCCGCCGCGACAGTCGCCATTTTTTTCCAATCCTTTGTCCGGTTCTTTCCGTTTTTTCTCTGATTCAGAATATTCATAATGATTTCCTCCTGCATTTGCTCTGAAATATGTATCTGTTCCATTGTTTCCCTTACATCTTTTTCATTCATCTGCCATATGCCTCCTCCCACGATAACCGCATTTGCTTTTTCCCACGCTGCAGCTGCATTTTTACGGTCCCCTCTGTCGTTCCCATGATATCTGCAATTTCTTTGATCCGATATCCCTCCACGTAATGCAGATAGATCACGGTTTTCTGTTTGACCGGCAGTTCGAGAAGCTCTTTTAATGTCTCTTTTTGTTCCGGCGCCACAAGCCGGTTTTCCAATTCGTCAATCGCAATCTTTGGATGCCGGATTCTAAACCGTATCATATCACGGCAGATATTGGTCGCCACCCGGATAAACCATGCCTTTTCGTGCTCCTCGCCGCAAAACTGCGGCCTCTTTTCCAGATACCGGCAAAAAGTATCCTGAATGGCATCCTGGACGTCCTGCTCATTGCATAAGATGACAATGCAAATTTTGTAGAGCATATTACTGTATTTTGTGACGATTTCTCTTATGTCCTGCTCACTGTCCATGTGCTTCACCTCCTATGTTAGCCATGCGTTTCACCTGTTCCCCACTGTACCTGTGTTTCACCTCCTTTGCCTGAAACACGTATCAGGAGGTGAAAAAGTAACGGGCCGGATTTATTTTTTCGGATATACGGCAATCGGGTAGGAGGCAATATCCTTCCCACTACCGGGCGGATTCCAGACATGCACCGGTTAGAAACGTGCGCCGCCGGGCGCACAAAAGAAAGGATATCGCCACCATCAAGTAAGCGATATCCTTTCATGTAAATTCAATACAGACATAGCCTGTCCATATTATTCCTATATTTCGTCAATACCGGTAAGATTCACCCCCGCCACATTCAATACGGCTTTGGCATATACCCACCTGCTATCTCTCAACACTTTTCCTGCTGCACTTTGTATGAAACAGACCAACTATACGCGCGACAGATATTCCCCGGTACGGGTGTCAATCTTGATCGTATCCTCCTGCTCTACAAACAGCGGCACATACACGGTCGCACCGGTCTCGACAATCGCCGGCTTGGTGGCGCCCGTAGCGGTATCGCCCTTAAATCCCGGCTCCGTCTCCGTGATCTTTAACTCGACGAACAACGGCGGCTCCACTGCGAATACGCTGCCATTGTGGGAGCACATCTTCACCATCTCGTTTTCTTTCACGAATTTGAGCGCATCGCCGATATCATCCTTGGACAAAGCGATCTGCTCGTAGGTCTCTGCATCCATGAAATTGTACAGATCTCCGTCCGCATACAGATAGGTATAATCTTTTCTGTCGATATGTGCGGTCGGGCATTTCTCGGTCGGGCGGAATGTTTTCTCGACAACACCGCCGCTCTTAATATTTTTTAATTTTGTTCTGACAAACGCTGCGCCTTTTCCCGGTTTCACATGCTGAAATTCGATAATCTGAAAAATGTTACCCTCTAACTCGATGGTGACACCGTTTCTGAAATCGCCTGCTGAAATCATGTAATTTCCTCCTTAAACATACGTCCCGTTATCTGGGCTCTCTCGTTTTTCTATTGTATAATAAATACCGACATATTTCAAGTTATTTCTTAACATAAAAACTGATCTGCCTCAATTTCATGAATCATATCCACGCGCTTGCCATGCCTGCCGCCCATAAACTCGGCGTCCAGATAGGCTTTTACAATATCCTTGGCCAGCTCTACCCCCACGATGCGCGCGCCAAAGGCAATAATATTGGCATTGTTGTGCTGCTTCACCAGACGGGCCGTCGCCGTGTCGGAACAAACCGCTGCGCGCACCCCCGCCACCTTATTCGCCGCGATGGAAATACCCACGCCCGTCCCACAGATCAGCACGCCGCAGTCGACCTCGCCGGCCGCCACGGCCCGTCCCACTTTCACACCGTAGACCGGATAATCACAGCTTTGTGTTTCGTCCGTACCGTAATTGACGACCTCGTGTCCTAACTCCTCCAAATATGACGCGATCTCAAATTTTAACTCCACCGCCGCGTGGTCATTACCGATTGCAATCTTCATATAAATCCCCATTTCTGCATTGCGAACGACGTTCGCATTTGCTTTTTGCGCATAAGCGACTTTGTGTAAGCCATTATGGCTTTGCAGCGCGCAGACACAAGTCGCCGTGTGAAACATTTATTTTTCACACTAACCTCCATGCTGCCGCTTAGCGGCATTTTTCACCCTGCTCTTCCGGTAAAAATGCAGTACGATTTTCTCCAAATAGCGCTTGAGCACGATCTGAATCTCTTCCTTCGGATGAATCGGCTTTACCAAAATCGTGCGGATTCCCGCGCGGTTGGCGCCGTATATATCGGTAAAAATCTGGTCTCCGACAAATATCGTATTTTCCCGTGTCAATCCCATTTTCTCCATAGCCTTTTTGTAGTTTAATGTCTTTGGTTTTCCCGCCTTATAGATATAGGAGTACCCCACTTCATTCGCAAACAGCTTTACCCTTGGCTCCTTGTTGTTGGAAAGGAACATACACTGATAGCCGATCGTCCGCAGCCGGTCAAACAGCCGTATGGCCCTCTCGTCTGCCGGCGCGCCGTGCGGCACGAGCGTATTGTCGATATCAAACAACAGCCCCCGGTATCCTTCCCCATACAGACGTTCAAAATCTATGTCATAGGTGGAATCCAGATATTCCCCCGGAAAAAATCTCTCCAGCATCTTCTCCTCGTTTCTGGGAACAATTTTTCGGACTACGTCCGCGCAAAGTCCCCATGATAAAAACCATACATTTTTCCTTTATTTTTCTTGCAAAGATACATAGCCTCATCCGCTTTCTGGTAGAGCTCGTCAAATATATCCGCCTTTTTGCCGTCGCAGAGCACCGCCCCAAGGCTTACGGATATTTTCCACTCCCTCATTTCCGGTATCGCAATCTCATCTACCGAGGCAAAAAAACGGTCCAGCATTTCTCCCCCTGTGTTCTCATCCGCGATGCCCAACGCATAGACGGCAAACTCGTCCCCGCCAATCCGAAGCACCACATCGGCTGCGTCAAACGATTCTTTCATCGCCCGCGCCAATTCTTTTAAGACTTTATCGCCAACCGCGTGCCCAAACGTATCGTTGACCGACTTAAACTTATCCACATCCATCAGACAAAACATCCCGCTTGTGCCATGCTCCAGATACTCCATAATCTTTTGTTCACCGCCCCCGCGGTTGCTGATGCCGGTCATAGCGTCGGTCTGGTTCTCCAGGGCCTCGCGGATTGCCTGCTGATAAGCCAGCTCCCGCTCTTTCTCCGCCGTGATCTCCTGCACGGCGCAGATCACTTTATAAAACTGCCCCTCATCCTCAACTCGAATCAGGCTGAGCCTGCACCAGCCGGATTCACGTCCCACAAACTCACGGCTGATGATCGCATTGCCGCTCATACGCTCCTCTAACGTATGAACATCAATAAAGGTAAGTATCTCTTCCACATATTCATCCGCGCACAAATGGCGCATTACTTTTTCCATATGTTTGTAAACAGCCGTGCCGCGCCTGCCCACAAGCTGTTTGATCTGTGTCGTGCTTTTAATCTCATGGTAGGTGTCTTCTGTGATATTCAGCAGGTACATGGAAATATAAATCCCCGCCAGGGCGCCGATGATCTGCTGTTCCTCCGTCATGCGCTTTTGGATATCATTCACCACAAAAGCCGCAACGGAACGCATCAACAGCAGCGTATCCGTGTTCTCCCTTGGATTGTCCACGCCCAAAAATCCCATCAATTCGCCTTTCACATAGAGCGGGGCGGCCATGAGACTGTGCACTCCCTGCTCCATAAGTATACGGTATTCTTCGGACGCACTGTCCACCTCCCCGGACAGCGAGGTGATATAAAACTCCCCCTCGCGCTCAAAATAGGGCAGCCAGCGGTCAATCACGGAAATATCCACGCGCTGTAGACGGTCGATCTCGGCCTCCACCCCGTCCCTGCACCACTCATAGGTATTATCCACCACATGATTTTCCCGGTCCAGTTCAAAAATGTAAGCCCGGTCCGCAGCGTGATATTGTGCAATAATCGACAGCAGCTCCTGTATTGCCCTGCCCACATCCTCCGTGCCGTGCAGTGTGTTGATGCATTTTACCAATGTCTCCTGTATTTCTAACTGTCGCTCCAGTGTCTTAACACTGTGACTTTTCTCATCCATGTCTTACTCTCCGTATATCGTCTCGTCTCATCCTAAACGCCGATGTCCTGTATCGGTCTTCGGACATGTTGTATCTTACCACAATTGTCTGCAAAAATCCAGAAAACTTTCTCACATCATTGCTTCAAAATATACCATTCGTTACAAGTCACACCCACGCCAGATTTATTGGCGTGGATGTGAAAAGTAGCTACCATTCCTATCGTGATATCACACAAAAGCGGAAGCATACACCACCGCAAATACCACCGCAGCCAATATCACAAGTATCATGAATATAGTGACTATGACAGAAGTTACTTTCCTGCGCTTGGCGCGTCTGGCTTCCGCGATTCGTTCCGCCTCTTCCTGCCGCTCCCGTTCCCGGTTCCTGCGCTCCTGCTCTGCTCTGGCTTCTCCAAGCTTTTTTCGGCAAAACTGTAGCTGCTCGTTGGCATCCTTCCATCCGGGAATCATTTGAAATCCCTGTATCGCCTTCTTATAATTGTCCACATCATTTTGTGTCATAGCATAGTATGCTTTTTCATAAATTTCATTATTACGATATAGTTTTGCCTGTTCCAGACATTGTTCCAGCAAAGCAGCAGCATCCTTATAGTCCACAAGCTTTTCAAATATTGCGGCGGCTTCCCTATACTTTGTCTCATCCTGCGCCGTATTCATCATACTGACAGCATCGTTGTATGCATCGGCCATCCAAGCCATTCTGATGCGATTGTCAATCGCATCCAAATACTCCCGCAATACTGCTTTTAGCCCGTCGTCTGCAAAACGGACCACTTTCTGATAATTATTGTTTTGGTCGAAAGGCTCCTCGCACTCTCTAAGCTTCTCCTGCGCACTGATCTTTAATTCAGCCATCAGCTTTCCGAGATAAGCCCTGGCACACTCCGGGTCCTGATCGAGCACTTTTTCACAATACTCGTCCGCCTCCTCCCATTTGCCGTCCTCGAGAAACAGAAAAGCACGCTTCAAAAGCGGCGCAGCGGGCGCGCTCACGGCCCCTGTCGCCACGGTCTGCGGCCTTGTCGTCTCTACCGCACCGTCCGCCGCAATTTTTTTAATCCCGCGTATCAAATCCTGCATAAACCCAAGCTTTG
>CANONN010000063.1 GCA_947567625.1 uncultured Roseburia sp. | reverse complement strand
AGCCGATGGAGCGACAGGAGCAACGGGAGCGACGGGGGCACCGGGAGCCGATGGAGCGACGGGAGCGACGGGAGCGGACGGAGCCACCGGGGCAACGGGAGCAACAGGAGCGACGGGAGCCGATGGAGCAACAGGAGCGACGGGAGCCGATGGAGTCACCGGGGCAACGGGAGCGGACGGAGCAACAGGAGCAACAGGAGCGGACGGAGCAACAGGAGCGACGGGAGCAACGGGAGCGACCGGTACAGCAGGAACGGGAGCGATCATTCCCTTTGCATCAGGGCTTCCGATTACCTTAACAACGGTTGCAGGCGGGTTCGTAGGGCTTCCTGCCTTTGTCGGTTTTGGGAACAGCGCACAGGGCCTTACACTGCTGGGAACGACAATTGATATCACAAATGCCAGCGGAACGCTGTCTAACTTTGCATTTCAGATCCCGCGTGCCGGAATCATCACTTCGTTTAGCGCTTACTTCAGTACTACGGCGGCACTTTCTCTGATCGGTTCTACGGTTACGGTAAGTGCACAGATCTATCAGTCCGTGACGCCGAATAATGTATTTACTCCGATTGCCGGGACACTGATTAATCTGACGCCGTCACTTACCGGAGTTTTAACTGTGGGCACCTTATTAAACGGCGCGCTGACAGGGCTCAATATTCCAATAACGGCGCAGACACGGCTGATGTTAGTATTTTCAGCGACGGCGAGCGGCGTATCTTTGATCAATACAATTGCAGGATATGCGAGCGCCGGTTTAAGCATCAATTAATCGCACCGGATAAATAGGATATGCAAGCGCCGATGAAAGCGTCAATGAATCGCACCGGATAAATAGGATATGCGAGCGCCGATGAAAGCGTCAATAAATCGCACAGGATAAAAAGAATGGATGGAATGGGCCGCGTCTCTATGACAAATAATTTCATTCATAATTGCCGGAGATTCCATGGCAGGAATCTCCGGGATGCCGGTGCGTTTGAATCATTTATCAAACGAATTTTAACAGCGTATTAATGTGCGTCAGTGTATCAGTTCAGGCTCAACGATTGTGCAATAGTCACAAAGTTTACGGATTGTTTTTACTATTGATTCATGGAATGTTATAATTGTGATGTGAGAACGACGGATATCGTGCGGAATGGCCTGTATTGCGCGGCGGCACGGTAAAGTCAAAACCAATGAGGAAAGGCCAGGATACTTATGAACAAATACGAAGCATTAAAAAAATATTTCGGTTATGATACCTTCCGGGAGGGGCAGGAAAAGCTCATAGACGCCATATTAGAGGGCAGAGATGCACTTGGCATTATGCCTACCGGAGCGGGCAAATCCCTCTGCTATCAGATACCGGCGCTGTTGCTCTCCGGCATGACCCTTGTGATATCACCTCTTATCTCCCTGATGAAAGATCAGGTCCAAAGCCTCAATCAGGCCGGTATTCACGCCGCATACATAAACAGTTCCCTGACAGAAAATCAAATCACGAAAGCACTAAAGCTTGCGGCGGAAGGCCGTTATAAAATCATTTATGTGGCGCCGGAGCGCTTGGAAACCTATGAGTTTTTGGATTTTGCCGCACAGGCAGAGATTTCCATGCTTTCCGTGGACGAAGCGCATTGCATTTCTCAGTGGGGACAGGACTTCCGCCCGAGTTATTTAAAAATTGTAGACTTTTTAATGCGGTTAAAGACGCGCCCGATTGTCAGCGCTTTCACGGCAACGGCGACAGAAAACGTCAGGGAAGATATCGCCTGTGTGCTGGGGCTAAATGAGCCGGAGATATTGGTGACGGGCTTTGACCGCAAAAATCTTTCCTTTGCGGTGGAAACCCCGAAAAATAAGGCGGGGTTTGTGTTGAATTATCTCAGGGAACATGGGGAGGAGAGCGGCATTATTTACTGCTCCACCAGAAAAAATGTGGAACAGATGTATGAGAAGATCATAGCTTTGGGCGTTTTAGCGACAAAATACCATGCGGGGCTGTCCAACGAGGAGCGCAGGCAAAACCAGGAAGATTTTGTCTATGATAAAAAACCTGTGATGGTGGCAACCAACGCGTTCGGCATGGGGATCGACAAATCCAACGTCCGCTATGTCATTCATTACAACATGCCGCAAAATTTGGAAAACTACTATCAGGAGGCCGGACGTGCAGGGCGCGACGGGGAGGCGTCGGAGTGTATACTTTTGTATTCTGTCCAGGATTTGATGATCGCCCGGTTTTTGCTGGAGGGCAAAGAGGAGAACCCACAGCTGAACGGGGAAACATTACAGGCAATCCGGGAACGGGACGAGGAACGTCTGCGCAGAATGAACGATTATTGCCAGACGACAAGCTGCCTGCGCCGGTATATCCTGAATTATTTCGGGGAGCATGGAAAGGAGCGCTGTGAGAATTGTTCCAACTGCCGGAAAGAGTTTATCATCGTCGACAGGAGCGAGGAGGCAAAAAAGGTCATATCCTGTGTGAGGGAGTTTAAGGGCAGGTTCGGCATAAATGTAATCGCAGGAACTTTGGCGGGCGCAGACCGGGCAAAGCTGAGGGAATACAAAGTTTCCTCGTATTCGTCCTTTGGCGCGCTGAAGAATTTGGGAGAACCGAAAACAAAACGGCTGATCCATCAGATGTTAATGGACGGTTTTTTAGTTGCAACCAGCGATAAATATGCTCTGTTAAAGCTGACCGACAAAGCGGATGAGCTATTGCGGGACAATCAGAAAATGTTGTTAAAGGAAACGAAAGACGAGCCCCAATATGCAGACGGCAATCGTCCTTCTGCGGCAAAACGCAAATCGGATATTTTGAACACAAGGGGACTGGAATTTTTCGAGCGTCTTCGTATCCTGCGCGCCAAGCTGGCAAAAGAGGAGGGGATGCCGCCGTATATTATTTTTTCAGATAAGACGCTGGTGGATATGTGTATCCGTCTGCCGTTTACCAGGGAGGAAATGCTTATGGTAAGCGGCGTGGGAGAGCGCAAATATGAAAAATACGGCGCGCGTTTTCTCGAAGAAATCAGGCAGTATACGGGAGGAAAACGGGAGAAGCTATATTTTGGGTCGATAGAAGAAATGCAACGGCTTCGGGGGAAATTTTAAATATTTTACAAAAACTCTTCATTAAATATCAAAATAGTCCGAAATATTAGATAAGTGATTTTATGAGATAAGATTGCATTTATGACGTGGGTATCGGTCTTTTCGGAGCGGCATACAGTTTGAAAAGCGTTGGGCAACCGTCACGGATATGGAAAAAGGAGGGGTATGAAAATGGCAATTAGCAGTATTTCGGGGATGGGCATGAAAGCCGATCAGCTGCAGGTTTCGCCCGCGGCGGATATGTATACGAAAAATATCCAGCAGCAGATTATGGATACGCAGAAAGAAATGCAGGACATTTCTTCCAATGAAAAAATGAGCATGGAAGAAAAAATGAAAAAGCGCCAAGAGCTTCAGCAGGAAATCAGCGATCTGAATAATCAGCTGCGCCAGCATCTGGCGGAGAAAAAGAAAGAGCAGCAGGAGCTGAAAAAAGCGGCAGCCGTGGAAGAGGACACGCGGGGCGCCGACACGAACGTACAGGAAGACGGGAGAGGAATTTCCGGCAAAGGTATGTCCGCTATGATTTCTGCGGGCACTTCCATAAAGCACGCACAGTCGCAGGATCGTGTGAAAATCAAATTAGAGGGCATGGCAGGCGTGTTAAGGGCGGAGATCAGGCAGGAAGCCAGAGCGGAGACGGGGAAGGACGCATCCCGCGGCAGTGTAGAGACGAAAGAGCGGGAGCTTGAAAAGGTAGAGAAAAAGCTGTCGGATGTTTCTTCGGCGCAGATGAGCAGCCTAAAAGATGCAAATCAGGTCATGAAAGATGCGGCAAAAGCGGAGCTGTCAGACGAAAAGGCCGGTAAAACGGGCCAGAATCAAAACGAGAAAGAAGTCTGGCTGATCTCAGACAGCCAGAAAAAAGGCATGAAACTATCCGGCTTGGCAAAGGCTGCCAAAGAAAGTGATGCGGTGGAACCGGCGATCAAGAGAAAGGCATTTGATTATGTTTCGGTGGATATCCGCGGATAGGATAATTGCGCGCGAGTAGGGGAAGATGGCTCTTCCCTACTCGATGGCGCAGACCTTAAGCATTATGCAATCCGCTGTAATAGGATGGAAGCATGGTTGACCGCCTGATTGTCAATACCGGTGCCTGCCAGATAATCTTCCGAGGACGATTTATTGCGCAGCGAGACGGTAGAGCCGGCGGCGATCGAGGTGATAAACATACCTGTCAATTCAGCGCGTTCCGTATTTGTGCGCTCGTCATAGTAAGCGCCGAAAAATGACAATGGATTTTCCAGCCCATTGATGGCGACGGCGTAAGCGATATTAAGTAGCCCTGAGGCAGGCCGGACCAGCAGAGAGTAGTCGATACGGTAAACGCCTCCCGTATTGACGATAATCTCTGATGTATTGGGGATAAAAGTGAAATCACCGGACTGAAACGCAAGTAAAAAATTGATTTCGCCGTCTGGGGGTACGGTCTGGAAGCCGCCCTGCATGACGGCGTTAAAATATGCCGGAGGTACGCCAGGCCCCATCGGTCCCTGCAGACCGGGTTCACCCTGTGGTCCCATCGGTCCTTGCAGACCGGGTTCGCCCTGCGGCCCCTGTGCCCCGATTGGCCCGGGTTCGCCCTGCGGCCCCATCGGCCCTTGCAGACCGGGTTCGCCCTGTGGCCCCTGTGCCCCGATTGGCCCGGGTTCACCCTGTGGCCCCTGCGGCCCGACCGAACCGGGTTCGCCCTGTGGCCCCATCGGCCCGATCGGTCCAGGCTCACCCTGTGGCCCCATCGGTCCCTGGCGGCAGCAGTTGCAACAGGATCTATAGCAATTGTGAATCATTGTGTTTACTCCTCACAGTTTATTGTTGTTGTTTCATCTTATGCATATATCGGCAGGCTGTGCGTTCCTTGCATTTTGACACATAAAAAACAGGTTCATTTTTTCAGAACCTGTTTTTTATGTGTGCGCAGTCTGGCCGCAGCCGCTGCGAGCTTATGATATTTTAAATTGCTGTGCGAGAATATTTGAATTAAGTTTCAGTGGACAGACGGAAGAAACGGTGCTATCATAACAATATATTGTCATTTTTGGATAGAAGTGGCAGCATGTGAGTGGTGATAAAAGATGATGAGCATGGTATTTATCATATTGGAGATCATAAGTATCAGTATTATTTTTGCCGCATCACAGCTTTTGTTTCAGGGGGACGGTTCCAGAGAGCAGAAGCTGATGCAGTATTTTTTGATGGGTTCTTTGATACAGAACGCCGGGTATCTGCTGGAATTAACGGCGCCTGTGGTTGAGACGGCCATTGTGGCTGTCAAGGTGCAGTATATGGGATCAATCGTAGTTCCCATCAGTTATTGCTATTTTATGTTCCACTATTGCTGTGAAAAAGTACCCGAGAAGATATTAAGATGTTTAAAAATAATTGACCTAGCAATTGTTGCACTGGTGTTTACCTGTGATTTACATCATTTTTATTATCGCGGGATTACATGGCTGAAAACGGCGGACGGGCACGGATATTTGAGCCTGGATTATGGACCGGGTTACTGGCTGTTTATGGTTTTCGGCACGATCGTGCCATACCTGCTGTCTTTGTATGCGCTGATCTGCGCCTGCATCAAGAGACCGGAATACGCTTCCGACCGGAGGTATAAGCTGATACTCGGACTTTCTATCCTGCCGGTCGTGGCGCTCGGCTCGTATTCGATGAAGCTTACATATGTGTATGACCCGACGCCGTTTATCCTGGGGCTGGTGCTCTCTGCCGTGGTTATTTTGATCTGGAGCAGGAATGTCTATGATTTCAGCAGCCTCGCTTCCGGCATTTTGATCGACAGTATGAGTGACGGCGTGATTGCGCTCGACGAACAGAAACGGATTGTCAGTTACAATTCGGCCGCCGCCGAGATTTTTACAGACCTTGGAATTAGGGCCAAGGGAAAGAGCATCGAAGAGCTTGAGGGATTTCCGCAGGATATCCTGGGACAGGATGTGAAGGAGGAGTTTTGTTTAAACGGCAGCTATTACCAGGGGCATGTAAAGCAGATTTTTGATAAGTTTGGCAAGTACAAAGGATATGTGGTTCTGATTCTCGACGTGACGGAGACGCACAATTATATAGAAGAGATCAAGCAGGTGCGGGAGCAGGCGGAACAGGCCAACGTTGCCAAGAGTGCGTTTCTCGCCAATATGTCCCATGAGATCAGGACGCCCATGAACGCGATTGTAGGGCTGAGCGATGTGATTATGGAGGAGAGCCGAGGCAGGAAGGTTTACGAGTATGCCTGCGATATCAAGTCCTCCTCGAAGAATCTTCTCGCCCTCATCAATGATATACTCGATCTCTCCAAGGTGGAGGCCGGCAAAATGGAGCTGGTGCCGACAGACTACCACATAAAAACGCTTGTCAATGAAGTGATCAATATGATGGACGTCGTGGCCTCGCAGCGCGGACTGATGCTAAAAAGCCAATTTGACATGACGCTGCCGTCCCGCTATTATGGGGATGATGGCAGGATTAAGCAGATTCTGATTAATCTTTTGAATAATGCGCTCAAGTTTACCACAGAGGGATATGTAAAGATTTCTGTCGACGGGATACCGAAGGTCAGCGGTGAGACAGAATGTTTGCTGTTTCGGGTCGAGGACACCGGCTGCGGGATTCGCGAGGAAGATTTGCCGGGGATTTTTGAGAACTTTAAACAGGTTGATTCCAAACGGAACCGGAGCGTGGAAGGCACGGGGCTTGGCCTCTCCATTACCAGGCATCTGGTAGAGCTGATGCAGGGGACGATACGGATTGAGAGCGTATATGGCGAGGGAACCACGTTTTTTGTGGAGATTCCGCAGAGAGTGACGGATCGCAGAACGTTAGCCGAGAACCCGGAGGAGGAGACGGCCAAAGAGGAGAAGCTGGAACCGTTTTTTGCGCCCGGCTGTCAGGTTTTGGTGGTGGATGACAATCGTGTCAACCGGAAAGTCGCCAATATGTTTCTGCGGTCTTACCGATTGGATATTGAAGAGGCCAAGAGTGGGCCGGAAGCGATTGCGCGCGTGCAGGCAAAGCGCTATGATATTATTTTTATGGACCATATGATGCCCCAAATGGACGGCATAGAGGCGGTACAGATCATCCGCAGAGAGTGTGGCGATAACGGCAGGCTGCCGGTGATTGTCGCGCTGACAGCCAATGCCATGGAGGGTGTGAAAGAGAACTTTTTGGCAAACGGGTTTCAGGATTTTCTCACCAAGCCGCTGGAGAGAAAACGGCTGCACGAGGCATTACAGAGATGGATACCGGAAGATAAAAAGACAACGGAGGATGTGCCTTTGGAGCGCGTGCAGGCAGACGAAAACAGACATGCGGCATTTGGCGGTATTTTAATTGAAGGCATTGATACGGACGAATTGGTCGGACGCTATTGGGGCAGCGTCTTGGAGTATATGGAACTCTTGCAGTTATATTGTCTGGACGGAAAGCGAAAAATCGGGCTGCTGCGGAAGCTTTGGGAGAGCCGGGATTATCAAACTTACGGCATAGAGGTGCACGGCTTAAAAAGCGCTTCCGCCAATGTCGGGGCTATGAAGGTATCAAAGATCGCCAGAGAGCAGGAGAGTGCGGTCGACCGGGGGGATTTTACGTTTGTGGACAGTCATGTGACGCGGCTGTTGACCGAGTATGAGGAGCAGATTGCCCATATCCGCGCATTTCTCGATCAGAATCAGGAGCAGAAGAACGCGGCAAAACAGAGAGAAATCCCAAAAGAGGAGCTGTTGTCGCAGATCAGGGAGGCTTTGGATTGCCTCGAAAATTTCCGCTCCAAAGAGTGCGCAAAGAAAGTGGAGGAGATGTTGCAGTTCCTGTTGCAGGACGAGGTGGAGACCAGTCTGAGGGAAATACAAGAGCAGCTTAAATTATATGAGGATGACGCGGCGGAACAGCTGCTGCGGGAATTAATCGAAAAAATTGAGAAGGGAGACAGATAACAAATGGGAGCGAAACCGCAAATATTGGCTGTGGATGACAACAGTATCAGTCTTGCGACGATCGAACAGGACCTGAGGGGATTATATGAGGTGATTCCCATTAATTCCGGTGTGCGCGCCTTACAGTATCTGAAAAAGGAGAAGCCGGATCTGATTCTTTTGGATATTCAGATGGCATTAAAGGATGGGATTGAGACATTGCGCGAAATTCGTGAGATGGAGGATTGCCGTGATATTCCGGTCATTATGCTCACCTCCAAAAAAGACAAAGAGACCATCGTTTTGAGCGCTAAGCTCGGGGTCAGCGAATATGTGCTCAAGCCGTTTAACACACAAAATCTGCGTGAGCGGATCGAGCGGGTTTTAAACGAGTCGAAGAAGCCGGTTTGGCACAAATCGGACGGCTAGGGACGGAGGAAAACTGGTATTGAAGAAACAGGGAGTATATAACAGAAGGACCGGCAAAAACGGTGTCGGTATGCGGTTTAAGATATTATTTCCGGTCATTATGGTCAATATTGTGATTGCGACTGTTTTAAGCGCGCTTGTTTTAAGCGAATTTAAGGAGCAGTGTACGAAGACGGCCGCGCAGGGGGCGCTCACAATCGTGACGCTGGCAGAGGCCAGAGTCGATGGCAGCACATTGAAGAACCTGGGGACGGATGGAGTGGATTCCACAAGTTATACGATTGTCTTTAACGCGATCGAATCGATCGTCGACAGTATCAATGTCAACCGTATTTATGCGGTCGGATGTGATGCGTCAGGAACGCTCTGCTATCTGATCGACATAAGAAGCGACGGGAGCGAGGGGGTGCCGACAGGGACGCCGGTGGGCGATTTTGTCGAATTAAATGCCCTGGTGGCGATGAATAACGATATTCCGTTTGCTTACAAATCGATACGCAGGGAGGAAACCGGAAGCGTCATATTGGCGGTTGCCCCGGTGGCCACTAAGTCTGGCGAAATGACCGGGTCCGCATTTATCGAGTATGATGCGTCGGATTTAAAGACGTCTATGTCCGCCACGGTATGGAAGGTCATTGTCATCGCCGTTGCGCTGGTGTTTTGCTGCTCTCTGGTGATGATGTTTATTATCGGCGGTATGTTGACAAATGTAAGAAAAGTAAATAATAAGATTAAAGATATCGTGGAAGCGGACGGTGATCTGACACAGAAAATCAATGTCACGTCGGCCGACGAGGTGGGTGCGATCGCCGGCAATATCAATTCACTGTTGGATTACATACGAAATGTGATCGCCAATATCTCCACCAATACCCGGCAGCTCACTCACTACCTGCACTTAAGCAGTGAGAGTGCACAGCGCTCCAACGAGCAGATTCAGACGATTTCGGACAACATTTTGCAGATGAGCGCTGCGATGGAAGAGACGACCGCGAGTATACAGGAGGTCGACGAGGCGATCGGACGCATGAACGCCTATGTCAATCAAATGAATCAGCGGGTGGACGACGGCACGAAATGGGCTTCGGACATTGACCAAAAAGCGGCGGGGCTGGTGGCAGATACGCGTCAAAAATCTGCAAAAGCACAGAATCTGGCGGTTGAATTGGAAGCTTCGCTCAGGCAAAAGCTGGAAGAGTCTCGAAAAGTCGAGCATATCAGCGCATTGACCGATAAGATTCTGGAGATTTCTTCCCAGACGGAGATGCTGGCTTTAAATGCGAGCATTGAAGCCGCGCGGGCCGGGGAGGCGGGGCGCGGGTTTGCCGTTGTCGCGAGCGAGATTGGCAAGCTCTCCAAAGACACGACAGAGAGCGTGGAGGAAATACAGTCGATCAGCAGGCTCGTACTCACGACGGTGCGCGCGCTCGCCAAAGAGGCGGAGCGTATGCTGACGTTTTTAAACGAGCAGACATTGCAGGGCTTTGGTCAGTTGATTGAGACCGGGAGCCAGTACAGCAGCGATGCAAAGACATTTTATGATGTTATGCATGATTTTATGGGGCAGGCAGACCATATGGTACAAGAGATTGAGACGATTCGACAGTCCGTATCCGGGATTCTTCTGGCGGTGGAGGAGAGCACTGAAAATATTGAGAGCATGACGACGCATGTGAGCAAGCTGTCAAACGATTTGTATGAGAATAAAGAGCAGTCCGAGAGCAATCTCAAAGCGACGGACAATCTGGAACATGAGGTAAACAAGTTTGTCATCTGACGCGGGCGGCAGGAACGGATCTTTTGACGGTAACATGGAGGGAAGAATGATAAAAAAGAAAATCGTGGCAGTTTTTTTGGCCTTGGCAGGTATGGTGGCAGCCGGGTGCGGCAATAGCGATTTGATGGTGTTGACGCCCTACGGCGACGCCGTGATCAAAGAAGACGGGACATCCGCTGGGACAGGCGCGGCACACGCATCGGACGCAGACAAACCGTCCGCTGACGTATCTGACAGTGCCGCGGCTGATGTGGCAGACGGTGCAAACGGGCAGGATGCGTCCAAGCCGGCAGCGGGCGGCGATACGTCTGGCCTGCTTCATGTCGGCTTTGCACAGGTCGGGGCAGAGTCTGGATGGCGTTTGGCGCAGACACAGTCGATGAAAGATACGTTTACCGAAGAAAACGGCTATATATTTGATTTTGTGGACTGCAACAATAACCAAAAGACGCAGCTACAGGCGTTGGAGCAGTTTATTGAGAACGGCGTACAGTATATTATCCTCGATCCGATTGTGGAGGACGGTTATGACGAGGTGCTAAAGAAAGCAAAAGACGCGAACATTCCGGTGATCGTGGTGGACCGCAAAATCAGCGCCGACGCTTCCCTGTATGCCTGCTGGGTAGGGTCTGATTTTTCCAGGGAGGGAAAAGACGCGGCGGAATGGCTTGCGGCGTTTCTAAGCGAAAACCAAAGAGCGTCCGAAGAAATCAATATTCTTACGATTCTGGGGTCTGACGGCGCCTCCGCTGCGATCGGAAGAACGAATGGTTTTGAGGAGATTGCCCAAAATCAGGGCGGCTGGAACCTTTTGGACAAACAGACCGGAGATTTTACGAAAGACGGCGGATACGCTGTCATGAAAGCATATCTGGATAAGTATGATAAGATCGATGTTGTGGTATGCCAAAATGATGACGAAGCGTTCGGAGCCGTGGAAGCGATCAAGGAAGCCGGGAAAACCTGCGGGCCCGACGGTGATATTGTGATCATTTCGTTTGATGCGACGCGTGCTGGGTTTGAAGCCATGATCGCCGGTGATATCAATGTGGATGTGGAGTGTAACCCTCTGGAGGGGCCCTTTGTGGCCGAGCTGATACAAAAACTGGAAAAAGGGGAGACGGTGGAAGCGATTCAGTATATGGAAGAGGGCGTGTTTGCGGCAGAGGAGGCGGCGGCGGTACTGCCGAGCCGGGTATATTGAGAAAAAACGTTTGGCTTGCGAACCAAAATGGCGCCACTGACGTGAATCGTCCACGTCAGTGGCGCCGTTTTCGTTGATCGCAAGAGTCTGACATATCGACCTGTCAGGCTTTTTTTCTTACCTCGTCAATGCAGAGCGCGAGATAACCTGCGTCGGTGTCAATCAAGAGACTGTACTTGGGATTGCGCGTGGCAAATATTTTGGCGACAAAATCGTCGCTGACGAGAGAATTTTTTTGCAGCTGGTATAACCCGTCTCCAAGTTTTACCTGCTTGCCAATCGCGTGCAGAAGCTGCGGCATCAGCTCCTGTGTCGCGGTCAGTGTGGCGGTGTCCAAATGTGGCTGTTCCGTGACGAGCAGCGATTGGACGGAGCTTAAAATCAATTTTTCCTCTAAGGATACGATGACTCTGATAAATTTTTTGTCGTGGCCCGCATAGAGCAGGCAGAAATTAATGGTTTTGCCAAATTTCTCGCCGCCGTAATGATCGCTGAACATCCGCGAGTTTAAACCGAAAAATTTGTACATGACGTCGACGAGGCTTTTGCCTAAGATTTCGTTGTATTCTTCCAACTGGCTGTAATCCCATTTGCTGTGGACTTTGCCGGTGATGGCCCTGTCCTCTATCATGATATGTCCGGTTAGCCAGCTGATGCAGATGCCCAGAAACTGCTCTACCGATTCCATGGAATAATTGGAGGCTTTCATTTTTTCCTCCAGAGCGGGCAGCGTGATATTTTTCATATTGTCATGGAGGCGTTTGTGCATGTCATAGCCTACATAGCCGATGGAGCGCATATAGGCTTCCTCCTCCATAAAATGGTGCGCGGTATAATTTTTAAAATATTTCAATCCTTCGATGCATGTCCATTGGTCTATTTCATTTTCGCGGATCAGCTTAAGCATACGCCGCACTATGGAAAAAAGCCGTTGATGGGCTTTGTCTACGATCTCGACACCGATATTGAACGCCGGGTTCCAGTTGATTTCATTATTCAATGTTATGTCCTCCCTGTTGTATTATAATGTATGGTAATAATATTATACTGATTCAGACAAAACGTGTGACCAAATTTTGAGATTATTTTATAAATTATAACAGCAAAACCAGGTTTTGTCTACGCGGTGAGAATCAAATTCTAAAGTCGGGAAAGTGATTGTTACAATTCACGCGCTAATGTCAGTTAGTTAAGTATCAGGTTAGATTCTGTTATCGGGTCTAACCTAAATTATTAGTAACGATTCAGCCTTCGGCTTCATAGTTACGGAATCCGGCTCATTTGAAGTTTGTCTTCGACAAAGAGCCGGATTCCCGCTTGGCTAGATATACGCGTTCTTACGGACTTTGCAGCGAGTGCAAAGTCCTGAGCTGAACTGTTACAATTATTATAACAAATCCTAAAATGTAGTTGACAAAAACGTTTAAATGTGCGGCCCTTTGATCAAAGGATCCTATCACTTTTGACCAAAGGAGGCACACTATGAACAGCGTGTCCTATTGGATGATTTCAACATGGTACTAAACGATGGCGATAACGCCGTCGTGATCGGCGAGGAGGGCGACGGCAAATCGATACTGATGAAATGGATTTACCCCCTCCCTGACGAAGGATTATACCGATTGTATCGGCGTGCGGATTACTTCGGGCGAACGGCTGGGCTATCTGCCGCAGGAATTCAGGTGGAAAAAGAATTTTTTTACCGCGAACAGCGGATGGGGCGCCTTTCGGGTGGCGAAAAAATAAAGGCGCAGCTGATGCTTTTCCCCGCTGTCGGGGGCTGTAATCCGCCGGATGCTGAGGAAATTCCCGGGGGCAATTATCAGTATCTCGCATGACAGAAAATATATGGAAGAGGTCTGCGACGAGGTGTATTGTCTGGAAACGACTCGATTATGGCTGCGGGCGGACGGGAACCATACAAGGCGGATGCCATCTCTTGCTCCGTGTAAAGGACTTTGAATACGGACAGGTTGTTTGGCGTTTCGCCTGTCAGTAGCGGTTTATTTTTCTAAACTCACTGGGAGAATGATCATAATATTTTTTAAACGCCTTGGAGAAGGAGTAGACATCCGCGTATCCCAGATGCAGCGCAATATCCTTGATTTTCTCCTCCGTGTGGATGAGCATGTGCACGGCGTAGCGCATCCGGCACTTTATCATATATTGCTTTGGCGGGATGCCGAGTTGTATCCGAAACTGATGAATAAAATATTTTTCGTTGAATCCGGCTTTTTGTGCGATGTCTTTTATGGATAAATCCTCCAGAAAATGTTCGTTGATGTAGGACATAGCTCTCCGCAGATTTGTGTGCGGAGAGCTTTCTGTTTTTTCAAAAAAGGGAACGTGCTTTCCCTCCTGTACAAAGCGAAGAACTTTTGCAAGGTATGACAGAAAATCTGCATACTGCCAGAGCGAGAGGCCATAGGGGCCTAAATGGACGGTTTTCATGTTTTCGCAGTAGGCCAGGCAGTCCGCTCCAATCCATTCGCTTTTTATGATACCGGAAAGGTTGATATCATTTAAAATATTGATTGCGTTTCCATGCTCTAACGAAAATTGCTGGAACAGAAATTCACAGCCGTCTTCGTCGGTGCGCGCTGAATGGCTGACGCCCGGGGAAAATAAAACGGCGTCGCCCGCCGAAGCGGTAAACGTTTTTCCGTCTACTGTGATATAGGCATTGCCGCGCGCCATATCCCATATGGTAAATTCGTATTTCATTTTTTCTTCAAACCAGTCCGGCGTGTGGACGATATACATGTTCTGTTTGATGCCTGTTTTTAAATTTTCCTGAAGGTGGTTAAGATTCTTAAAATCCTGCATAAATATCTCCCGCTGGCTGCCGGATTAGGCGTAGCTTTTTCGTGGCTGTCAAGCTGTTGTATTTTATACTACGATAGGACGTTTGATTTGTCAATTATATAACAACTTTTTAACAAATAAATAATAGCTTTGGACATTGTGCCGCCGCGTAGGTTGTGCAAGAATAGTGATACATCTATATATGTGGGGATATATAGGTGGGAGAAAGTATTATTTACGGCTGCGTATTGCGGAGCACTCGTGCAGCATCAAAGGATCTGCGATTGTGCAGAAAGACGAACCGTATTTAACGGGTGTTTCGCAATTATGCATGCTTGCCGTAAGCGGTAAGGCGCATGCGCTAAAAACAGGGAGTCCGCGCGGGATTTTGGGGAAAACAGGAGGAACAAATTTGAAGAAGAAAATTTTAGGGGTTTTGCTGGCAGCGGCAATGCTTTTGTCGGGACTTCCGACGGCAGATGTGGCGACTGTTAAGGGGGAAACAGTGAGCGAGGTAAGGCAGACGGCATATACGCCGCAGACGGCCAGCGGCCGGGGCGAAGAGTATGTAGCGGAGCTTGACGGGGAATGGCAGTTTGGCGGAAAAGAGATGGATGAAGAGACGGCTATTGGGGCAGACCGTTCGGCCTGGAAAACGGTAACGATTCCCCATACTTGGAATAATGTTGACGCCGAGGACGGCGGGGGGAATTACGAGAGGACATCTTATTGGTATCATAAAGAGTTTACGCCGGAGAAAAAATTCGAGGGGAAGCGCATCTACCTGGAATTTCTCGGGGCGAACACAAAAACGGATTTGTATGTAAACGGACAGAAAATCGGCGACACGCACAAGGGAGGCTATACTGCGTTCCGCTATGATATCACGGACGCGTTAAAGGACGGAAGCAATGTCCTGGATGTGAAGGTGGACAATACGCTCGATCAGGAGATCGCGCCGATATCTGCCGATTTTAATATGTATGGCGGGATTTACCGCCGCGTTTATCTGGTGGCAGTGGACGCGGTGCATGTCGACCTTAAAAATAACGGTTCTTCCGGCCTGTTTCTTACAACGGGTAATATGAGGAGCAAAGAAGCGCCGGCGGATCTCGGGAAAATTACGATAAAAGCGGATATTGTAAATGATTCTGCGCAGGAAAAAACGGTAACCGTAACGGCGGCCGTGACGGGAGAAAACGCGCCGAAGCCGGTTTCGCAGGAGCTTACGATTCCCGCAAACGGGCGGGCGGCTTTTGAAAAGACCGTGCAGGTGGCCAATCCGCATCTGTGGAACGGCGTCGATTATGCGAGAGAAACTCTGGAAAAAGACGTGGGTTATCAGTACAACGTTTCGCTGGAAATTAAAGACGGCGAAACGCTTCTCGACAAAGTAGAGGAAAAAATGGGTTTCCGGTATTTCTGGATAGATAAGGAAAAGGGATTCTATCTCAACGGGAAGTCTTATCCGCTGCGCGGCGTCAACCGCCATCAGTATTGGGCGGGCGAGGGAAGCGCGCTCACAGAGGAGCGCCACGACGCGGACATGGAATTCATGAAAGATCTGGGGGTCAACACGATCCGTCTCTGCCATTATCCGCAGACGGATTATTTCTATGATCTCTGCGATGCCAATGGTATGATTGTCTGGACCGAAATTCCTCTGGTAAACGAGCTTGGTCAGACGGACGGCTTTTTTGATGTGACAAAGGCGCAGCTGACAGAATTAATCCGCCAGCAGTATAACCGTCCTTCCATATGCTTCTGGGGGCTGCAAAACGAGGTGGGCAACCGTTCCGGCATGAAGGATGTGCTCAATGCAAAGCAGGCCAAAATGAAAGAGCTCATCTGTCAGCTGGATGCGCTGGCAAAACAGGAGGATACGACAGGGAGATATACGACGCAGGCCGTCAACCGGGATTACAGTATGGATCAGAACAAGCCGGATTCGGTCAACAGCAATTTTGCGGACAATACAGGCTGGAAATCTGATATTGTCGCATGGAATATCTATCCGGGCTGGTATCCCGACAACAATTTTTATGGTACATTTGCGGAGGTTATGCAGCGAAAAACCGCATTGGACAGCAGGCCGATGGGCATCTCCGAATACGGTTGGGGCGCAAACGCAAATCAGCACGAAGCGTACCCGGAATTGGGAAAGAATGGGCTGACATCAGGCGGCAAGTGGCATCCGGAGGAATACCAGAATATCATGAACGAGGAAGCGCTGGCCTATATCAACAGCCATGACGAGCTGTGGGGGACATTTCTCAGGGTGATGTTCGATTTTGCCGTGGATTCCAGAAACGAGGGCTCGCAGCGGGCTTTAAACGATAAGGGGCTGGTAACGGCGGACCGCAAAATCAAAAAAGACAGCTATTACCTTTACAAGGCGAACTGGAACAAGAAAGATTTATTTACTTATATTACCAGCCGCAGATATGTAAACCGGGATACGGCGCAGTCCTACATAAAAGTTTATTCCAATTGTGACGAGGTGGAGCTGTTTGTAGGCGGCGTTAGTGCGGGGAAAATGGAAAACAAGGGTAACGGCGTATTTTTACTGGATCATGTGTCGCTGCCGGGCGGAGATATCACGGTAAAATCGGTCGGAACGGTTGCAGGCAAAGAGGAAACCTATGAGGATTCCTGTACCTGGAAACGGGCTTTGTCCCAAAAGGCGGAGGTTGTGTCCGATATGCTGTCCGTAAACGCGGAGAACAAAACGATTGTGCTTGATAGGGAGATGACCCTGGCAGAGTGCAGGGAGGCCGTCAAAGGCGTCAACAATGCGGTCTATCGCGTGTACAGCGGCGAGACAGAGATTACCGGCGAGAATGAACTCATTGTTCCGGGCATGGAGCTTCACGTGACGGCGGAGGATCAGACAACAACATCAGTCTATCTGCTGATCGCGGGCAACCTGTGTGCGGGAAAGGCAGTGACGGCTTCTGGCAACGAAAAGGGCAATCTGCCGTCGCACGCCGTGGACTCGAACAGCGCTACGCGCTGGACAGCCGTGGACGGGACCTATCCGCAGTGGATTACCGTGGATTTAGGGGAAGAGTATTGTCTGGGCGATCTCACCCTGGAGTGGGATAAGAAAAACGGAAAGAGAAATTATCAGTATTATGTGGAGCTTGGCACATACGGTGAACACTATCAGGAAGTGATTGACAGACGTTCCAATACTGTTGCCGGCAGCGTCAGGGAAGCCCTGGGGCATACGAAAGCGCGTTATATTCGAATCACTGCCACGGGCTGTAACGAAACAGGCTACCTATACCTCATCCAATGGAAAATATGCTCCCGTCAGCAAAAAAGGCGTCGTGACGGTAAAGAAAGCGGGAGCCGGGAAAAAAGTGACCATCACGGCACAGACAAAAAAAGGCGGCGGTGCAAGCGCAAAGCTCACGGTGAGAATCATGCGGGATGCCGTAAAGAAAATTACCCTCAAAGCATCCGCCTACACAGTAAAACCAGGTAAGAAGGTACAGATCAAAGCAACGGTTTTGACAACCGGGAAAAAGGCGAATAAAGTGCTGGAGTGGTATTCCTCAAACAAGAAGTACGCGGCCGTGAATCAGAAGGGCATCGTGACAGCAAAAAAAGCAGGAAAAGGCAAACACGTTGTGATTACCGCAAAAGCGACAGACGGAACGGGCAAACAGGCGACAATTAAAATCAAAATTCGGGGATAGGCTCGGAAACTTGGTGAAAAATTGAGAAATACGTTGCGCTGCGGTACGCTGCTTATATATTTTTTATAAGCTTCCGTACCTCGCGGGATGTCTGTGTACAGCCGGATGCTCCACTGGAGCCTGGTTTTGATAACACATCCATATCTGGAAATATGTGCATCTGCATTATGTTTTATGGTCTTTTCCATAAGGGCAGCGCCACATCTGGCATCCAACGTGCCCTTTGGAACTAAATTGTCATTCACAATAGGTAGGATAAGAAAATCAAAGAAATGAAAAAAAGAGCGGTAATTCGGGCTTTATCGAGTTCCCGAGACTGCTCATAAACCAAAAGGGAGGCGGGCATCATAATACTGCCCATCCTCCCCTCTGGTTTTGCTGTTGTCCTTTGTTGTATTTGTCCATATTCCCGCGCTGCTATTTTACTGTTATTTTTATTTTGGTTCTTACTCCGTTTCATGCAGTGATATAAATATAACAAGTTCCTTTCCTCGTTGCTTTTATCTTTCCCCCTGCGTCACCGATGCAATCTTCTCATTGCAAAACCAGTATTGCAGGGCAGGTTTATAGGATTTTAGAGACAATTATTCCCTGAAATTTTTTTCCAAGCAATCTTGGTAAGGGAAATCGACGTCTTTCCTTTTTTACCGTCTTAACCAGGGATTTTTGATTCAGCTTCTTCCCTTCCTGGGCAGCAAAAACATCTCCTTAATGGCAAAAAATAGAGCATATAGATTGATATGATTAATTATGCTAACTGCATGGATTGGTTTGCTAATTCTTTTATTGTATCAAGAGATAATTCTGTATAATCGGCTATATCTTC
>CANONN010000062.1 GCA_947567625.1 uncultured Roseburia sp. | reverse complement strand
CAAACTTTAAATGAGCCGGATTCCGTAACTATGAAGCCGAAGGCTGAATCGTTACTGTCAATATATGAGATGCGCAAGTAAAGGTGAAAAAAGTATCAGTGATCATGGCAGTTTAAAAATTTGTCAGTACGCTAGATGCGGAGGTAGAGGTGAAAAAAGTATCGGTGATCATGGCGGATTAAGAATTTGTCAGTACGCTAGATGCGGAGGTAAAGGTGAAAAAAGTATCAGTGATCATGGCGGTTTACAATGCGGGGGACGGCGAAGCGCTGTGTCAGGCGGTTTCGTCCGTACTGCGTCAGGAATATGGGGATTTTGAGTTGGTGATCTGTGACGACGGTTCGACTGATGATACATGGGAGATTTTAGAGCAGATTGCCGCCTCGAGCGATAAAGTGCATATTATTCACAATCAGGAGAATCGGAAGGCCGGATATGCGAGAAATACTGCGCTTAAGGCGGCAACAGGGGAATTTATTGCCATCATGGATGCCGACGATCTGATCAGAGAAGAGCGGCTTGCCAGGCAGGCGGAGTTTTTAGAGCAGAACCCGGAGTATGGTTTTGTAGGCTGCCGCGGAGAGTTTTTCGTGGAGCGTCCGGGGGATGACGGGGAATGTTATTGGTTCTGCGCAGAGCCGAAGCCGGAGAATTTTTTGTTTTCGCTGCCGTTTGTACATGCTTCGGTAATGTTTCGCAGGGAAGTGCTGACAGCCGTCGGAGGATATGATTGCAGCAAAAAGGCAGTGCGCGTCGAGGATTTTGATATGCTGCTTAGAATCTACGGGGCCGGATACCGCGGGGCCAATCTCGACGAGGTTTTATATTATATCAGGCGCGACGAGCAGCAGTATCGGCGGAGAAAATACCGCTACCGTTTCCATGAGGCGTATATCAAATACCGCGGGTATAAAAACCTGGGTCTGATGCCGCGGGCGTTTCCCTACGTCGTAAAGCCGCTGATCGTGGGGCTGATTCCGATGGGGCTGATGAAAAAAATTCAGAAGAAATATTATGCGGACAAAAACCAACGCTAAAAGTGACGGTGTGCGCGCCTTGCAATTCACGCTCGCGTCAGATATCATCGAGCTTTTGTTATATGCGGGTGCGAATTGCAACGGAGAACTCCTTGAAACGGAGAGTGCAATCATGTATGATAAAAGAAACGCAGAAAGCAGCGTATCTTAACAAGTTGCGCTGCAACTTGAGAGCTGCGCAGAGCAAGTATGTTGGAAAGTGAGGGTATCATATGCCATTACCGGAAGATAGAGAAAGCACGATAGCGGATATTTATGCATTGCCAGAGGGAAAGAGGGCAGAGCTGATTGACGGGCAGATATATGATATGGCCCCGCCCAATTACAGACATCAGAAGATTGTTTATCAATTGGGCAGGGCAATCGGTAATTTCATAGAATCTCATGGCGGGGATTGCGAGGTGCTGCCGGCGCCGTTTGCTGTTTTTTTAAACAGGGATGAGTTCAATTATGTCGAGCCTGATCTTTCTGTCATATGTGACAAAGGTAAATTAGAGGACCGCGGGTGCAGCGGCGCGCCGGATTGGGTAATTGAAGTTGCTTCTCCAGGTACAGAGCGGATGGACTATGGCGTAAAATTATTCAAATACCATTCTGCCGGAGTAAGGGAATACTGGGTAGTCAATCCGGCAAAAGATACGGTAAATGTGTTTGATTTTGAGCGTGATGAATTTTCAAATGTGTATGGTTTTGAGGATATTATTACGGGGTGCATTTATCAGGACTTTGAGATTTGTATAGCGGAGTTAATCAAATCGACATAAGTGAGTCAGGTTTTTATGGAATCATTCCAATAAAATCGCAGGTTTAAGTCGGCTCTGCGCATTTGCCGCGTTGCGTGTGCGCCATGCGGCACGTTGCATGTGTGCCAGGATTGGGGCAATGGAACGAGGAATGGATACAGGAGGGAGAAAGTTTGGAAAATTACGAGGGAGCTGCGGAGGCCAGATTGCAGGATTGGGAGGCGCTCAGCAGTGGCAGGCGGAAAGTCGGAGCCATTCATTTTGGCGGGATTTACATAGAATGTTTATTGAAGAGTATAATATGCAGTGAACATGGCGTTTTGGACGGCGCGCCAGGCAAATGGGTTGTGGACGGGAGCGTGGTGGCGCGCCCCAGACATGTGCTGACTGCCCCCTGTTACAGAAATCTTTTGACGGACTTGTATGATGATATGCCCGGCGACGTAATGGATGCCTTGGAGTATCTGTCATCCCCGGGCTCAACAGACTATATAGATTACAGATACATACCGGAAAGCGGTATCACAGATGCTGTTTATGAGGAATGGCTGGAAAAATTTATAAAAGTGTTTCATTATTTGGACAATAAAAAGCGTGAAGTATAGAAAGCAGGTAAAATGAGAGCAATCTGGGAAGAGTTGGAAGAGAAAATTCAGAAAAAATATCATCTGACAGAACCGGAATGGGTGCAGGTCGACGTTAGCAGCCGGGGGAAAATTCATGTCACGGCTGTTACGGACGGCAATGTGCCAAAAGCAGAGCTTCGCGGCATCGTGGAGGCGGCGATTGCTGAGACAGGGGAAAGTTATCAGGTAGGATTTATGGATGTCTATTCTGTGGAAAAGGCGAAAGAGCTGGGGGTAGAGAAACAGGTCAAGGTGGGAGGCTATGCGTCCTGGGCGGACGCTCTGTACGCCAGCGAAGAAGAAACAGAATATGATCAGGATTTACAGATTATCAGCTTTTATTCCTACAAAGGTGGTGTGGGCAGGACAATCGCATTGATTGAGACGGCCTATAATCTGGCAATGCAGGGGAAACGAGTTTTACTGATCGATCTCGATATCGAGGCGCCGAGCCTGCACAAAATTTTTGCCGATCAGGTAAATGATGAGCTAAAGGGCGCATCATACGGAATGATAGAATATCTGTACCGCAAAGTCGTGCAGGGCAGGGCGGACGTCGCGGTCGATGATATTTACTGTTCTCTTCAGCTGGAAAATGTGCCGGGGGAGATGTTTTTGATACCTGCGCTAAAACATATGGATAAGGAGTACATTTATCAGATTGGCAGGCTGCAGGCGCGCAAAATACAGGAGCAGGATTTGTTTTCGGAGATTTTTGCCCACATGCGGCGGATGTTTGATATCGATGTGATCATGATCGACACAAGGGCGGGATTTAACCAGTGGGGCTCGCTGTCGCTTTTGGCGCTTTCCAATCAGGTGATCTTCGTCGCGTACCCGAATGAAGAAAACATAGAGGGACTGCGGGCAGCCCTGGAAATGGTTGAAAATGTGGGCACCAGGCGTTACGCCGTTGCGATGTCTAAGGTGGTTGCGTCGGCACAGGGAGCGGAAAGGGCAAAAGATCTTTTTGCCCAATTGGCGGTCGGTCAAGAGGAAATGATACCGCTCTATTACCGGGAGGAAATTGCACTCAGTGACCGCTATCCTCTGGTGGCTGAAAATATTTTAAGCGCATACCAGGAGCTGTCGGATTATATCTTGAATAATGAAAAAATAGAGCGCAATAGGAAATTCCTTGCAGACGGGGAAAAAGAGCAGTTGTTGAAACAGTTGTTTGTACCGGAAATCAGGATGATATGCCTTTTTGATGTCTTAAAATTTGAGCAGCAGAGATCTTTTGTGGTATTAAAATACCAGCACGAGGAAGAACTGGAAGGATTGCATACCCATATAGGGATACACTATGTCAGAAGGGATAGGGAATTTGTATCTGTGCAGGTGTGTACATTGGTAGAGCCTGATTTTGAGAATGAGTATGTATCGTTATTAACAAAAGACAGCAACGATATAAAACAGACAGGGATAGAACTTATATCTGAGATGATAAAAAAGTCATCGGTCAAAGAGAGAATTGCATTGCCGGAGAATACGGTGGGATTTGAAGAGTTTATCGATGCATTACGATATAAGGCGGACGAAAAAGGGATAGCGGAGGATAGTGGGCTTGCGTATGATGATTCGGTAGAATTGCGGATTATCGCCGTGATTTCGATAACGCCGGAGATGCTAGACGGGAATACCGAAAAAATACTTGACCGTATCAATGGATTGATTCAGGTGTTTAACAGGGGCACCGATAAAATACAATTTAAGTTTCTGATCGAAACCAGGCTATGGGAACAGTACCAGAAGTCATTTGGCGCGTTAAAAGGTAATATCCTGGAACTTAGGGTTTGCAGGGATGATTTGGAGCGTTTGGTGATCTGGAACTTAAATCATGAAATTTTTGCTTCCTATAGAACATATCTCCAGATTCAAAAAACAGGGGCAAGAGAAATGTATAAGATTGACGGTACATTCATTCCGGCGAAAGAGGTAATAGAGACGCTGGGACTTGTTTTGGGCGTCAGAAAAGAAGTAAAGGAATACAGCGCTTCCATGCTGGATTATCTCTATCAGTTTTTGTCTGCGCGGCCAGAGCTTTTGTATACGCAAATTTTAGATTGTTTAAAGCGGGCGGCGAAACGGGAATTAGAAGAGTCGGACGACATGTATACAGACCGTTTGATCGGTTTTGCAAATCTGCAACGGGAGTTGGAGAAGCTTCCGATCTGATTTCAGATAGTACGATGGCAATGAAGCAGACGGATGGCGGCATCCGTATGAGGAAACCCGTGTGCAGTAAAATTTAATAAAGCTATTAAGACGAAGAGAAAAACTGCACAGCCATCATGGAGAATTAAAATGTTAGGAATTATCATATTAAATTATGAGACATGGGACGCGAGCATTGCCTGCATCAAGAGCATTGTCAAGTCCGAAATCGGCGAAGCGTACCGCATTTATCTCGTGGACAATGCGTCCCGCGCCAAGATGCCGCGGGAGATGGAGGCGTGTATGGCGCAGCATCAGATTTGCTGTCTGCGGGCGGAGGAAAACCGCGGGTATGCGTCGGGAAATAATATCGGAATCCGGCAGGCGCTGGCGGATGGCTGCGGGTATCTTTTGATTACCAATAACGATATCGTCTACCGCAGGGATACCATACAAAAAATGCTCGCGTTTATCCGCTCCCATCCGGGCGTGGGGATCGTCGGCCCAAAGGTCGTCGGCGCGGACGGCGGATGGCAGCCGAGCGCGGTTGCTGTCAAAACGGACATGCGCCATATTTTTCGTTTATATACGGCGGCCAAAGTATGCTTTCGCAAAACATGGAAAAAATATTTCAGAGAGCAGGAAGATGAAAACGCGCCGGCAAAGGTGTATCATGTTTCCGGCTGCTGTTTTCTCATGGACCGCGGGACGGCGGAGTATTTATATCCGCTCGATGAAAATACGTTTTTGTACAACGAGGAACTGATCATCGGCATCCGGCTGGAGGAGGCAGGATTGACTACCTACTATGTCCCCGACGCGGTGGTGCGCCATGAGCACGGCCTTTCGACCGGCCGGGTAAAGCCTTTTATGTATCAGTGTATCAGCACAAGTGAAATCTACTATTGTAAGCGGTATCTGCGTGCACCGGACTGGCAGGTGTGGCTTTTGATGCAGTACCGGAAGCTTTTGTATCGCATCAGGATGCGAAAGGATACCGCATTGCGGGAGTACTGGGAGCGCTATAAACGGGGGGTGGACGAGAGCTGGAGGAGGTGGAGGGGAGCTGGCAGCCATGGGAATCATAAGAAAAATATTCGGTAAACTGCCGATATCGGAGAAATCCAGAGCTCATTTGAGAAGCTTTTATAGAACAATGAAAGCGAAGAATCCCAACAATATTGTGACGATCTATGGAAAAAATCAAATCTTATCCAAGGTAGAGGGCTCTGTCAAAAAAGTGTCGGCAGTGATTCCAAATTATAATTATGCCAGGTATTTAAAGGAGCGGGTTGATTCCATTTTATTTCAGACATATCCGGTCATGGAAATCATAATTTTGGATGATGGTTCGACAGATAACAGTCTGGAGATCATCGACGATTGCATCCGTTATAATCCTACCGACATACCGATACGCTTAGTGAAGAATAAAAGAAATTCCGGCAGTGTATTTACACAGTGGCAGAAAGCGTTTCAGGAGGCGGGAGGGGATTATGTGTGGATTGCGGAGGCAGATGACAGCTGCAACGCCAGCTTTTTGGAGACGGTGATGCAGGGATTTGAGGACGAAGGGGTTGTTATATCGTACTGTGAATCGCTCACAATGGATGAAAACAATGTACTTATGATGAAAGACCTGCGCATGTGGATTGATCTGTTTGCCACAGGCAAGTGGGAGCACGATTATATAAAAGATGGCGTGGATGAAGTGGCGGAATCTATGTGTATCAATAATACGATTGCCAATGTATCCGGTGCAGTGATAAAAAACGATGATTACTTTGCTATTTTAGAGGGGGCGAAAGAATATCGTTTGGCTGGGGACTGGTATACTTATATGAACATATTAAAGAGGGGTAAGATTGCTTATTTTAAGGAATCATTGAATTATCACCGGTTGCAGACGCAGGGGCTGACGCTGTCAACGTCGCATGAGGAAGAATTTGGTGAAATTGTACGGTTACAGGATTTTGCAATCAATCATTTTGATATTTCAGATCGGACGAAAGAGATGATTTATACACGAAGAGAAAGGGAGCGCGTGCGTTTTGGATTGTAATCATATGAGGTTGTCTGTTATTGTTCCGGTATATAATACCGCGGCGTATCTGGAAAGATGCCTGAACTCTGTAGTTGACGCTGTTTCTGTGGTGGAGGGTAAGGTGGAGGTATTGCTCATAAATGACGGTTCTACCGACCGCTCACAGGAGATCATCGATAGATTCTGCCGTGCATATCCCCAATACTTTACGGGATACTGTAAGGAGAACGGAGGACTGTCAGATGTTAAAAATTACGGATTACGGCGTGCCAGCGGAGAATACGTGATTTTTTTGGATTCCGACGACTATATAGAGAAAGATATGTATTCGGAGATGCTGCAAACGGCGGAGCGGGAAGATGCGGATGTCGTTGTGTGCGATATTAAGCTTGTCTATGATGATGCCGGGAAAAACACGGTTAGGCCATGCGCCGTAGCATACAGGCCCGATACATTTTGGCAGGTGATTGATATGTATATGATGCCTGCGTCGTGGAATAAACTGGTTCGCAGAACACTGTATGAGGGGCTTTTGTTTCCGGTGGGAAAAAATAATGAAGATGTCGCGGTGACACCGGTTATCTTGGGACGGGCAAATAAGATTAGTATTGTGAAAAAGCCGTTTTATCAGTATTATCAGAGAAGCGGCTCGATACAAAACAGTTCGTTTGACGAGAGACGTTTTGTTATTTTAGAGACTGCAAAATTGTGTGAGGAGCGCATTGCAGAGTTTGACAGGGACAAGCAGGAAAAAATAAAGGGCTCTGTTTACCTGCACCAGGTATTAAATATTCCGTTTTACGCCATACGGAGAGAGAAGTTTAGGAGGCGCTGCCTGTTTTTAAAAAAATATATGGGGCGTGTGGAAGAATTGTTTCCGCACATCTGGAACAATTTTGAAATACAGGAATATTTAAAGCAGGGCAAAGGGTTCGTCCGCTGGTACAGAAAGGTATCAGTGGAGATGATGAAGAAAAGATGGTATGTGCCCACAGCGGTTTTTTGGTCTTTTATAAATAGCTTGTACTTGCTAGTAAAATATGGTAATATACTAAAATGATTTTTATAGAGTAAGCGACAAAGCAGGGAAGAGAGGAAATTATGGGAAAGATACACGTCATTGATGATTGTAACGGCATAGAAGGTTTAAAAGTGGTCGAACCGGCAGTTTTTGGGGATGAGCGGGGCTATTTTATGGAAACCTATAATTATAATGATTTTAAGGAGGCGGGGATTGACTGCGAGTTCGTACAGGACAACCAGTCGGCGTCTAAAAAAGGCGTGCTCCGTGGTCTCCATTTTCAGATTCGGTATCCGCAGGATAAGTTGGTGCGTGTGGTAAACGGAGAAGTATTTGATGTGGCCGTAGATTTGCGCGAAGGGTCAAAAACATTCGGGAAATGGTTTGGCGTGAAATTATCGGCAGAGAACAAGAAGCAGTTTTTTATTCCCAAAAATTTTGCGCACGGTTTTATCGTATTGTCAGATTATGCGGAATTTTGTTATAAGGTGACGGATTTTTACCATCCCAACGACGAGGGCGGGATTCTCTGGAAGGATCCCGAAATCGGCGTGCAGTGGCCGATGCCGGAGGGGATGACAGAAGCCGATTTGATTTTATCTGACAAAGACAGAGCGTGGGCCGGTATCAGCGCCTATTGCAAAGGCAGAAATTAACTGGATGAATCCTGACGGCAAGTTCGGAAAGGAAAAACGATGAAGCAAAAAAAAATTTGGAATAAAGTAATGAAATATGGCATCATTGCTATTGTATGTTTTGCAATATTCTATTACGCGATTTCTTTTTTTCAACTCAAATACCAGCCGCTGGAAGAGGATTTTTCCGGTCTGGAAAATGTGAGCGTGATTGGCGAGCTGACAGACGCCAATGTTGTGGTGCAGGAGTTTACATGCAATGCCCCATATATGAAAGGGCTGGCATTGGAGTTTGCCAACTATGGGAACGTACCGTCCGGCACCGTTCACATTCAAATCGAAAATCAGGGGACGATCTTGGCGACGCATACGGTTGACGCCGATCTTTTGCCGGACAGCAGTAATTATTACGTTGATTTTGGCGGAATGAAAGAGGTGGCGCAGGGAAGTACAATTAAAGTTGCAGTCACCATAAAAGACGGCGCGCCGGGTGCGGCGGTGACGATGTGGACGGGTGAAAAACAAACGGGGTGCAGCCTTTTCGTAAACGGGAAAGAGTATGAGGGAACGCTGGTGATGGCTCCCGATGAATATGTTATGAGTCACTATACGGTGCGTTATCTCATTTTTGTGCTTGCGGTGCTGGCGCTGTGGGTGATTTATTCCCTGTATGAGATAGCGGCGGAGAAGAAGGAAAAAGTGAACGTTGGAACGGAAATAGTCCACATTTTTGACCGGTACAAGTTTTTGCTGCACCAGCTGGTGGGCAGAGATTTTAAAACAAGATACCGCAGAAGCTATCTGGGGGCGTTGTGGAGCCTGCTCAATCCGATCTTTATGATGATTATTGTTTCTTCGGTGTTTTCGTTTATTTTTCGGTTTCAGATTGAACATTTTCAGGTGTACCTGATTTTGGGACAGATCACGTTTTCGGTGTTTTCGGAGGCCACGCAGGTGTCCGTGACAACCATTGTGGGTTCCGGGCAGATGATAAAAAAAGTATATTTGCCCAAATATATTTTCCCGCTCAGCAAAGTGACATTTTCTTTTGTGAATTTTATGCTTTCTTTTGTGGCGGCGGCCGGGGTACTGGTTTTTTACAGAATCACGCCGACGATCAATATTTTATATTTGCCGCTTTGGCTGCTGGAATATTATCTGTTCACACTGGGAATCAGTATGCTTTTGGCGGCGGCGATGGTATTTTTCCGGGATATTCAGCATTTATATTCCCTGTTTATTCTGGCATGGGGATATATCACGCCGATCTTTTATCCGGTCGATTCGCTGGCGCCCTGGATGCAGAAGCTGATGAACCTCAATCCGCTGTACCACTATATTACTTATTTGCGTAATATCCTGCTAAACGGCGTATGCCCGTCTTTGAATCAGAATATTGTCTGCCTGGCGATGGCAGTTGTGTCTTTTGCGATAGGTTCCCACTATTTCCACAAAAAACAGGGAAGGTTTATATTGTATATTTGATGGATGTTGTTTGTATGGAATGGAATAAAAGATGGAAAAAATGCTTCGGAATGAGAGGAAAAAGATGAAAGAAGATGTCGCGATTGAGGTGAGTGATGTTTCCATGCACTTTAATATGGCCTCAGAACGTGTGGAGTCGTTAAAAGAATATTTTGTGAAAGCCGTAAAGCGGGAATTGTTTTTCAATGATTTTATTGCGGTAGATCATGTTTCCTTTACGATCAAAAAGGGAGAGGTTTTCGGTATCGTAGGTACAAACGGAAGTGGTAAATCCACCATGTTAAAGATGATCTCCGGGATTATGGAGCCCACAAGCGGTACGATCAGGACAAACGGGACGATTGCGCCGCTTATTGAGCTGGGGGCAGGTTTTGACGGAGAGCTGACGGCGCGCGAAAATATTTTTTTAAACGGGGCGATTCTTGGGTACGAGAAAGAATTTATTGAAGAACAGTTGTTTTCGATCGTCGATTTTGCCGAGCTATGGGACTTTTTGGACATGCCGATCAAGAATTATTCCTCCGGTATGGTGGCCAGGATTGCATTCGCGATTGCCACGGTCGTCAAGCCCGATATCCTGATTGTGGATGAGATTTTGGCGGTTGGGGATTTCCTGTTTCAACAAAAATGCGAGAAGCGCATCAAAGATCTGATGGCCGAGGGAGTTACGGTGGTGATTGTCTCCCACAGCATCGATCAGATCGAAAGCTTGTGTGACCGTGTCTTGTGGCTGGAAAAGAGCAAGATGAAGATGATCGGCAACACATTTGATGTGTGCAATGCATACCGCAATCTGCAAAACCAGAAAGAGCATCAGGTAGAGAAAGAATATCAGATCGTCGCGCATGAGAAGTGCAGTGTCTGCGGGGAGACCGTGGATTTCCGCAATGAGCCTGGCATGACTTATATGACGGAAGCGTTTTGCGCGCACTGTGGAGCTACCATTCGTGTGTCGGACATGATGAAGACATATCTGAGCCATGTCATGAAAATAGAGGACAGTTCCCTGTCGCAGCAGCGCGGGAAGTTTGAACAGATGAAAGTGTTTTTGACTAGCAACAGAGGCGCTCTGCCCGCTTTCTTTTCGCAGTTTCGCATGTTTACCTGTATGGACGGGAGCTTTGCCGAGCGCTGCGGTAAGCTTGGCCAGGAGGAGTTCTATGCGGGGCTTGACGGAGCGTATGATCTGATGTGTGTCGAGGAACTGCTGATCTGCGTGCCCCATGCAGAATGGGTATTGCAGAAGTTAGCCGGGCATTTAAAAGAGAACGGCGTAATGTTAGTCACCTTGCATCTGTACGAGGGGGAGAAAACGGAGCTTGATAAAAAGACAAAAAACAGGCTGTTTTGGAACGGGGCTCAGATCGTCAACAAATGGGGGGAGGCGGATATTACCGATATTTTTGCCAGAGCGGGATTAAAGGCCGAAAAATATCAGGGACATCAGTGGTATGAAAAAGAAGAGATGATAAAATTTGATACGCAATATGATAAGATAGTGAGTACGCATCCGTTTTATTTTTATAAATTTAACACATGGACGATAGTGGCGACGAAGTCGTAATGAGGTGTCTTATGGAAAAAGGTATGGAGAAAAAGATACGAATTGCACAGGTGGGAACGTTCGATGTAGAGAATTTTGGTGATCTGTTATTTCCTACGATGATTGAATTTAAGTACAGTGACTGCGAGATCGATCTCTACTCGCCGGTCGGAAATGCAGCGAAGCCGTTTGAGCCAGATCGGTATGTGTATACCGTTACGGACTTGGACGAGCGCTGCGCGCAGTACGGGTATGACGCCATCTTAATCGGCGGCGGGGATTTGCTGCGGGTAGATAAGAATGTTTCAGTGGATTATGAGTCGTCTTATGCTACCGTTATCAATATCTGGCAGATACCAATTCTTGTGGCGGAGAAATATGGAATACCGGTTTTGTTGAACGCGCCAGGCGTACCGTTTGAATTTTGCGGCATGGAACAAAGGCTGGTAAAACTTTTATTGTCGTCGGTTTCTTATCTTAGCGTGCGCGACGAACGCTCCGCGCGTTTTTTAGAGCAGTGCGGCCTTGTTGATATTGTGCGGGTACCGGACACAGTACTGCTGATTTCCCAATGTTTTGGGACCGATGAGATGGCAGGTGTGCGCAATGTGTTGGTGCAAAATGGCGTCCTGCCGGACTGGGACAGATATCTGGTGGTTCAGCACAACACGCAGAATATGGAAGATGTATCGCAATTTCAACAGATACTGCAAACGCTCACCAAAGAGGACGGATATCGGGTTCTTCTGATGCCGATCGGCTATGTGCATGGAGACGAGCTGTTTATGCGACAGCTTGTGGATGAGCAAAATCCGCATATCTTTTACTGCGAGGCCAAGCTTACGCCGAAGCAGATGTGCGCTGTTTTAGCCGGGAGCGTCGGTTATATCGGCACCAGCATGCACGGCGCGATTGTAACGTGGTCGTATCGAAAGCCGATTGTTTCGGTGAATACGGCAGGATTGTCTAAACTTGCCGGTTTTCTGGCGATGATCGGTCAGGAGGACGCACAGGTGCGAGATATCCGGGAACTCCCGGAAGTGGTGAGCCGCAAACTGGACACTACACAGGATGAAGAGATCTATGCGCGTGTATGTGAAAAGATAGAAGCGCACTTTGAGCACATCCGTCAGCAGTTATCGGGGAAATTAAGCGGGAAGACGGCGGATACCGGCCTGTGGAGGAATATTTTACAGGAATATCATAGTTTTGCCGAGGATACGAAAGGGTTTTCCTATCAAAATATGAAAATGTGTAAAGTATATTATGACTTTGGACAGGGATATTCTGAGGAGAAAGTCCGCATGATTCCTTACATGATGGAGGAAGAAGTTTATCATATTAGGATAGATGTGCCGGCAGGTGTGCAAAAACTGCGCATTGACCCGGTAGAAAATCGGATTATTGTCCTTAAAGATTTCAGTGCCAAGAGCGGAGATGAGGAGCTTGCGTATGTGATACCCTATAGCTGTGCTTTTGAAGGCGGGCTGATGGTTATCTCACAGGATCCAATGATTGAGATGGAAAATCCGCCGGAGGGGGCATTGTGTGTATCCTTCCATGCCGACATAGTGACAGACGAGAATATATGTGAAATCCTCAGTGAATGGAATTCACATATGACAGAGATGGAGAGAGAAGTGGAGAAGGAACGGGATTTATCGAAGGAACTCATGAACCAATGGCAGAGAGAAGTGGAGAAGGAACGGGAATTATCGAAACAAATATTACATCACTGCCAGGAGCTTTTGGCGGAACAAAAAGAGCTGCGGGGAAAATACGAGACGCTGCAGGATCAGGTGCTGCTCAGAGAACAACAGATCGAGCATTTGCAGGAAAAATACCACAAGGAGAAGGAAGAAACCAACGCGCTGCGCGCGGAAGCCGTAGAGCTTCATAATCAGGTCGATGGCCTTTATGGACAGATCGAAGAAATCTACCATTCGACGTCCTGGAAGGTCAGTAAGCCGGTGCGCTCTGTGGGAAGGGGATTTCGCTGGCTTGCGCGTCATTCCCGCGTTTTTCATAAACTGAATACCGCGCGCCGTCTTGTCAAAGAGGGCGGGGTAAAACTGCTGGTTTATACCGCAAAGCATTATGACGAGATTAAACAGGCGCAGATAGAGCGTGAAGCCGCGGCGAATATCGTGGAAGATCTGCATGTGGACTCCGAATATCAGGATAATATTGATTATACGGGCATGACTACGGATATTAAGATGCTGGCTTTTCATTTGCCGCAGTTTCATACGTTCCCGGAGAATGATGCCTGGTGGGGAAAAGGATTTACCGAGTGGACCAATGTAAGAAATGGCGATGCGAGGTTTGAAGGGCACTACCAGCCGCGCGTGCCGCATGCCGACATCGGGTATTACGATTTATCGGATATCGGGGTGCTGCGAAAGCAGGCGGAACTTGCGAAGCAGCATGGCATTTATGGATTTTGCTTTTATTATTATTGGTTTTCCGGCAAACGCTTAATGGAAAAACCAGTCGACATGCTCTTGGAACACCCGGAGATTGATCTGCCGTTCTGCCTGTGCTGGGCAAATGAAAACTGGACGCGCGCGTGGGACGGACAGAATAAAAATGTATTGATTGCGCAGGAATATTCGGAGCGGGATGACGAAATGTATATGCGTGATCTGCAGAAATATATGGATGATCGCAGATATATCAGAATCAACGGCAAACCGCTCGTCATGGTGTACAATCCGGGCCACATTCCCGACTGCCATAAGACATTTGCCAAATGGCGTGAGACGGCGCAAAAGATCGGTATCGGAGAAATCTTGATCTGGACCTGTCAGACAGCCAATAACTCGGCGGAAAAGCTCAATATTGTGGATTGTGTCGATGCCGAGGTAGAGTTCCCGCCGCACAACATGTGGTTGGAATCTTTGGCGGTTGGCAATGTGGAACTGCACGGCAAGAGTGCGTTTTTGTACAGTTATCCGCGTTTAGTGGATTGGATGGCGGAAAGGCTGCAGGAAGAGAGCGATACGCCGGTCCCGGTGCATCACGGATGTATGTTGGGCTGGGATAATGCGGCGCGCCGTAAGGACGCATGGTTTACCTACACCGGATTTTCGCTGAAAAGCTTTTACAAATGGATTCTGGCGGTTGCTGACCGTGCAAGGGCCGATTTTTCGGAAGAAGAACGTTTTGTATTTGTCAATGCCTGGAACGAGTGGGGAGAAGGCACATATCTGGAGCCGGATGAAAAATACGGATATGCCAGCATCAATACGGTTTCCAAGGCGCTTTTTGGCCTGCCTTTTTCTGACGATTTAAAAGTTGTAAACTTATCGGACGGGGAAGTGGAAGCGGATTTTGAGAGGCCGGATCAAAAACCACGGATTGCAGTGCAGGTGCACATGTTTTATACGGATACGCTCGAGGAGACAATTGCCAATCTGAATCTGATTCCATATCGCTTCGACTGCTATGTGTCGACTGACACGGACCAGAAAAAAGCTTTGATTGAAAAGCAGCTGAAAGAAACCTGCCATTGCTGCAATGCCACTGTGGAAGTTTTTGAAAACAGGGGAAGGGATGTAGCGCCGCTTTTGGTGCAGATGGGCAAAAGAGTGGAGGATTATGATTATCTGTGCCATATCCACTCAAAGAAGACAAAGACAAACGATCATGGCAATGAGTGGAGAAAGTATATTTTTAAGCATCTTTTTGGAAACGAAGCGTACATGAAGCGTATTTTTGCGATCTTTGAGCGTGATGCCACGATCGGTCTGCTGATGCCGGAAACGTATCCGGTGCTGGAGCTTCAGGCCGAGTGGGGAGGCAACAGAGAGGGCGTTGCGACTTTGCTTACGATGCTTGGAATTGAGACAGAACTGCCGCGCGTGCCGGTCTTCCCCGTGGGAAATATGTTCTGGATGCGCACGGACGCAGTCAGGAAAATGTTTTCTTACGGTTTTGCGCAGCAGGATTTTCCGAAAGAGGAGGGACAGGTAAACGCTACGATCGCGCATCAGATCGAGCGGTCGTGGGTATATGTCGCGGCTGATGCCGGTTACCGTTACCAAAAGATATTTAATAACTGTTATCCGAAGGATTTTTCCGGCGCTTTGGCCAAGAAAAAGAGAATTGTCTCTTATGTGCATTTTGACAGGGAGAATGAAGTAAAAGAAGATGATTTAAAGACCATCAAAATTTTTTCACAGATCTGTGACGAATTTTTGTTTGTCACCAATTCCAGGCTGAATGATCAGGAATTACAGAAGGTTTCGGTATATACCAATCATATTTTGTGCAGGGAAAATGAAGGGTTTGATTTTGGGGCGTGGAAGGAATCTTTGCTGACTTTTGGCAAGGAGAAGGTGCAGCAGTTCGATGAACTGATTCTGCTCAACAACAGTTGTTTTGCGCCGGTTACAAGCATCACACAGATGATGGCGGAGATGGAGACGCGCAATCTGGATTTCTGGGGGGATACGATTTTCCCATATTCACCGGACGGCGGATATATCGGAGAAAAGTGTATCGAAGAGCACATTCAGAGCTACTTTATGGTGTTTAACCGGGATGTGATCAATAGTGACGTGTTCTGGAACTTTTGGGAACACTTGCCCGAATGTAAAGAGTTTATTGACGTAGTGGCCAAATGTGAGACAAAGTTTACTAAGATTCTGCGGGATGCCGGTTTCTCATATGAGCCGTATATCCGGGAGACCTACTATATCAGCCGGTTTTTGAATAACTATGCGATTCCCTACGAAAAGCCGTCGTCTCTGTTGCTGCTGAGCGACCCGTTTGTGAAAAAGAAATGCTATCAGCACATGAATTTGGTGGAACGCACAAAGCTGGAATATCTGATCGGAGAAATGATGAAGTAAGTTTTTCGGGTCCACATGATCAAAAAACTACCGTCAAAGATGCCGTTGCGGCACGGTTGACGGTAGTTTTTTAGTTATGTTTTTAAAGGTATGGTTACCTGGCGGCAGTGAATAATTTACTTTTTAAAATCGCCGTAGTAATTAAATCCAGAATCTTTGCCTCAACTAATATCATAGCGATAACAAGCAAAAGGGTGATCATCGAATACACTGGCGACACCGGATTCCGAAATGCTAATACTTTAAGTATTACTTGATGCTGTATCAGAAAAATGGGATAAGATAATTTCCCAAACCTGGAAATAGCGCTTCCCAGCGCTGGCACAGACATAAGCTTGTCGCCAATATGAAACAAAACAAAAAATAATGCAATTCCTAATAAATGTCCTGCCATGCTTTCCGTTAAAACAGGCACCTTGACCCCTGCTAATATGATACTGCATGCGATTGCTACAATAAATACCAGTTTGCTTTCTAAGATTGACCGATGTTTTAGAATCAACATACCAACTTCAAAACTCAACAGACATACCCAGATGTTTTGGTGATATGGAATTTTTAGCAGCCCATTATGATACAATAATAAGGCGATTCCATATCCCACCACAGTTATTATCGTAGTTATTTTGCTTGATTTATTAAAAAGAAATAATAGTAATGGAAAAATTAGATAGATAATAATGATTGCACCTACAAACCATTCTCCAACCAAAAAATAATTATTTATGCGGTAAGAGAAATAACCATCCAGCCCCACTAACGTCAATAGCAATGATTTTGGATTTCCATTATAAAACCAGTTAGACGTTTGAAAAACATTTTCAATATAATAATATAAAAATGCAAGGTAATACATCGGATAGATAGATTTAAACCGTTTGACATAAAAATCTTTCAGGCATATTCCGTCCATGTAGTTATAATAAAGCATTGCTCCAGAAATTAAGAAAAAGACTGTCACAAATACGATTCCATAATCTCCATTTTTATGAAACAGCAGAGGTCTAAATGTACTATTAGAATGACACGAAAAATGAAAAATTATTATGCCTAACGCACTCACCGCTCTAACAAAATCACAGCCAGAAATTCTTTCTTTTCTATTATTACTCAAATCTGACTTTTTGTTCTGCAACTCCATCGTATGCGTACCCCTTTTCCTCATTTACAACGGATAAGCCCACTGTCACTTCCGGTTTATTTTCTATCCAATTATGCAACCAGCCAATTCCAGTAGAAAAGCCACTGTTCAAATATAGTTCTTCATTATCCAATGCCAGGGCAACATCCCCTCGTTCTGATTTGGCTGTTCTGAAGTAATATCTGTTTTCTTCCGTATCTATATAAACATAACATTCACTTTCGTTCGCATATTCTTGCTTAAATGCGGCCCATCCAGTAATATTGACAGTATCGGAAGTTTCATCATAGGTGATTGTATCAATACTGCCAAGTACATCTCTGACTTCATAATCAGAAATGTCCATGTTCCACAAATAATTTCCCCAGCATTTTATCTCTTTTCCGTAGTATGTGTTAAGAACATTTTCATTTCCGAGCAGATAATCTTCCCGTGTGGTCAGAATTCTGCTCGACAAAGGTTTTCTATATTCCCCCCAAACAAAGACATCATTTTTGTTTTCCAATTCCACGGCAGCTTCCCGTAGCTTTGCGTAATCATAATATTCACGGTACGCATGATAGATAGCGGTTCCCTGGCAAATACAGCAGATGATCAGACTTATACAGGCAATGCTAGAAAGTATGCGCTCATATTTTTTATATTTATCCAAGATCTTATCAAAATAGTAAATGATGCACGTTGTCATGAAAAAATCAGGCAAAAGGAACGAACGTGTTTCTATATAAGGACTCATTATCAATGCTCCACATGAAACAGCAGAAAGCAATAGCAAACCCAAAGCCTCACTATTTTTCTTCAGTGTGTCCAATTTCTGACTCTTTTCCGCTCCTTTTTCAAGAACAATCATACTTGTATATAAAACAAGCATGATAACGGTTACAATAACAAACGCAATATTATCCGTAAAAAATCTGACGATTACGGCTCTGGCCCTAATCATGTAATCTCCAAAAGTTACCGTATCAATGCCATACATTTCTTTATAAATAGCCACACGATTGGCAGTACTCGGGGCTTTACACATACCGATAAATCCGGTTAATAACGTTATCCCTGAACTATAGATCCATATTGGAGTTTTTACCTTTTTCTTTCTATTAGACAGTATAACTCCGACGTACAAAAGGATAATTACGATAACCGTATTTTCATTGGTAAAACCGGCCACAAAACCAAATATAGTAAGCAACGCTATCTTTGACTTAGAATTGCCAATAATATCAAATGATTTGTAACCAATATAGTATCTTATCGGCAAGGCGAATCCAAGCAAAATACAAATTGCCCATAAATAATTTGTACTTCCCGTTCTCCAAAAAAAGATTTCTCCCAATACCGGCTGTAACATCAGAATCAGTGTGAAGACAGCTAATAGATATAACACATTCCTCTTATCTAAGCTGAATTTTCTTTTAAAAGCATACTGATATGCCAACCAAATATAAAAAAGAGAAACCAAACTATTACATATATTAAATAATACTTTATCAAAACAGCCAAATACAATCGACAACTGCTCTCCGATTCTAATATTCCAGTTTGTCATCTGTTCATAGATGCGGTGAAACATAAGAAAAAAACGTTCACCTGCGCCTGCCGTATGATAATCTTTGGGAAAGGCTGCCAGTGCAATATCCTCTCCCATCAAAGGTGTAACTGAATTAATAATAAGAAGAAATATGAGTATGGACATAAATACAATTTCTACACTTATCTTTTCCGCTTTATTACTTCTCATTCTGCATCACTCCATACATCAGTTTCTTTACATATATAGATAGGTCGATTTTTTACTTCCTGATAAGTTCTTATTCAAAAGCATGTAAAATCGTATCTCAGTTTAAAAAAGCCTACTTTTTTA
>CANONN010000061.1 GCA_947567625.1 uncultured Roseburia sp. | reverse complement strand
CATATCCGCGAAAGTGCCTGTATTTCAAGGCTTTGCAGAGATAATCAAGGTTGTTAATAGGACAATAAAATCACTATCAAGGAAGGAGACACAATGATGTGGTCAATTTTAAAAAGAGAGGTAAAAAATTATGGGAAGAACCCTCTGCTCTGGCTTGGCATCGCCATTGGCGTTTTCATGGTATTTCAAAATGTAAGCCCCTATCTGAATATTCATTATATCGGGGAAGGGGAAATCTTTGTGAATGACGATCCGCAAATGTATGGGGAAGGGGACGTTTTGGATGGATATGTGCCGACGGAGAACGGGCTGAGACGGGAACTGTGGGAAGAACGGATACGGGAAACCTTAATTTCTGAATTTAAGATGGACCATGCGGGGGCGCAGTCTGTGATTGATGAAATGAAAGGAATGAATATTTCAACAGCCTGCGCCCATCTGGAAGGGTATGGCTTCTATGGTGCAAATTATGAGTATGAGAATACAGCCTACCATAAGGGAACCCGTGGAGAAATCAACTCTTATATTTCACAAAAGCTGGAAAACAGGTCATTTTCATACTATTTTTCCAGAAAATTTGCTGATTTTGCAGGGCTTTTTATGGGATTTTTCGCAACCGTTTTCTTGTCTTTTTTATTTATGCAGGATACGCGGAGGAATACCTATGAGCTTCTTCATACAAAGCCTATTGGCGCGGGAAAATATCTGTCAGGCAAAGTGGGCGGCGGTTTTGCAGTCTGTCTGATCGTACTCGCAGCTTTAAACCTGATATTCTTTGGAATTTGCTTTGTATCAACGAGAAGCAGCGGATTTGAGGTTCATTTGACGGACTTTTTATTGGCAAGCTGTTTCTATATCCTGCCCAATATGCTGATGATTGTAAGCGTTTATAGCCTGATTTCATTGTTATTGAAAAGTCCTCTGCCGGCAGTGCCGCTTTTGTTCCTTTATATCGTGTATTCCAATATGGGAAGCAGGAATACGGAAGGCATCTATGGATATTACGGCAGGCCGTTAGCGATCATGGTGCGGTTCCCGGGAGATTTTTTTGATACGGCCCCTCCGCCGATGGCATTGCTCAATCAGAGTTTTCTCATTTTGGCTGCAATCTGCATTATCTTTCTCTCGATGCAGATCTGGAAAAGGAGGCGGGTATATTGAGGCGTGAAATGAAAATCTCCCTGACGTTCCAAAAGCAAGCTTATGCAGTATTTTATGTCGTAATCTTAAGCCTTGTCAGAGGGGTGACTTATTCTAATGAAATAGGGATTGCGTTAGAAGCTCCGATGGCATTCCTTGCTTTCACATTCTGTGCAGATACCTATACGCAGGAAATTGCCGGCAAGCGGTCAGAAATCTGGCGGCTGTACCCCATGAAAAAGAGAACGTATGCTATTTACAGACGGATTGTGATACAGGAAATGTTCTTACTGGCTGCCGCAGCCGCCTCATACGGATTGTTTATTCTATTCCAAAATCCATTTCTGAATGGGTTGGGGCAGGGCAGTTTAGAAAGTGAAGTATGCCAGTTCCTTGTATATTTTGCCGCGATCGCTGTCACGCTTGCTTTCTGGGGGCTGTTATCAAATCTGTTTGCCTGCCTGTTTCGGAATATGTGGGTGGGAATCGGAGGCTGCATGGTGCTGTGGCTGCTTACAAATTCCAGCATCGGTGACAAAACCTTAAAAGCATGGAACCTATTCTCCTACACCTTCAGAGAGTTAGACAACAGCAGTGATTTTAGCTGGGTATGCGGGAAAATGGTTTGCATTTGTATCGGAATCATAGCAGTGGCAGTATTGCCTAAAATCATCGAGAAAAGAGGTTAAGACTATGGGAATCAAAATAGAGGATTTAACAGTGACATTCAGGAATAAAGTGACAGCAATCAATCATGTATATTTGGAAATCCCAAAGGGAATCTTTGGGCTGCTGGGCGAAAACGGGGCGGGAAAAACAACGCTCATGCGTGTGCTAACGACTGTGTTATCACCAACCAGTGGGACGGTAACTTTAGATGGAATGTTTTACAGCGAGGGAAATTTTAGGAAAATACAAAGAAAGATCGGATATCTGCCGCAGGAAATCGATCTCTATCCTGGCCTGTCAGTACAAGAATGTCTGGAATATATGGGGGACTTAGCGGGTATACCCAGACAGGCATACAAACAACGCATTGACTTTTATCTTGAAAAAACAAGCTTGTCGGAGCATCGCAGAAAGAAAATGAAACAATTGTCAGGCGGTATGAAACGGAGGGTCGGCCTTATTCAGGCGCTTTTAAATGAGCCGGAATTTTTAATTGTCGATGAACCAACGACTGGATTAGACCCTGAAGAACGTATCCGCATCAGAAATCTGTTGGTTGATTTTTCCGAAGGGCGTACCGTTTTGTTTTCGACCCATGTAGTGGAAGATTTGGCGGCCACCTGCAATCAGCTTGCCGTGATGAAAAAAGGGAAATTCCTTTATTCAGGAAGCATGAAAGAATTGCTGGAGCAGGCAAATGGCCATATTTGGATTTGCAAGGCAAAAGACGAAGGGACGGCGCGGGAGCTGGAAAAAAAGTATCATGTTTCGTCGAAACAATATGTAGGGGACGAATTACAGATGAAATTAATCAGTGAAGCGCGGCCCCACATAGAATGTCGTTCTTGTGAGGCAACGCTTGAAGACGCTTACATTTATATCGCAAACAAAGAAGCGCCATAAAGCGATCGTCCACTTTTCACATTGTATGCGCATCCCGCGCAAGTCCTGCTAATCTGCGTCGTAACCGTTTCGGCGGTAGATCAGCAGAAAGGCGATGACTGCCAGCGCGATCTCCACAGCGATCACACACAGGCCAAGGGCGTCAATGGCGGGGGTTCCCTCCACGAGAGATGCGGATGTATTCATGAGGATGCCGGTAAAAAGCAGGTCGCTGATTTTTTTGATTGCAGGATGAAAAGAGCTAAAGCTCGGAATCATGGCAAGCACCAGCAGCGGAATCGTGGAGAGCGTGCTGGAATTTACCTGATTTTTGGCGCAGATACCGAGAATCATGCCCAAAACCGCACTGGCGACGGAGCAGAGCAGGGAAATTCCAAGCCACAGGGCCCATCCGGCCGGAGACATGGAGACTGCGGTAATCAAGACTAAAATGGCGTTGACTGCGACAATCATAACGAGTACGGGTATTATGCTTCCCAGAAAAAATTCCAGTCCGTTGACCGAGGAGGTCATCAGGGCGCGCAGCGTGTGTTTTTCTTTTTCTTCGGCCAGAGCCATAGACGTGCAGACCATGCCCGTCATCGAGACATTCATGGTAGCCCCCAGACCCAATGCCATCGAGTACATGAACGTCAGTATTTCTTCGTTGCCATTGGCTATAAATCCGTAGAGGAATTTGAGCACAAAGGTAAGGCCGACGGCAAAGATCGGCATGATGATAAAGTTTTTAGAAAAAAGCGCGCGCGTTTTTAACTTCATGATGGCGGCTAATTTGTTCCAGTGAATGCCGGACGCGTGTGTTTTTTTGGTGCTGGTTGTTGTCTGTGTCTTGCTCATTGTAGTGACCTCCCTGTTACCGTTAAAAATACGCTCTCCAGTGTCGGTTCACAGGAGTGCAGGCTGTTTACTTTATCTTCCCGCAGCAGGGCGGCGAGCTGTTCGATCTCGGCTGGCGTCTGTCCAAGCGTCAGCTTGCTGCCGTCGGTGAGAAGCAGGCGGTAGCTCTTATCTTGATTATAGCGCAGACAAAGCTCCTCCGGGGTGCCGTACTCTACAATCTGGCCGTTGTTGAGCAGGGCCACATGATTGCAGAGTTTGGCGGCCTCCTCCATATTGTGGGTTGTGAGGAAGACGGCCATGCCCTCCTCCTTTAGTTCGGTCAGCATTTTATGGATTTCCAGGGCGGTGGAGGGGTCTAGACCGCTGGTGGGCTCGTCGAGAAAAAGCACTTTCGGCTCATGCAGCACCGCTCTGATGAGTACCAGCCGCTGCGTCTGTCCTTTGGAAAGCTTGCCGGCGGGCTTTTTGCGGTGCTCATAGAGCCCTACCCGATTTAAGAGCTCGTCGATGCGCGCTGTATTTACCCCGAGAATTTGTGCGAAGTATTTCAGATTGTCATAGACGCTCAGCCGTTCATAGATTCCGGAATGGTCGGTGACGATGCCGATCTGTTCATAGATGGCGGTATCAATATTCTTGATATGGGTGTCCAGAATATAGGCGTCTCCCGCTGAGGGTTTTAGCTGCCCGGTGAGTATTTTGATGGTCGTTGTCTTACCGGCGCCGCTGGGGCCTAAAAAGCCAAGGATTTCTCCCCGGTGCAGGACGGCGCTTAAGTCTTTTAGCACCTCGGTCTTGCCGAAGCTTTTAGAGATATGCTCCAGCCGGATAAATTCGTTCGTCATGTGTTGTGCTCCTTTGCAAGATTTTCTGCCGCCTTGGCGGTTTGCAAAAAAAGTATAACAGTTTGCCAGGGATTAATGAAGAGGTAAAATATAATTTTTCATATTTTTCTGCGGAGAAGATTTTATTTCCATTTTATAGAAATGTTTGGTATAATCATAAAATGGGTATCATTTTAAGAGAACAGCGATTGAAAATAAATGAAAAAGGAGTGTTGGACAATGAGCAGACTGGAAGAACTCACAGCATACGAGATTAAGGAGCGGCGTCCTCTGCCGGATTTGAACTCGGAGGGCATTATCCTCCGCCACAAAAAAAGCGGCGCCAGGGTGGCAGTGCTCGCCAATGATGATGAGAATAAGGTATTTTACATCGGGTTTCGCACGCCGCCCGCGGATTCCACCGGTGTGCCGCATATCATTGAGCACACGGTACTGTGCGGTTCTAAGAAGTATCCGGTGAAAGACCCGTTTGTGGAGCTTGTGAAAGGGTCGCTCAATACCTTCTTAAATGCGATGACTTATCCCGATAAAACGATCTATCCCGTGGCCAGCTGCAACGACAAAGATTTCCAAAATCTGATCGGCGTTTACATGGACGCGGTGTTTCATCCCAATATCTATCAGCATGAGGAGATATTTAAACAGGAGGGATGGCACTATGAGCTGGAGCAGGCAGACGATCCGATCACGATCAACGGCGTCGTCTACAATGAGATGAAGGGGGCGTTTTCCTCCGCGGACGATGTGTTGCAGCGGGAAGTGCTGGCCTCCTTATTTCCCGATACCGCGTATGCCAATGAATCGGGCGGCAACCCGGACAACATTCCCGATCTGACGTACGAAGATTACCTGGATTTTCACAGGAAATATTACCATCCGTGCAATTCCTATATTTATCTCTACGGCGATATGGATGTGGCGGAGAAGCTCGACTGGATGGATAAAGAATATTTAAGCCACTATGATAAAATAGAGATAGACTCCGCAATACAGGCGCAGAGCGCGTTTGGGGAGCCTGTGGAGGTTGAGCGCAGCTATTCGATCTCCTCCGGGGAGCCCACGGAACACAACACCTATCTGTCGTACAATTTTGTCATCGGCACGATACTCGACAAGAAGCTTTATCAGGCGTTTGAGGTATTAGATTACGCGCTGCTTTCCGCGCCGGGCGCACCATTAAAACAGGCGCTGCTCGATGCGGGCATCGGTATGGATATCACGGGCGGCTACGACAGCAGTACCTTGCAGCCGATGTTTTCCGTTGTCGCCAAACATGCCGATCTCGCCGACAAAGAGAAATTTTTGGAGATCATTCTGACGACGCTTCGCGAACAGGCGCAGTGCGGCCTGAATAAGAAAGCCCTGCTGGCGGGCATCAGCAGTGCGGAGTTCCGCTATCGCGAGGCCGATTACGGGCGCTTCCCCAAAGGGCTGATGTACGGAATCTGGTGCTTGGACAGCTGGCTTTACGACGAGTGTGAGCCGTTTATGCACTTGGAGGCGACCGAGACTTACCGCTTTTTAAAGGAGCAGGTGGAGACGGATTATTTTGAACAGCTGATCAAAACATATTTGCTGGAAAATACGCACGCTTCGATTGTGACGGTCGTGCCGGAGCGCGGACTCAACGCGAAGAAAGAGGAAGAGTTGGCACAAAAGCTTGCCGCTTACAAGGACGGCCTCACGGAGGATGAGATTGAGGCGCTGATTGCGGATACCAAGCGTCTGAAAGCGTACCAGGAGGAGCCCTCGCCGAAGGAAGAGCTGGAGAAGATACCGATGCTCACCAGAGAGGACATGAAAAAGGAGACGGCGCCGCTTCTGAACGAAGTGAGACAGGCGGGGGATGTGCCGCTTCTCTATCACGATATTTTTACCAGCGGCATCGATTATCTGACGTTTCTCTTCGATGCAACGGATGTAGCGCCGGAGGATTATCCGTATCTTGGCCTGTTAAAGCAGGTGCTCGGTTTTGTCGATACCGAGCAATACGGCTATGCGGATTTGGCCAATGAGATCAATATTCAAACGGGCGGCATCCACACCTTTGCCAGCAGTTTTTTGCGGGAGGACGGCGCGTTTGAGATAAAATATGAGGTGAGTTTAAAAGCGCTCGCAGAGAAGCTGCCAAACGCCGCATCTTTGGTGCGTCAGATCTTGATGACCTCAAGATTTGACGATGATAAGCGTCTCTATGAGCTGGTTGCCCAGACGAAGTCGAGGCTCAAGATGACGATGTCGATGGCAGGGCACGCGACGGCCTTGATGCGCGCGATATCGTATTTTTCCAAGACGTATTATTTTAATGATGCAGTGACCGGTATCGCGTTTTACGAGTTTATCAAAGATCTGGAAGAGCATTTTGAGGAGAAAAAAACGGCTGTGGCAGAAAAATTGTCTGCGCTCGCACAAAAGCTGTTTACAAAAGAGCGCATGATGGTCAGCGTCACGAGTGAACGGCAGCATTTGCAGGCCGCAGAGCAGCAGGCCGGGGAGCTGGCGGAAATGTTGTACCCATCCACGGGCGAGGAGCGCAGCGTGTGGGAGCTTCCGCTCGCGAAGAAAAACGAGGGATTTATGGACGCCTCACAGGTGCAGTATGTGGCGCGTGCCGGCAATTTCCGCGCCCACGGATACGCGTACAGCGGTGCGCTGCGCATCTTAAACGTCATTATGGGCTATGATTATCTATGGACGAATGTGCGCGTCAAGGGCGGCGCATATGGCTGCATGAACGGATACAGCAGAAGCGGGGATACCTATTTCGTATCCTACCGCGACCCTAATCTGGCCAAGACAAACGAGGTCTATGAGGGGATACCGGCTTATCTGGAGAGCTTTGAGGCAGACGAGCACGAGATGACCAAATATATCATCGGAACGATCAGCGATATGGATACCCCGCTGGGGCCAAACGCCAAAGGCGCCCGCTCGCTGGCGGCCTACCTGCAGCAGGTTACCATAGAGGACTTACAGCGGGAGAGGGACGAGGTAATCGGCGCCACGCCGGAGGATATCCGGGCGTTAAAGCCGTTGATTGCCTCGGTATTGCAGGAAGATAATCTCTGTGTGATCGGCGGGGAGGAGACGATTAAGAAAAATGCGGAATTGTTTATGGAGATAAAGGAGTTAGTGTGAAAAAAACAAACGAAAGTTTAAAATCGGGATTTGTGACGATTATCGGCAGGCCGAACGCCGGGAAGTCCACTCTGATGAATCAGTTGATCGGGCAGAAGATTGCCATCACATCCAACAAGCCGCAGACGACCAGGAAGCGGATTCAGACGGTGTACACGGATATGGAGCGGGGGCAGATCGTGTTTCTCGATACCCCGGGCATCCATCAGGCGAAGAATAAGCTGGGCGAATATATGGTGAATGTGGCGGAGCGCACGCTCACCGAGGTGGATGTGATCCTCTGGCTGGTGGAGCCGTCAGGCTTTATCGGCGCGGGGGAGAGGCATATTGCCGAAAAGCTCAAACACGTCAAGGCGCCGGTGATATTGATGATCAACAAGATCGACACGGTGGAGCGGGCCAAGGTGTTGGAGTTGATCGACACCTACCGCAACGTGCTTGATTTTGCCGAGATTATCCCGGCCTCCGCTCTGCGCGGGCAGAATCTTGACACGGTTCTCGACATGATTTTTAAATATCTGCCCTATGGGCCGCTGTTTTATGATGAAGATACCATCACCGATCAGCCGGAGCGGGCTATCGTGGCGGAGATCATAAGGGAAAAGTCGCTGCATGCCCTGGAGGAGGAGGTGCCCCACGGCATTGCGGTGGAGATTGATAAGATGAAAACGCGTAAGGGGCAGGCGATTGTGGATATCGAGGCGACGATTATCTGTGAGCGCGATTCCCACAAGGGGATTGTGATCGGAAAGGGCGGGGCCATGCTCAAAAAAATCGGCTCCAACGCCAGATATGAAATCGAACGGCTGCTCGAGTCTAAGGTGAATCTAAAGCTGTGGGTGAAAGTGCGAAAAGACTGGCGCAACAGCGATTCGATGATGAAGAATTTTGGTTATAATAAGGACGAGATCTGAGGAACTAAAAGAACAAAATCTACCAGTATAGAAAAAATCCATGAGGGAAACCTAATTGATAGAACGAACGCGGGGGAGTTTGCTGCGGATACAACAGGAGGGTGTGGTCATGGAGGAAGCCTGGAGAGAATTTGAGGGTTCAGGAAAAGTAACCGATTATTTGAATTTTTGTGCAGTGAGGAAAGAACGGGAAGAAAGGCCGGATGGGACAGAATGTGATCATGACCGGAATGGTCTTAAATGTAATGCCGATTGGCGAGTACGATAAAAGGATTACGCTGCTGACGAGAGAGCGGGGGAAGATTACGGCTTTTGCGAGGGGCGCGAGAAGACAGGGCAGTGCGCTTTTGGCCGCGACGGCCCCCTTTTCTTTCGGAGAATTTGAGTTTTATGAGGGCAGAAGCTCCTACACGGTGGCAAAAGCCTCCATCACCAATTATTTCAGAGAACTCACCGCCGACTATCTGGCTACATATTACGGATTTTATTTTCTGGAGATGGCGGACTACTATTGTCAGGAAAATAATGACGAGGTCATGATGTTAAAGCTTTTATACCAGTCGCTGCGGGCGCTTGAGAGTCCGGCGCTTAACAATCGGCTGGTGCGGCTGATCTTTGAGTTAAAGGCTATGGCGATTAACGGTGAGGGGCCGAACCTGTTTTCCTGTCTAAAGTGCGGCGCCAAAGAGGGGCTGCGTTATCTGTCTGTCAACCGGGGAGGCGCCTTGTGTGAGACATGTGCGAGAGAGGAGACGGAGCGCGCGAAGCGAAGCGCGATCACGGGAAACGTCAATTTTTTCCTGTTGGGGGAGTCCGTGCTCTATACGATGCAGTATGTGATTTCTGCAAAAATTGAAAAATTATTTAACTTTACTGTCAGCGAGCCGGTGCTTGCCGAGCTTGAGCGGGAGATGAAAGAATATCGGGCGGTCTATCTGACGCATACGTTTCGATCTCTGAAGATACTCGAGGAGATGGCCTGAGCAATTGTTTTGGAAACGGGGTGAAACGAACGGTTCTTTTTGGAACGTTTTAAGATGCTTTCGGCGTGGCTTGCGAAGGCTGGCAAATATTGGTATAATAAAAAACAGATGTTTCATATAAGGAGTCAGCATGAAAAAGACAATTATTGTGATGCCGGTTGCCAACGAAGAGGAGCATATGGCGGAAGTGTTGGAAGAGATTTTGGCCCTGCCGTATGATGACTTGTCGATCTATCCGGTCGTCGATAATTTCTCAAAGGACCGAACCGAGGAAATTATACGGGAGTACGAAAAGAGGACGGAACATGTAAAGTGCATTTTTTATAAAGAATCGCGCGGCGTCATCAGCTGCTACCTGGAGGGCTTTCGTCACGCGCTGAGGGACGGTGCGGAATATATTATCGAGATGGACGGCGGCGGCAGCCATCTGCCGAAAGAAGTGCCGCAATTTATCGAAAATTTGGACAAGGGGTACGACTGCGTCTGGGGTTCCCGCTTTATTGCCGGCGGCGATGTCAGCCATCATCCGCTGCACCGCAGAATCTTAAGCAGCGGCGGCACCGTGCTCTCCAACCTCGTGCTCGGCACAAAGTTAAAGGATATGACCAGCGGTTTTGAGGGTTTTCAGCGGGCGGTGTTGGAGCGTTTGGATTTGGACGCTTTTTTGTCGACGGGGCACATGTATCAGACGGAGATGCGTTTTTATTGCCGCAATCTGCGCACAATCGAGGTGCCGATTCATTATATCGGTGGTTCCTCGAGCCTGAAGGTGCAGACGGTCGGGGAGGCGTTAAAGATTCTCTTTTTGCTTAAGGAAAATGAAAAGAAGGTCTGGATTGTGGACAAGGATGCTTCTAATGGGTAAGCCACAAATTTATGTTGATCTAAATGAAATGGTGACGGAAGATATCGTAATGTTGTCGAACATATCCCGATAATTTATGTAGGCTTCGGGAATTTTTGATGAATTTCAAAGACCATGGCATGGGCAGAGACAGGATGTTAAAAAATTTGCAAACGTTAAGGGCGGAAAGTGATTCCGAAACGGAGAATATTTTATTGAATTTAATGGATTTCGTCGTTGGCTGGTGTAATCTTTCCCTGGCAATTTTTGATGAAACAGGTAACAAATCATATATAGAAACGAGGTAGATTATGCAACCATATCGCTACATAATCTTAGGGGCGGGGCCGGCGGGCCTTACCTTTGCGAACATGCTGGAGAGAAAAGGCATCAGGGATTTTCTTGTGCTCGAGGCAGAGCGCGAGGCGGGCGGACTGTGCCGCAGCGTGGAGGTGGACAAAGCGCCGCTCGATATCGGTGGCGGCCATTTCCTGGATGTGCGCAGGCCGAAAGTCAATGAATTCCTGTTTTCGTTTATGCCCGAAAATGAATGGAATCTGTTCACGAGAAACACCAAGATCGCGCTCGAGGGTGAGATGATCGATCATCCGATCGAGGCCAATATCTGGCAGATGGATGTGGATAAGCAGGTGGAATACCTGCTCTCGATTGCCAGGGCCGGCTGTGTCACGGGGGCGCCGATGCCGCAAAAATTTGTGGACTGGATTTACTGGAAGCTTGGGAAACGGGTGGCAGAGGACTATATGATTCCCTACAATTCCAAGATGTTTGCCAGCGACCTGGACGCCCTTGGAACTTATTGGCTGGACAAGCTGCCGGATGTATCGTTTGAGAATACGCTGCGCAGCTGTCTTGTGCATCATGCCTACGGCAAACAGCCGGGGCACGCGATGTTTTATTATCCGAAGAAGTACGGCTACGGGGAGCTTTGGCTGCGCATGGCGGCTGCCGTGGGACGTCACATGGTATATGAGTGTACCGTAACGGGGTTGTCAGTGCGAAAGGACGGCGTCAAGGAGATTTCCTGTGCAGACGGCGCGCGTTACCAGGCCAAACGGGTGGTTACAACGATTCCGTGGGCAGCGCTTGAGACATGCGGCGGGATGCCTAAGGAGCTGTGGGAGGAGAGCGCGAAGCTGCGTCACAGCAGTGTATGGGTCGCATACGAGCAAAATCAACTCGATACGGCCGCGCAATGGATATACTATCCCGAAGAAGAGCTGTCGTATCACCGGATTCTGGTGCGTCACAATTTCTGCCCGAATAGCAGAGGTTACTGGACGGAAACCAACAGTGTCCGATACCAAAAGAAAGACGATGGGTTTGCCTATTTAAACCGGTATGCGTATCCGCTCAATACGGTCGACAAGCCAAAGATTATGGACAAGATCACCGATTGGGCCGTGCGCCGTGAGATCTACCCTCTGGGCAGATGGGGGGAGCACATGCACTATAATTCGGACGCTACCGTGCAAAAAGCCATGGAGCTGGCAAGTCAGCTGGAAAGAGACTGAGATATGAATAAGTTGCGAACTGCTTTGCGAAAACTGCAAAACCGATGGAAGAATCACTGGGGAAATACGTCAGAACCAGCCGTGTGGGAGTGGGCGGTGCTCACGATTTTGCTGCTGATTCCGTTTGTCTCTATGGCGTATGCGGACGCCAAGTCCATCATTCACTATGAAGTCAATTTTATGGATTCGATTCTCCACGGTGAATTTTTTAATTTTTACAATTTCTGCAACGATAAGGCAAATTTCTATTTGCAGATGGGAATCGAGGGCGTATCCTATGCGACCTATGATTTCCCGATGTATCTGGTGCTGGGCGTCTGGGGCATACCGCTCTACTTTTATGGACAGATCGCCGGCGTGGAGGTGACGGAGACGATGTTTGGGCTTGTGTACGGCAAGTCCATCTATGTTGTTGCCCTGGTACTGGCATCCTGGCTGATTTTTAAGATCTGTCAGGAGATCGGGATAGAGGCCAAGGAGGCCAAATGGGCGTCGTTTATCTTTTTATCCTCGCTGCTTGTTTTTGTGGAGACCTGTATCATCGGGCAGTCCGATATTCTCGGCATTGTGATTATACTCGCCGGGATACGGGCGTTTATCCGAAAGCAGCGCTGGAAGTTTGTGCTGCTGTTTATGCTGGCCGTCACGTTTAAACAGTATGCGCTTTTCGTCTTTGTGCCGATGCTGCTTCTGATAGAAAAGCGGGTATGGCGTATTCTGGCGGATTGCGTGGTTGTGATATCGCTGACCGCCGTATGCGGGCTGATGTTTCTTGGCAATACAGAGGCTATGATACAAAAAGCCGCTTTTTCGCGCAATATTTTTACGATGCTCACAGGGCCCGGCCTGCCGTTCCTCACGGGAAATACGTCGCTGGTGGTCGTGCTTTTGGGCGCGGTCTGTGTCTACTGCTATATGCAGCAGCCCATCACAAACGATAAGGTTTTAAAGCAGTATGCGGTGTTTGTTCCGCTGCTGGTGATGGGCGCAGTCTTCGTCTCCTTCAGCGCATATCCTTACTGGCTGGTGCACCTGTCGCCCTATCTTGCGATAATGTTGGTGTACAACAGCAGATACCGGGAAAAGTTTTTTGTGTTTGAGACGGTGGGCATGGCGGCGTTAGTTTTGGGGCAGTATATCACTTTTTACTGGTGTTTCGACGTCGAGAACGGCAAACATATGCTGTTGGAAAAGCTGTTCGGCGATATCGGGGCGGTGGAACATCCAATCTCTTTCCATCAGCTTACGGAGACGTTTCACCTCGTGGATTACCTGCCGATTCTAAATTCTGTTTATCTGGTATTCCTCGCGGCGATGATCTGGTACAGCCGGCCGGGAAAGCTGGAATACAACGGCGGGATTCGGTCGCTGCGCCCGCTGGCGGCGGGACGGCTTGTGCTCAATGTGCTGATCGCGTATATTCCACTGGTATTCTATGTGGTCAATTTTATCGGATAGGGGCGGCTTATGGCAGCAAACGACAATCGACTGGATGCTTTGGATGCGCTAAAAGGCATGGCGGCGCTTATCATCGCATATGTTTATCACTATAAAAATGATTTTTATAATTGTACGCCGATACCGCAGGTCCTGCCTGGATTTCTGCAAAAATCCGTGGCATTTCTGTATCAGTACGGTTATCTGACGCTCTCCGTCTTTTTCTTTTTGTCCGGCTATGTCATGTATGCCGCCTATGCGGGGCGGATTGCGCGGGGAGAGGTGGCGTTCGGCGTATATCTGAAGCGGCGCCTGGTGCGCGTGATGCCGCTGTTTTGGGTGACGACGCTGGCGGCGTGGATGTTGGAGTGGTACTATATTTACCGCACCGGCTACGCGTTTGTCATTGGAAATAATGATCTGCACCATCTGTTTTTCCATCTGTTTGGCTTACAGTATATCGCCGGCGTTACCGAGGGGCAGTCTTTTAACGGACCGGGCTGGTTTATCACGGCGATCCTGGTCTGCTATGTATTGTTTTATCTTCTGGCCAAGAAGACGAAGCAATATTTGCCGATGGCCTGTCTGGGGTTTGTACTGCTTGGTTCTTACCTGGTGTTCCGCCACCCCTATTTGACGACGCCATTTTTGGACGTCTCGATGGGGCAGAGTTATCTCGGTTTTTTCCTTGGTGTTTTGACGGCCTGGTTTTTGCAGCAGGCGGCAAGGGCTAAGGAGAAGGAGTGGAAGCTTGCGGCGGCGGGCGCGGTGCTTTTAGCTGTCTGGCTTTTCGCATTTTTCTTTGGGCTTTTGGGGAACGAGCAGACGACTTTTATCTATTTTGGATGTACCGGAATTTTACTGGTGGCGCTTTTTGCAAAACCCGTAAGATGGCTGCTCAGCCGCAAAGTGTTGGTATGGCTCGGCAAAATTTCGTTTTCGGTTTATCTGTGGAATTTTCCGGTGGATTTGATGTTTGATCTTGTCAACCGGCGATTTATGATCTTTGATTTTAACAGCGTTGCCGTCTGGCTGCTGCATTTGGCGGTGTCGCTGCTTGTGGCGGCGGCTTCCTGGCGTTGGCTGGAGCCATGGCTTGCGGGGCGCTTTGCGCGTTTCCTCGAGCGGTATTTTCCGGCGGCCGATGAGCGGGTCGAATAGACAGATGCTGTAATGCGGCACAAATATGGTTCGCTGCATCGTGGCATGTTTTGGTGGAATTCCGTGACGAAAAAGAGGATTAACTTGAAAAATTCTGGTAAAAATAGTATAATGGCAGATAGTTATGTGCCGGGTCTGTGCATGATATTTTAATAATGGAGGTCTGTGAACGTGAGAAAAACAGCATCTATCGTTTTGGGTATTCTATTGTCTCTGTCGGTTTTCGTCGGATGCGGGGCTCCTGCGGATGTCAGCGAGCGTCTCGTGGATGTGGACAAAAAGGGTGTGGTGACTTATTATGACATCTATGATTTTGACAAGTCATACTATCAGGAGGAGGAGCTGGAAGCTACCTTAAATGAGATGTGCGACGGCCACAATGAAGAATACGGCGGCTCTGCCGCGAAAGTGGAGAGTTTTGCCGTGGAGGACGGAAAGGCTAAGTTTTGTGTCCGCTATAAGACGGCCGGTGATTTTTCGGAGATGACCGGGATGACGCTATACCAGGGAAAAGTGGTCAACGCTCTGGCGGATGGATATGATTTCGACCAGAATTTTCAAAAAGTGGAGGCCGGAGCCGTCACGGGCAGCGCGACAAAGCAGGATATCTACGGCGAGGGTGATTTAAAAGTCGTGGTGATCGGAGCCAACGTCAATGTCAAGGTGGCCGGAGAGATCTGCTATGTATCCGATGAAAATGTGGAGCTGACCGGCAAGGACAGTGTCAGGATACGGGATACAGCGGATGGCGGGGAACCCAAAGAGCCCAAAAGCGAGCAGACGACCTATATCGTATACAAATGACGGCGTGTGCGCATCCAACCAATTTGTGGGGGTAGAAGATAAAGGTTTTTAATCAGAGTGAGAGAGAACTCTTTCACTTCCAGGCTTGTGCCCGCATAAGTCTGAGATGTAAAAATACAGTGCGGGCATGAGGTGAAGATTGAAAATTAAAATTTTCAATCACGAGATTTGTGTCTGCGCGTTGCTTGCCACAAACTCGATATGCGCAAAAAGCAGCGCAGAAATGGAGATAAATATGGAAAAAACAATGGAAAAAATCGTGGCGTTGGCGAAGTCGAGAGGGTTCGTGTATCCGGGGTCCGAAATTTACGGCGGCCTGGCAAACACATGGGATTACGGCAATCTCGGCGTGGAGTTAAAAAATAATGTCAAGCGCGCATGGTGGCAGAAATTTATTCAGGAGAACCCCTATAATGTGGGGGTGGACTGTGCGATTCTGATGAACCCGCAGACCTGGGTGGCGTCCGGCCATCTGGGCGGCTTTGCAGACCCGCTGATGGACTGTAAAGAGTGTCATGAGCGTTTCCGCGCGGATAAGCTGATCGAGGATTTTTCCGCGGAAAAAGGGATTACATTAAAAGGGTCCGTGGACGGCTGGACACAGGAGGAGATGAAGGGCTTTATCGAGGAGCACCAGATTCCCTGTCCGACCTGCGGCAAACATAATTTTACCGATATCAGACAGTTTAATCTGATGTTTAAAACCTTTCAGGGCGTCACCGAGGACGCAAAAAATACGGTCTATTTAAGGCCGGAGACGGCGCAGGGCATTTTTGTAAACTTTAAAAATGTGCAGCGCACTTCGCGAAAGAAGATACCGTTTGGCATCGGGCAGATCGGCAAGTCGTTCCGCAATGAGATCACGCCGGGCAATTTTACGTTCCGCACCCGCGAGTTTGAGCAGATGGAGCTGGAATTTTTCTGCGAGCCGGGCACCGATATGGAGTGGTTTCAGTATTGGAGAGGCTTTTGCCGCGATTGGCTGTTGGCTTTGGGCGTCAAGGAGGATGAGATGCGGCTGCGCGATCACTCGCCGGAAGAGCTCTGCTTTTACAGTAAGGGCACGACCGACATCGAGTTTTTGTTCCCGTTTGGCTGGGGAGAACTCTGGGGCATTGCCGACCGTACCGATTATGACCTGACGCAGCATCAGAATACGTCTGGCCAGGATATGACCTACTTCGATGATGAGAAAAATGAAAAGTACGTTCCCTATGTGATCGAGCCTTCGCTTGGCGCCGACCGCGTTGTTTTGGCGTTTTTGTGCGCGGCTTACGATGAGGAGAACATCGGCACGGAGGAGAAACCGGATATGCGGACGGTTCTGCATTTCCACCCGGCATTGGCCCCGGTGAAAATCGGTGTGCTGCCGCTGTCCAAGAAATTAAACGAGGGCGCGGAGAAAGTATTTTCACAGCTCTCTAAGCTTTACAACTGCGAATTTGACGACAGAGGGAATATCGGGAAGCGCTACCGCAGGCAGGATGAGATCGGCACGCCGTTCTGCGTGACGTATGATTTCGAGTCGGAAAACGACGGAGCCGTGACCGTGCGTGATCGGGACACCATGGAGCAGGAGCGTATTCAGATAGAAGAGTTAGAAGCGTATTTTGCGAAAAAGTTTACATGGTAGATTCGGAAACGCGCTCTTAATTAGGAACGAAAAGTTATCGAAATAAGAGAATATAGTTTCACATTGTGAAACTATATTCCAAATTGTGAAATATCAACAAAAAAATGGAAAAAGCAGGGAAAAACTTGTTGCTTTTTGTACAAATTATGGTAATATAGATGTGTGCGCTTAGAAGAGCACATATTGTCAGATAAAAGGACAGTCCGCAAAGCAGCGTCCTGTCCGTTGTTTTGCTGATTATGGGGAGCGAATCCGTTTTCTCATATTAGAAGTATAAATTTAGGAGGAATTAACAAAATGGCAAACAAATGGGTGTATATGTTCAGTGAAGGAAATATGACCATGCGCAATCTGCTCGGCGGCAAGGGCGCGAACCTTGCAGAGATGACAGATATTGGTCTCCCTGTACCGCAGGGTTTCACGATCACGACAGAAGCTTGTACGCAGTATTATGAGGACGGCCGCAAGATCAATGATGAGATCATGGGACAGGCTATGGAAGGCGTAAAGAAGATGGAGGAGATCAACGGCAAGAAGTTCGGAGATCTCAAGAATCCGTTGCTCGTGTCTGTTCGTTCCGGCGCGAGAGCTTCCATGCCGGGTATGATGGATACGATTCTTAACCTTGGTCTCAACGATGAAGTGGTGGCGGCTATGATTGCCGGTAATCCCGATCCGAAGTTTGAGCGTTTCGTATACGATTCGTATAGACGTTTTATCCAGATGTTTTCTGATGTCGTTATGGAGGTCGGCAAGAAGTATTTTGAGCAGCTGATCGACAAGATGAAAGAGGCAAAAGGCGTTCAGTATGACGTTGATCTCACCGCTGCCGATTTGAAGGAGCTGGCTGAGCAGTTTAAGGCAGAGTACAAAAAACAGCTGGGCGAGGACTTCCCGTCGGATCCGGTAGAGCAGCTGAAGCTGGCGATCGAGGCAGTATTCCGCTCCTGGGATAATCCGCGCGCCAATGTTTACCGCCGTGACAATGATATCCCATATTCCTGGGGAACAGCGGTCAATGTAATGCCGATGGTATTCGGTAACCTGAATGAGGAGTCCGGTACCGGCGTTGCCTTTACGCGTGATCCGGCAACGGGTGAGAAGAAGCTGATGGGCGAGTTCTTGAAGAACGCGCAGGGCGAGGACGTGGTTGCCGGTGTCCGCACACCGATGCCGATTGCCCAGATGGAGCAGGAGTTCCCGGAGGCATACACAGAGTTTGTCAAGGTCTGCGAGCTTCTTGAAAATCACTATCACGACATGCAGGACATGGAGTTTACGGTAGAGAATAAAAAGTTATTTATGTTACAGTGCCGCAACGGTAAGAGAACAGCGCAGGCAGCTCTTAAGATTGCCTGTGATCTTGTAGACGAGGGCCATAAGACGGAGGAAGAGGCAGTTGCCATGATCGATCCGCGTAACCTCGATACGTTATTACATCCGCAGTTTGACGCCGCAGCATTAAAAGCCGCGACACCGGTCGGCAAGGGACTTGGCGCTTCTCCGGGCGCTGCCTGCGGAAAAGCCGTGTTTACGGCTGAGGATGCGGAAGCCTGGGCTGCAAGAGGCGAGAAGGTCGTATTGGTGCGTCTTGAGACCTCCCCGGAGGATATCACCGGTATGAAGGTTTCCCAGGGTATCTTAACCGTGCGCGGCGGTATGACCTCCCACGCGGCCGTAGTTGCCCGCGGTATGGGAACCTGTTGTGTATCCGGCTGCGGAGATATCGCGATGGACGAGGAGAATAAGAAGTTTACACTGGCAGGCAAAGAGTACCACGAGGGAGATTATATCTCCATCGACGGCACGACCGGTAATATTTATGACGGACAGATTGCAACCGTTGACGCTACGATCGCCGGAGAGTTCGGCCGTGTCATGGCGTGGGCGGACAAGTACAGGACATTAAAGGTGCGCACCAATGCAGATACGCCGGCAGACGCGAAGAAAGCGCGTGAGCTTGGCGCAGAGGGTATCGGTCTCTGCCGTACCGAGCATATGTTCTTTGAGGAGGACAGAATCGCAGCGTTCCGTGAGATGATCTGTTCCGACACCGTAGAGGAGAGAGAAGCGGCATTGGAGAAGATTCTGCCGTATCAGCAGAGTGACTTTGAGAAGTTATATGAGGCTCTCGAGGGCAACCCTGTGACAATCCGTTTCCTTGATCCGCCTCTGCACGAGTTTGTACCGACGGAGGAAGCTGATATCGAGAAGCTTGCAAAATCACAGGGCAAGTCTGTGGAGGAGATCAAGACTTTGATCGCGTCTCTGCACGAGTTTAACCCGATGATGGGACACAGAGGATGCCGTCTCGCAGTGACCTACCCGGAGATTGCTAAGATGCAGACCAAAGCAGTTATCCGCGCGGCGATCAATGTACAGAAAGCACACGCTGACTGGACGGTAAAACCGGAGATCATGATTCCGCTGATCTGCGAGATCAAAGAGTTAAAGTTTGTCAAGAAAGTGGTTGTTGAGACCGCGGACGCTGAGATCGCGGCGGCAGGCGTGAAGTTAGAGTACGAAGTGGGCACGATGATCGAGATTCCGAGAGCGGCCCTGACGGCTGACGAGATTGCATCCGAGGCAGATTTCTTCTGCTTTGGTACAAACGACCTGACACAGATGACATTCGGCTTCTCCCGCGATGACGCCGGCAAGTTCTTGAACGCTTACTACGACACCAAGATTTTTGAGAATGATCCGTTTGCAAAACTGGACCAGACAGGCGTCGGCAAGCTGATGGAGACCGCAATCAAGCTCGGCAAGCCGGTTAATCCAAAGCTTCATGTCGGTATTTGCGGCGAGCACGGCGGAGACCCGTCTTCTGTAGAGTTCTGCCATAAGATTGGTCTGGAT
>CANONN010000060.1 GCA_947567625.1 uncultured Roseburia sp. | reverse complement strand
TGGGGGATGAGACGTATTATGGCAGTGGGCTGCTGGATGTGTCGTATGCGCGGGAGCTGCTGCATGGCTATGAAGAAGCTGTCATAGCAGAGCGGGGTTCTGTCAGAGCGGAGGAAATTTCCAGTGGCGAAGCAGACGGCGCCGCACAAATTCCGTCCCATGAAGGCCAGCCGGCCTTGGAGGAGGAACAGGGAGAAATCCAGCCGAATGCACTGGATGCTGTGGCGCAGACAGAAAAGCCTGTAGAGACGTTTGAAGAAATCGATTATGTCGAGGGAAGATGGAGCAATGCACGGCATAGCGAGTTGGCGGAAAAACAAGGGATAAACAATGATCTTACGGCTACAGAGATTAAACTGTTTAAGGCGGGGGCTACCTATGCAGATATAAGCGGTCACCGTATGAAGGGAGGACAGCGCAAATACTGGCATGGACGGGTAGACAGCAATTATATTGCCAACTACATTTTTGTGACAAGGATTGCCTTAGCCGGCGGTAGCATGGCTAATGCAGAACGTAACAAAGTACCTGGCCTAGCAACCGAAACATTTGAGGACATCAAAAAGAATATAAGCCCATCGCAACTGTTCGAGAGAACATGGGACACTATCATGAACGAGATCAGCGGGATTTCCGGCTATACGAAGCAGAACAAACGCTGGCGACAGGTATTTATCTATGGGCTGGCATTACATATGGCTACAGATGCCTTTGCGCACAGCAGCTACTATAAAGCGGCCGATGGAACAATAAAAGAATATCTTCATAAAGGTGATGATGACAATCCGAATCCTGACTATGACCCCAATTACAGTGCAGACCATATAGATTGCACACCTAACCGTTGGAAATGTGCAAACCATACAGCTGGATATATCGCTTACAATTGCTATGCAAAAGTAGATGGAGACGCGATGGATTTTATTCTTATGGCTATCCCTGCTGGAAAGGATTTTATATGGGTTATCTTCTTCCCTATGCCAAAGAAACTGAACCCGAGTGCGACGGGGATTGGTTCAATGTTTACTTTCGATCTATGAACTGTTCCATAGAAGTAGTCAGAATATTTAAATATTAAAACACGAGGGACCCCTATGAATAAAAAAAGATTTTCATACATGATCTTGGCAGTCCTGCTTTTGTTTTCCTGCATGACAGCAAATTCTACAGAGGTATCAGCTGCTAAGAATAAGATTATAGAAATATCCAGAAATGACATCATACCGGATACATCGGTCGACAGCGACGACATGATCTTGGAAAGCGGGAGGCGATTTTATATCGGCGATATGGTGTCTGTCAAATTGGATGAAATATACGATAAACACTTCAATATGGCACATCCGCTTTACTACTACTCCGCAACCGAGTTGGGGGCAACCTATACTTCTGACTGTCCAGAGGTGCTGGCTATAGAGGAAAAAAGCGGCTATGCTGTGACAAAAGAGCCGGGAATTGCCAATGTTACGGTCAACTGCCAGGGCGCATACGCCTCGTTCCCCGTGACAGTGGTGGAGAAAGGGACACTCTGCGCAGGCAGGGAAGAGCTTGCCGATAAGATCGATGCTGCAGGCAGAACACTTGCGAAAAAAATCCCCCAAAAGCTGACACCTGAAAATGGCTATGAACTGTTCCAGGCAATGAAAACTTATCTGGTCTCTTTTAAGGACTATCCATTTTATTGGGAATACCAAGGGGGCCTGACAGCATACCGTATGCTGGGCGGCTGGAATCCAAGCGGGAAATCCAGGATGGCGCCGGCCTGCTCTTGTTATGAACGGGCATACTCTATGATCACACATTATATTGCCAAATATCATCCTATGTATGATAAAAAGTACTGGACTGCCGAATGGGGGCAATATTTTAAAGTATCCGCCACTCCTGGTAAAATAACCTTAACAATGAAAAAGAAGCTAACCAAACAGGCTCTTCTGGCCCTGTATCTAAATGAATTCATATATGAAGTAGACGGCCTGGGACCGGACGGCGTGATTCCTCCGTTGTCTGTCAGCACAACGGTCCAAAAAAACCGGCTCGAGGCCTGCAGCCATATTGCGAAATACAAGGACAACGACGAACGATACCGCGGCCACACCGTCACGCTTTTTAAATTGGGCAGCAAAACCGCCACTGTCACAAATGTGTACCGCACAAGCTACAATACTACAAACGGCAGGCATAAGCACATTCATAAAAAAAAGTTAAATCTAAAAAAAGGCAAGCGATATTTACTGCATATAGATACTATGGCTTTTTACTGGCCCGGTGAATTTGTTGTAAAATAAAAGGAGATTTCCTATGACGAAAAAAAGAATATTATGCCTATTACTGTCGGCCCTGCTGCTGTTCCCCTCTCTTGTTTTGTCTTTCACAGAAGTATCCGCAGCGGAGGAAGAAAAGGTGACAATGATCGTCGCCAGACACAAAATACTGGAAAGCGGCCGATCATTTTATCTGGGGGATATGATTGATATCAGATTAAAAACCGAACGTTTCAGTGACAGAGCAATGGATCGGATGGAACCAGACATTTATTTTTGGAGCGCGACCGAGATCGGGGCATCCTACGCCTCTGACCACCCGGAGGTTCTGTCCGTCCAGGAAGAGAGCGGATATGCCGAGACAAAAGAACCGGGCACTGCCAATGTCACATTCAAATGCCGGAATATGACCATAACATTCCCTGTCACGGTGGTAGCGGAAGGGACGCTCTGCGCAGAAAAAAAGGAACTTGCCGACAAATGGGATGCGGCGGGAAAAGCGCTTGCCGCCGTTATTCCTGAAGAACTGACGCCCGAAAACGGCTATGCGCTGATACGGGCGCTAAAAACATATCTGACGGCCTTTCGCACTGATTCGGGAACCGACCCGGAAACAGCCTATGAATCGCTCAGCGGATGGGACCCGGATGAGGAGGAAAGCAGGATTGCACCTGCCTGCTCCTGTTTCCGTCGCGTAGAATCCTTGATCAAACACTATATTGCACAGTATCATCCCCTGTATGACGAGAAATACCGTTTTTCCCGTTCCTTATACCGTAAATCCGCAAAGACAAATCAGATCACCTTTCAGTTTAAGAAAAAGATAACAAAGGAAGCTCTTCTGGCTCTGTACCTGGGTGAAATCGTTTACGCGCTGGAAAGCGAGGAGGCGTCCCTTCCCTTTGCCATCAATACCAAAATTAGGAAAGGGCGACTGGAAGCCCGCAGTTATATCTGCGGATATAACATATATAAATGCAAAGACATAAAAAAACAGCGGCCAGTATGCAGTCATGGTTTTCAAGCAGGGAAGCGATACCGCTACCATTACACATACTTACCGCACGCGCCAAAACCCAAAAACCGGCGTGTTGAAGCTTTACGGCAAGAAAAAACTAAAGTTAAAAAAGAAAAAGTACTATCGCCTCTATATTAATACCATGGATATTGACGGCTCGAATAAGAATGACCATCTTACCATAAAAGCCAAATAACATCATTGCCTCAATCGGTAATATATCAAATCGGCAAGTTCGGCAAACTGTGCCAGCGTCAGTTTTTCCCCCCGCACCGTCGCCGGCTGTCCCAGCTCTGCGATACTCTGCTCGATCACATGCTTCGGCAGAGCAATCTCCGGTGAATTGCCGAGCGCATTGGCCAACGTCTTGCGCCGCTGATTGAACGCCGCACGAATCAGGCGAAACATCAAGCTCTCGTCCTTTGTCTGCACAGGCGGCTGTTCATATCTAGTCAGCCGTATCACGGCACTGCCGACCTTTGGTCTCGGCATAAAGCAATTTGGCGGCACATGCGCTACAATTTCCGGTCTGGCATAATACTGGACAGCCAGCGACAATGCCCCATAGTCCTTTGTTCCGGGACCGACCTGCATACGGTCCGCCACCTCTTTCTGTACCATGACCGTAATGCTCTCGATCGGTACATGGCTCTCAAAAAGACCCATGACAATCGGCGTTGTGATATAATAGGGAAGATTGGCTACCACTTTAATCGGCCTGCCGCCGTTTTTCTCCTGCACAAGCGCGCAGATATCCATTTTTAGAATATCTTTGTTGATCACGGTCACGTTATCGTAATCCTGCAACGTATCGGCCAAAATGGGAATCAGATTGGCATCGATCTCCACCGCCGCCACCTCCCTTGCATTTTCGCAGAGATACTGCGTCATCGTCCCGATGCCCGGTCCGATTTCGAGCACGAAGTCGTCTCTGGTAATGTTGGCAGCGCCAATGATCTTATCCAGCACATGAGTATCAATGAGGAAATTTTGTCCGAATTTTTTCTGGAAATTAAAGTTGTACTTTTGCAATATGGCAATTGTATTTTGTGGTTTGCCCAGTGTCGCCATCGCGGCTCCTTTCCGATCTGTGTTATCACTTGTAACAGTTCAGCATTACTGGCTGCTAACTGCACAGCAGGTGCGCAGTTGCAGGCCGAACTGTTACTATCTCTCTTTAAGCTTCTCCTCAAACAATCGGTCTAAAAAAGCATCATATAATTGTCCAAACGTCTCATGAAATACGCGGGCTATCCCTGCGCCTGTCTCTCCATTCATCTGCTCCTCTTCATAGATGGCAAACGCCGTCTCGTAGAGATCAGGATTTTTCTCATAAAATACCTCCGTCAGCGCATCCTGAAACGTAAACTGCGCCTCCTGGGACAAATTGGCTTTAAAATCTGCCTTAGAAATACAGCCCTTCTCCTCATAATCCGAGAGATAAATATGGCCGGCTGCGGACGTCACAAAATCCTCAAAGGCTTCCTTTACGTCTTCATACACAACTTCTCTGTAGTTCTCATTCCAGTAAGTCTCAAATTCCTCCGACGATTGAAATCTCGCCAAACTATTATGTTCCATATAATTTTCGTTCCCCTCCTGCCGCTATGTGATAATTGCAGAGAACGGCAGGTATGCCTGCCGTTCTCTGTGTGATAACACAATTGAGAGATCATGATATCCCCGCAATATAACTTGATTAGCCGATCATAGTATCTCGTATCACTCGCATAAATCAATTTTTAAGAAATTTTGGAAGCGCATTTGATTTTTTTGCTCCACTTTCCATAGTTGATCACTTTATTTTGTGTCTTATAGGCCCGCACGCGAACGTAAACCGTCTTGCCTGATGCCAGATTTTTCAGAGTTTTTGCCGCTGTGCTGCCCTTGCTCACTTCCACGATCGTGTACGTTTTCATATTTTTATTATAAGAGTACTGAATCTGGTATCCGCTCGCCGCCGTCCCTTTCTTCCAGGTGACCTTTGCCGTCCCTTTTTGCTTGCCGGCGCGTACACTGACCGCTTTGACTTCTCCCGGTTTCTTAGGCTTTACGACCACCGCTACTTTGACGGTCTTTTCTTTGTAAGTGCTGTTACCCGCAGCTTTTACCGTAATCGTCGCTTTTCCTGCCCCTTTGGGCGTCACTTTCCCTTTTGCGCTTACTTTCGCAACCTTACTATTGCTGGTTTTGTAAGTGATTTTTCCTTTTGCCTTGGTGACTTTGAGCGTCTTTGCCTCATCTCCCACCGTAAAGGTAAGCTTTGCTACATTCACTTTCATACTCTGGGATTTTCTCGTGTCCGTCACGGCGTCTGTCTTTTCACTGTTGATCGTAATATCGTCCACTGTCTGGCTGTTTGCGGGAATGTCTTTCCCGCCGCGGCCTACCACCACATCGACCGGCTGTGAGGATGCCATAGCCGCCTCCTGCATCATATACGCGGCATTGACCAGCACCAGACTGTCGTCAGCGACGCTGACACTGGCCGTCACGCCGAGCGCGGCAGCCGAATCGAGCACGACCTTTCCCAGTTTTAACGATTCGTTCTCGTAGAGATTTTGCTCGCCCGATATATAAAGTGTGAGGATACCGGTTTCCTCATGATAGCGGGAAGTCCTGACCGCGCTCGTCACTCCGTTGTCAAACACAAACGATACGCGGTTTTGGCTGGCGTCTCCCTCTTTCGTCTCGATCTTGAGATTTAACTGCAGGGATAAAATCTCGTCATTGCCTTCCGTCTGCGGACGCAACAGTGTGACATCCGCCGTATTGCCGTCTGCGCGCAATGAAACAGTCTCTGCCGTCTGAGCCTTAACAGAATTCACACTTGCAAACAGGCAAATCGTGAAAAGTATTATAATTCGCATAAATTTTTTCATCATATTTTCCTCATTTCAAATTGACTGGCGGTAATTCTGCCGGAAGCTCCACAAACAGTGTATCACTCACCATTCTCTGTCCTCCGTTTGTCATAGCATTGTCGACGCGATACAATTCCGCGCGCACTTTAGCAGAAAGTGTCACATTGTGCTGCGGCTCAATCCAATAAATCCATCTGCCCTCCGATGTCTCTCCGAGCAGCGGGCTGTCGATATCCGGCGCCAGAATAATCTGCTGTGCGACAAGCTCTTCCTTTTCATTGACGCCGCCGACAATTTCCCCGTTCTCATCGTAGAGCACCACGACATTGTAAGCGGGATTTCCTTTATAGGTTCCGGTAAATACCAGGGAACCTTTCGGAATCTTTGCCCCGGTACTCTGTTCGTACACATAATCATCGTTCAATATGCCAATTCCGGCGATACCGCTCTCCGACGACAAGAACTCGATATTGTCACCGGACGGGCCGAACAGATCAAGTTCGCTGACGGAAATCTCTGCGCCTGCCTGGCCTTTGGCCGTCAATTTGACATAGGACGCATCATACGTGCAAATCCAATCATCCTGGCCATTTTCAAAGTATACGGTGTCACTGCCGTCAGCCGACAGGGCAAATGTCCCCTCTTTGACCGTCTTATATTCTTTGCCGTCCGCACTGACTGCGATCTCATAGCGGGAAATCGGCGTACCCTCCCCCGTTTTCCGATAGCGCAATGCCGAAAGCTGCGTCATCTGGTTTAATTCCAGTATCATATAAGGATCTTCGGTCTCGGCCATTCCCGTAAAGGTTGTGGCTGCATCATTGTCGATCATGCGATCGGAAGCAGGTACTTTTCCTGGCTCGCACGGATCACCCTCTGTCGCATCCACAGTGCTGTCATCCTTTGATGTCATATTGGTAACGACGTTCCAGAACGCCTTATCCTGCAGGCCGTCCCCATCGCCTTTTACTGCCGCAGTCCGCGCGATGGCCGAGCGGTTCATGCATTTGTCAATCGCTGTCACCTCATAGAATACGGCACGGTTAGAAATCACGCGGTCCACAAAGGTATCTCCCTGCGTAAATCCGGCAACTTCCCGTGTCTCCTCACCGAACTGCGTATAGACGCGGACAATCTCATAACCCTGTAGCGCCGCGTCATCCGCGGAAATGTTCATGGTCACCGTCACTTCGCTGCCGCTTGCCGATGCCTTGGCCTTCACAACGTTTTTCCCTGCGATGGCAGTACTGCTGCCCTGCTCCATCTCAAATACTCTGGCTTCATCATCCACATAATAGATCGCGCGTTCCTCCGGCGCAAACTGTCCGAGATAAGCGGCCGTCGTCTCATCCGGCGTCATGCCCCAGCGCTCAAAAAACTCGCTCAGGTTGCGCTCCGCCGCCGCACTCGCTAAACGCATCAGGTTCTGATCGCGGTCGGACGCAAGCGTTAAGGCAATGCCGCCCGGGGCGGGCGCCGCCGCCGTGTTTCTCGCATAGCTGTCCACGCGTGCAAAGAACAGATGGTCAGTCATCTCCTGATAGGTGTCGTATGTCTTAAAATTGTAAGCTCTGTCGTAGGCCAGATGCAGCTGCCAGTACATACCAAGCTGGGTAAATACGTTGTCCGCGTATCCTTTTGTGCCCGAAGTCACTTTCTTAAATACGTTTGGATACTGGAATCTGACACTGTCATTGCTGTCTTTGGCCTGCGCCAAAACCGCAAAGTAATTGTTGGTTACCTCCGCATGTGCATAGGCGGACTGGTTGATCGTATGTCCGATCTCGTGTGCGATTCCCCATCCGAAATACCGGCCGCTGGTATATTTTCCGTTTTCAGACGAAATGACTGGCACACCGCCCATCATTCCCTTTGTCTCATTCCACTCGATACCGATATGGTTGCCTGACGCATACATAAAGGCACCGGCAAACATCCTCATATAGCGGATATTCTGATAGGTGTACGGCAGATGGTTCTTAGCGATCACCTCGTCCGGCGTCCCCTCCGCAAAGGATTTGCTCAAGCCCTTGTGCTGATAAAACAGTTCCAGCATATTTTCCATCGCCGTGATGGTATCGGCAAGTCTCTCCTCGCGGTTTTCGGCGCCAAGACCTGCCAGAATCTGGCTGGCCGGCATAGAGAGCATCATCTGATTCATGACAATATCCGTGGAATTGGCAATACAGTTGGGTGCGCTGTAATCATATGCAACATTGCGGTTTCCACTGTTCTTATGTGATTTTTCATGCTCAGCCTCGAGCCCGGCCACATAATCGCTCAGTTCCGTTACATAATTTTGAATCCTTTGCGTGCGCTCTTCCCCTGTCACACCGTAAACACTTAGCACCGGGAATTTCGTGCCGCCGCTCACCCTGACTGCGTACGCGTCCTTATCATTGTTTCCTCCATATTGAACATAGAGAGCGCCGCCGGACTCCACATCGAGCGAGGCAATCTTTGGCACAGTGATTTCATTTCTTCCCGATTTCAATGCAATACTCTTGAAAAATCCGCCGGACTCTGCATGATACTGGGTAAATACCAGGCTCAAGCTTGTGGACTTCCCGGATTCCATGCCCGGATATCCCACATAGACGACGATTTCTTCGCCCGCAGCCGCGGATACGCCAAGCGGCTGCCAGGAATTCAACCCGCCGACCGAGATCTGTGCGTCTTTTTTGGAGCTGACCATGGGGTTGATCGAAACAACATCCGCAAGCCCCGGCGTTTCCAAAAGCTGTTTTGCCATTGTTAGTTCTTTTTGCAGACTGTCTTTAAACGGATGATATTCTCCGCTCTGTGCGTCAGGCGTATCCAGCCTTGTCTGCAACGCCTCTATCATAGCGGCGGTCACGCCGTCTTTTAACACAATATGAAGATTATCGGCGTACAGATTCATGATATCCTGCTCCAGGCTGTCATACGCATGGAATCGCACTTCGGAAATCGTGACACTCCGCGGCGAAGAACCGTATCTGCCGACACCAAACTGTATCTTCGATGTGTTGACCGGCTCTCTGAAACGGATGATATAATATCTGCGGTTTCCGCTCGCTTTCTGTTGTATGGATAGATTGCTTATCGGCTGTCTGACGCCGTTTTCATCCCAGTAATAGGCGCTGGCAAAGCTGTAGGTACCGACATCCAGCGGCTCGGCAAATGATATCATTCCGATGGAATAAACGTCGTCAAACTGCGCAATAACGCCTTTGTCGGCGCCCGGATATGCGCCGCCGTAATCCCAGTCATCCCGTTTCAGATAAGACGTGAAGCTGTTGTCGAAAAGCCCGAGCGCGCTGCCTTCCTGCGCGTCAAGCGGGCTGTCAACCATGACTGCCCCGGGAACGGACGCGGAAACAATATGACTGCTGAGTTTGCCCTCCCCATTGGAGGTATTGATGAGTTTATACTCCGGCAAAGCTACCGGCGCCAAACCGGCAAGCGTGAGATCGGCAGCCGTCAGCGACGCCTTGCCCTCTCCGATTTCATTTACGGCTGTGACATACACAAGATACTTTGTGTTGTCCTCCAATCCCTCGATCTGATGTGAGAGCTCGGTAATGCCGGCTACCTTGATGACATTTTCATCACCGTCTTTGCGATAATAGATATTGTAGCTTTCCGCATCCTCCGTCTCACTCCAGCCGACGCGAATACTGCGGTATCCGCCCGTGACAGAAACACGGTCAGGGGCATCCGGCACCTGGCTCGCTTTTGGCACTACGGTGACACTCTGCGAGTAACCGCTTCGCCATTCACCGTTGACCGACTGTACGCTGACCGTATACTGCGTACCGTTTTTAAGCTTATCTTTGTTAAACTGACGGACATTAAACGATGTGACGGTGGTTCTGATATAATCGGTATCCACGCCGTCCGTCACACAGATCTCATAGCCGGTGACATTGCTCTCTCTGTTCCAGCTCACGACAAACTCTTTATCCTTGGCGACGGCTGTCACATTTGTCGGTATATTCATGACCGGCTCCGGTATGCGGCTCTCCATGTCATTTAAAAACTCTACTTTGGTAATCTCCGCCAGATTCTTTCTGTTCGACGTGGCGGTGATCGTCAGCGTCACTTTCTTAACGGCAATCTGTCCGCCAAGGTCAATGACGATTTCCCCGTTGGCATCAAGCGTCGCATAAAACGGCGCGTCCGCTTTGAGGGAACGCTCCGGCGCTATCCGCTCGGAAGAGCGGATGACAATCTGCGCCTGTTTCTCGCCGTTATCTTCATATATGACAGTGACCGTTCCCTCCTCGACCGCATTGCCGTTTCCGCGCGGTGAGGTAAAAACCATACCATTTAACAGCATCGGTTTTTCGGTCCGGGTAAAGTCGAAATTAACTTCGATCGGATTGGATTCTGAGATCGCTTCTCCGTTCTGCGGCATCAGGACGACGCCGGCCTCACCGGCGGTAAGCTCCGCAAGGCTTCCCTCCACGACGGAGACACCTTCTCCGGTGCTCACGTCCACTGCTTTTAACGGAATTGAGACCTCAGGCACCGCCTGCTGACCTGTAAATCCCTCATAAAAGCCCGTAAAGTAATTGAGATCAAGCAGATCTACGGTGCCGTCTCCGTTTAAATCGCAAGGCGCGTCAAAAACGCCCGCTTCAATGCAGTCAACAATGCGCTCGGCATCAAGCGCGTCGAGCGTGCCGTCTCCGTTGACATCTCCCTTGACGAGAAGTCCCATATGTGACGATGCGGCCGACTTTCCGGTGCTAAGCTCCAGGCGGTAATGAAACCCCTCCACCGTGATCTCCTGCGTGTAGGCGAGGTAGCCGCCACTGGTCACTCGAAGCTCATAAAGGCCGTCCTCCAAATCGGCAAACACCGCATTGGCTCTGGGCGGTTCTTTTTCATTGTTGCCCTGCACATCCAAAACGATATTCTGTGTGTCCGCAAAGCCTGCTCCTGAGATTTCCTTCAATGACACGGAAAATTCGGTGGCCGACTTCATAGGTATACCCGCGGTGATCATAACGTCCACATGGCCTGTTTTCGTCACCGCAATCTCTGGTTCCTGCGCATAGACAGGAAAATCTCCCGTTGTAAATATGACTGCGGCGGCAAGCACGCCTGCAATCAATCTGGAAAATTTGTTTTTCATATGTGTCCTTTCCGAATCCTGCCCCTTTTAGATTCGTATCGTTAGGGGGCAGATTTTCATTTTCATATACCAGACTATGCCTGATCATATAGTTTTTGCGTCATTTTAACATATTATGGGAAATAAAGAAATTAAATAGATGTTAAATCTATGACATAAATTTGAAATAATTAACAGACATATTTTCCCTTGCTTTTTCCGAACATATGTACTATAATGATATCGAACATAAGTTCAATTTATTGCAGGAGGTTGCGGCGTGAATATACAGCAGAATATGTCTTTAACAGAAAAACTTGCCATTCTTACAGACGCTGCCAAGTATGACGTCGCCTGTACCTCCAGCGGCGTCGACCGCAAAGGCGACGGCAGAAGTATGGGCAATACATTTGCCTCCGGCCTCTGCCACGCCTTTGCAGCGGACGGCCGCTGTGTCTCTCTTCTGAAGATTCTTTTTACCAATGAATGTATCTTTAACTGTGCTTACTGCCAGAACAATTGCAATAATGATCTGCCCAGAGCCGCTTTTACGCCGGACGAAATCTGCACGCTCACAATGGAATTTTACCGCAGGAATTATATCGAAGGACTGTTTCTAAGCTCCGGCATCCTGATTAGCCCCAACTATACCATGGACCTGATTTATCAGGCGCTGCTCAAGCTGCGCCAGGAGTATCATTTCAACGGATACATCCATGTCAAGGCAATCCCGGGCGCCGACCCGGCGCTGATTGCGCGCACCGGATTTCTCGCAGACCGCATGAGTATCAATTTAGAACTCCCGACTGCCAACGGCTTAAAACAGCTCGCTCCCTACAAATCCAGAGCCTCCATTTTAAAACCTATGCGGCAGATTCAGTCCGGTATCGTCGAAAACAAGCATGAGCTCACCGTTTACAAAAAGGCCCCCAAGTTTGTGCCCGCGGGCCAGAGCACCCAGATGATTATCGGCGCCACACCGGAGAACGATTATCAGATTATGAGCGTCACGGAGGCACTCTATGAGAAATTCGGTCTCAAACGTGTATTTTACTCCGCCTTTGTCAATGTCAACTGTGACTCAAGACTGCCCATGCTGCCGAGCGGCCCGCCGCTTCTGCGGGAGCACCGCCTCTACCAGGCCGACTGGCTCCTGCGCTATTATCATTTTTCGGTGGCGGAACTTCTGTCCGAGGACAAACCAAATTTTAACATCTATCTTGACCCCAAGTGCGACTGGGCGCTGCGCCACCTGGAATATTTTCCGGTAGAGATTAACCGCGCCGACTACAAGACACTGCTGCGTGTGCCTGGCATCGGCTATAAGTCCGCGTCGCGCATTGTAAAAGCCAGAAGGACTTCCACGCTCTCCTTTGACGATCTGAAAAAGATTGGCGTTGTCTTAAAACGCGCCCTCTATTTTATCACCTGCTCCGGCAGGATGATGTATCCCACCAAGCTGGAAGAGAATTATATCTGCTCGCACCTGATGGCAGACCGCACACAGATTCCAAGGGAAATAAGGGAGAGCGGCTATCAACAGCTATCTTTATTTGATGTGGGATAATACCATAATATACGGACGGAGGTAACGATTACCATGTATATATTTCTCTGCGAAAACAGTTTGGAGGGCATTTTTACCGGCATCTATGATGCCTGTGCCAGCAGGCTTGGGCACAAAAATATCCGCTTACAGACCGGTCAAGCGGAAAATTATGAACTGTTTTGTGAATACCGCACGGTCACGCCCTCGTTTGAAAAAACACAAAAGGTGATGGAAACGATCATCAGCCGCCTTGGCAGAAACTTCTATGAAAATATCTATCAGGCTGCCATGTCCGGTGAAACCCATTCCCGCCAAAAAATAGACAAGGCCGATGCCATCTATCGAACGGTCCTGCTCGGCTTTTCCTGCAACGACGGCGACCGGGTGCTGCTGGCGCTCGGAGAACCCTGTGTTTACCGCATCTTTGAATTATGCCGTTCTACTAACCGTGAGGCATGCCACCATCTGGAATTCCTGCGCTTTGCCGAGCTGGAAAACGGCGTCCTGTTCTCCACCATAGAGCCAAAAGACTATGTGCTGCCCTATGTGGCAGAACATTTTACCGACCGTCTGCCGATGGAGAACTTTATCATTTATGATAAAACCCACGGGCTGGCCGCTATCCACAAAGCTGCCAAGAACTTTATACTCTCCGACACCGCCGATCTTGATCTCGACAAAATAACGCGGTATTCCGATAACGAATCAGAATACCGCGCTCTCTGGCTTACATTCTTTGACCATATTGCGATAAAGGCCAGAACCAACCCCTCCCTGCAGATGCAGTTGATGCCCAAACGCTACTGGGCAAACACACCGGAGATGTCAAGATTCTAAGTTGAAAAATCTCCTGACAGCGGGGCGCTCACCTTTTGAAACAGGCGGCATGCATTGTCCCAGGTTACAGCCTCCACCTGCTCCGCAGGAATCTGCTTGATCTTTGCTATCTTTTGTACAATATAGGGGATGTTGGTGGAGTCATTGCGCGTGCCGCGGTGGGGCTCCGGCGCCATATATGGGCAGTCTGTCTCTAAGAGAATCCGCTCCAGCGGAACTGCTTCCACGGTCTCTTTGAGTTTTCTGGCGTTTTTGAAAGTGATCACACCGCCCACGCCGATGTAATAGCCCATGCGGATCAACTCCTGTGCCAGTTCCGGCGAGTAGGCATAACAGTGTATTACACCCGGTATGTTCTCTGCTCCCGCATCTCGCATCACCTGTATGGTATCCGCGGCGGCATCCCTGGAATGAATAATCACCGGCAAGTCCGTTTCCTGTGCCAGCCGCAGCTGCTGCCGAAACCAGTAACGCTGCCGTTCCTGCGCCTGCGGGTCTTTCTCCCAGTAATAGTCCAGACCGATCTCACCCACCGCCACCGTCTTCTCCCGTGCGGTCTGTTCTCTGAGCCAGGCAAATGTCTGTTCATTCAACCCGTCCACATCGCTCGGGTGCACCCCCACCGCGGCATATATAAAATCATACTCCCTGGCCAAAGCCAGCGTTGTCTCTGTCGATGCAATGGAAGCCCCGACGTTTATCACTCTTCCGATATTTTGACCGGGCAAAGATGCAAGCAGCCGTTCCCTGTCCCGGTCAAATTTTTCATCATCATAGTGTGCATGTGATTCAAAAATCATCATGTACCTCTCTTTTCATTCATTCTTACAGGAGTTCTTAACAGATCTCCGCTCCCGACGGCATGTCTTTCTCCGGTGTAAGCAGCGCCAGATTTCCTTCGGTGTCCTCCGCACACAGCAGCATGCCTTCCGATAAGACACCTGCGAGTTTCGCCGGTTTCAGATTCACCAATACCATTACCTTTTTACCGACCATCTCTTCCGGCGTATAATATTTGCGGATACCGGAGACGATCTGTTTCACCTGGCTGCCGATCTTGACCTGGGAACAGAGCAGCTTTTTCGATTTCTCCACCGCCTTACATTCCAAAATGACACCAACCTGAAACTGCATTTTCATAAAATCATCATATTCAATTTCTTCTTTTGGCTCAATATCAATGACAGCTTCTTCAGCAGATACGTTTTCCTCGGTGATCTCCTCACCCAGCGCACGCATTTCTGCCTCATATTCTTTTCGCTGCGCTTCTCGTATCGCTTCGACTTTTGGCATAATCTCTTTCACGTCCAGGCGCGCAAAAAGAATTTCCGGTTTCTCCGCTACCTTCGTGCCGCTCTCATAGAGGCCAAACTTGTCCAAATCATCATATTCACGCAGCGGCGCATTTAGCTGCCCGGCGATTTTCTCCGCTGTCTCGGGCAAAAAGCTCTCCAACAGAGAAGCCCCGATCGCAATCGCCTCCACCAGATTGTAGAGCACTTCGCTCAAGCGCTCTCTTTTCGCCTCTTCTTTGGCAAGCACCCAAGGCGCCGTCTCGTCGATGTATTTATTACACCTCTTAAATAGTGCAAACACTTCTGATATGGCATCAGCCACCCGCAGACCCGCCATTTTTTCGGCGATCTTATCTCTTGCCGCGGTCACAAACGCCTTTAAATCGGCATCGACTTCGTCGGTAACGCCTGTTGCGGCAACAATACCGCCAAAATATTTGTTGCTCATGGAAACCGTGCGGTTCACCAGATTGCCCAGCACATTGGCAAGATCGGAGTTGAATCGCTCGACCACCAGCTCCCATGTGATGATTCCGTCATTCTCAAACGGCATCTCATGCAGAACAAAATACCGCGTGGCATCCACGCCAAACAAGTCCGCCATATCATCCGCATAGATCACATTGCCCCGGGATTTGCTCATCTTCTCTCCGCCCTGCAGCAGCCACGGATGGCCAAATACCTGTCTGGGCAGCGGCAGATCGAGCGCCATCAAAAAGATCGGCCAATATATCGTATGGAAACGGATGATATCTTTTCCGATCAAATGCAAATCCGCCGGCCAGTTTGTCTGGAATAATTCCGTAGAGGCCCCGGCGGCATCATAACCGATCTTGGTAATATAGTTGGTCAGGGCATCAAGCCACACATAGACTACATGTTTTGGGTCAAAATCTACCGTCACTCCCCACGAAAATGAGGTCCTCGACACACAAAGGTCCTGTAATCCCGGCAGCAAAAAGTTGTTCATCATCTCATTTTTGCGCGAAACGGGCTGGATAAATTCAGGATGGGTGTTGATATGCTCAATCAATCGATCGGCATATTTACTCATTTTAAAGAAATAGGCTTCCTCTTTGGCCGGTTTTACCTCGCGCCCGCAATCGGGACATTTGCCGTCTACCAACTGCGAATCCGTCCAAAATGACTCGCAGGGTGTACAATACATCCCCTCATAGGCGCCTTTATAGATATCGCCCTTGTCGTACAGCTTCTTAAAAATCTTCTGCACCTGCTCCTCATGGTCGGAATCGGTCGTGCGCACAAAATTATCATAAGAGGTATTCATTAAATCCCAGATGTGCTTTACATCACCCGCCACTTTGTCCACATATTCCTTGGGGCTGATGCCTGCCTTCTCGGCTTTTTCCTGAATCTTCTGCCCGTGCTCGTCGGTTCCCGTCTGAAAGTAAACGTCATAGCCCTCTTTCCGCTTATAACGCGCGATGGCGTCCGCCAACACGATCTCGTAGGTATTGCCAATATGCGGCTTGCCCGAAGTATAGGCGATCGCCGTTGTCATATAAAATTTCCCTTTTTTGCTCATGGTTTCTGTCTCCTTATTCCTATAAAATAAAAAACCCCGTCTTCCGCCTTTGACAGCCGGAAGACGAGATTTATTCCCGTGGTACCACTTCCTATTCACTTTCTTATAAAATGAAAGTCTCATTTCCTATCCGCTGTAACAGGCGGGCCTGTCAGAGCTTATCCACAATGGTTCAGCCCTGCCGCTCTAAAGCCATCTTCCATCTGCCTTCCCTCATTTTCTCTCAGCAAATTCATCACCGTCAGAATAGTTATTGTAACAATCCTTTAGTGCGAATTGAAAATTTCTCTGTAAATTTCCGACAAATGTACTCTCTTTTTCTATGCGTTTACATTTTTCGCTATTATAACATTGTATCAAAAATCTTGCAAGAAATTTTCATTCATTTCTAACTCTTTTCGTAACAGCTCAGTTTTTGGCTTCCCTATTTACCAAACTGTTCCTCTTTTCATTCAATACAAGGTGTCTTAAAACGTATGCAATTTCATGCCCGAATCATTATATTTCTTATACCAATTCTTATATTTATTATAAGATGCTTTCGGTACATATATACTTGTGTAGCTCATAAATAATCCAATATTTTTCCTCAGCTTTACCTTAGGCGGGGTTTTGCCGGTAAAGTATATATTTCTCGTCCCAGTCAACAGTGGATTTCCCCCCTGCTGTTTGATGGTTTTCAATTGCCTGGGCAGAACCACTTTCTCAAGCCATTTCTCATAAGTATCACAATTAACCAGGCTGTATGTATCTGTCAAATGCCTGACCTTCTCCGAGATATGCAGCACGCCGTTTTTGTCCGGTATCGCAATTGCCAACGTCTGATCTTTGCGATGATAAATACACTGTCCATCCTTAGCATATACCTTATTCTTCTTTGAAACAGTGACATTTTTTACTTTTTTATTCTGATGCCCATAGGTCTGATGGAATACTCCAGACTCAATCTTATTTACCGACGCCGGAATTTTGACAGTCGCGGATACACATTCAGAGAGCGCGTGTTTTTTTAAAATTTTAACTCCGTCTGGTATATTCAGTGTCTTTTTCTTTGAAAAGGAAAACACCAATGCTTTGTCTTTCTTGGTAATGACGCATCCGCCCTTGATCTGATACGTTTGATTGGAAGAAGACAACGTCATTTTCTTTAATTTCGGACAGTTTTCAAATGCCGCACTCTCTAATTGTATTAGATTTTCCGGGAGCCTAACCTTTTCTAAATAGTCGCAGCCATAAAACAAGTGTGCTTCTACTGATGTCACCTGTGCCGGAAACTTGATTTCCCTCATATGGTCAAACCCGCTAAATGCCGCTGGTTTTATCACCTTAAGGGAATCCGGCAATGCAACGGACAGGATTCTGGGCATCTCATATCCCCCGTCTACATCATGAAACGGCTGAACGGAATAGCCTAATATATTATATAAACTATCACCGTCATCATCTGGATTCTTCATAGAAGTATAGCCGATGCAGGTTACCTTCTTATCACCCAGCATTTCCGGTATATATAATGTAGTGCAATCTTTTGACTGCCTGACAGATATCTCGTAAATCCACGCCTCTTTCCCGTCTTTTGAGGGAATCGCATGATAGGTAAAGGCATCCTGCGTCTCTGTCAACTCATTGTCATAATCCCAATATAAATCCTGTTCTGTCGGCGCCTGATTTTTCGTGGTTTGAATATTTTTCGTATCATGCGTATCCCATACACACTGACCTGCTGGCATCTGCTTCTCTGTAGCTTCGTACTTTTCTGTATTCTTGATAGCCCGTACAGCCTGGTTCGTCATTTTGTTTGCAGCCGCTTGCGCATATGCGATATCCGACGGCGTTGCCTGCAATGCAAGGCTGGTCATGAGCGCAAGCACAAGCGCTGTTAAATTTGTTCTTTTCATTTTTTTCCTCCAAAGCTGCTTGATCTTTGCCAATTGCAGACGGCAGACGGCATCTATTCTACATTGAAAATAACGGCAACCGTATTTTTTCAATATTGCATCATCGTTACTTTTTTCCAACAGTTATATTTTTTATACCAACTCTTATACTTTTCATAAGAAGCCGATGGCACATAGATTGTTCCAAGACATGGCAATGGCGTACTGCCCTTGACTACTTTTTTTACTGTTGGAGGCTTTGTCCCTGAAAAATAGATTTGCTTCGCATGTGTCAACGGTGAAAATCCCTGTGCCGTCACTGTTTTTAACTGTTTGGGAAGCACTACCTTTTCCAACATCTTTTCTGAAATATTACAATTTACCAAACTATAGGCATTATTTATATTTTTTATCTTATTTGAAACATTTAGCACCCCCTTCTTATTGGGAATTCCAACTGTCAATGACTGATCTTTCTTTTGATAAATGCACTGCCCGTCTTTGGCATAGATTTTATTTTTGCGGGAAACCGTAACATTGTTTATTTTAGTATTCTGAATACCATATTCCCTCTCAAAAGCCTGTGCTTCAATTTTAACCACCGAAGCCGGGATCTCGATTACTTTGGACACCGCGTTAGAAAGTGCATATTTTTGAATCGTCTTTACTCCATTTGGTATCTTTAGCGTCTTAACTCTGGAGTAAGTACAAACTAACCGCTTTCCCTTTTTGGTTATCACGCATCCGTCTTTCAACTGGAACGCCTTATTATCTGCGGGCACAATTAGCTCCTGCAGCTTTGGACAATCTACAATTGCCATGGAATCCCACACAGCCAAACCCTGTGGAAGTGTGATTGTCTTCAATCGTTTACAACCGTAAAACACGTATGCCTCAAGGGACGAAACCTGGCTCGGATACTGGATGCTTTTTAGACCACTAAAACCGCTAAATGTTCCTGGCTGTATCACCGTAAGGGATTCTGGAAGAGCTATCTTTGAAACCTTTTCAAGATAGGGTACATTTCCGCAGCTATTGTGATACGGTTCCACTGTTCTGCCAATGATATTTTTGTAATAATTATCATCCCTGTCTTCATCCTTTTGTTCCGTATATCCAATACACGTCACCCTTTTGCCGCCAAGTATTTCGGGAATACTTAGTGTAGTGTAATTTTGGCTCTGGTCAACCTCTATCTCATAAATCCAGGCTTCTTTTTCGTCCTGAGAGGTAAACGCATAGTAGGTGAACGCCCCCTGCGTCTCTGTCAATTCATTGTCATAATTCCAAAAGGCATCCTGCGATGTACTGGCTTTCTGCGCTTTTACGATTTGTGTAGTCGAAAAAACCGCCGTAAACCCGGTTAGTAAAGTGAGCAACAATGCCAGCGTCTGTTTTTTCCAAATATTCATATTCCATCCCCCCTAGTTTACAAGATTACCATTTACATTATATGTCTGACTACTATCAATATTTAATTTTTTAATATTGTCTCCCACTGTATATACATTTTCAATAAGATTCTTTTTTATGTCAATCATTTTGAAATCTGGCGTGATTCCATTTAGATGTTTTGCAATTGCC
>CANONN010000059.1 GCA_947567625.1 uncultured Roseburia sp. | reverse complement strand
GCGCCAAAGCATACAATGACAGAGATGAGGTCGTAGCGGAGGACGAGGTTGTGACCGCGGGCGCCAAAGCGACCGTGCGCTTAAAACCGATGACAGGACCGGAAGGATTTTTGGCGGACGGTTCCGACCTGATGTATGTCGATGTCGAGATGATCGACGAAAACGGCAATATCTGCCTGATTGATGAGAGCAAGATTACCTTTACCGTAAGCGACCCGACCAAAGCGACCTTTATTGGCGGTTACAACAGCGGTATCGGCGAGCGTATCGTAAACCACAAAGACTATGTATTTGCAGAGTGCGGCGTCAACCGTGTGTTTTTACAGTCTACCCGCGAGGCGGGCGCGTTTACGCTGACCGCAAGCGCGGAGGGCTTACAGCCGGTATCCATGAACTTGGAGACCAAAGAGTTTGCAACGGAAGGCGGCCTTTCCACTACGGCGCCCCAGGCATACGGACAGGGGCCGATTGATGATGTGATTTATGAGGAAGGCGCTCCGGCCTTAAAGTCACTTGGCGGCGTATTTACCGCAGACTTCAGCGAAGAGGGCGGCAATGTATATGCGGCGAGCGAGGACAAGACCGATTACTATGAGGTGACGGTCAACGGCACACCGGTGGCATTTACCGACAGAGCTTACAAGCCGGACTCTCAGACTGGTGTTGTCGGCGAAGTTGGCCCGATCGTTGAGGCGCTTAAGGCAGCGGGTCTTGATGTCACCAGTACGTTCTATACGGAAGGCGACCTGCCTGCATATCTGGCGGACCCCAATGTGGGCGGAAAACTCCCGTGGATGCAGGTGGTATCCGGCGGCACGACGATTGAGCTTGCCAATATATCCACCAATGTGTTTACAAATGGGGCAAGTTCACTTACCAACTTTGGCGTTACTCCAAACAGCGCGGGAACGACGCTGTTGGCAGAGCTTCCGACAGTCATTGGTATGATACCGAATGTATCCACCAATTTGGATGAAGTAAATAAAGTATATGAAATTACAATCGGCGGCGCAGCGGCGGCCTCCGAAGAGATCATCATGATGGATGAGCAGCCGAGAGCGGACGGACTTGCGGCGGACGAGGTGGCAGCTTTTAGCGATTGTAATGAGGCGCCAACGATAGAGGGACTTACCTTAAGTGATGATACTTCCTGGGATAACACCAAATACTGGAAGAATTTAGACTTTAATTCAGATGACAAAGCTAACAAAGGAAAAGGCAATGTACCGGGCCTGGAAGCCAACTCCATGGAAGATCTGATGTGGGAGATTGATGTCCGTTTTGACCAGGATGGCGGCGGTGTCCGTGTTATGAGTTTGGATGATGGAAAGCTGGGAACGTCATTTGTGCGAAATGGAGATCAGTTTGCGATCCAGACTGGAAGCAGTTCATTCACGAAATATTTTGCACTGGAAGACGGTGCATGGTATCACATTGAATTTATTGGCCGTTACAGCGCTTCCAACGATAACCGTATGAGGGTGTACCAGTGTAATCCGGACGGCAGTAAGACATTAAAGGTAGAAAAGAATAACGTCAACCAGAGAAATATGTCAATGGGCGTTTCGGCTGGCGCAGCTCATTGGAAAGTGGTGAAAGGAACGAGCGTCGATAACGCAAAGATTACCAGGATTGTGGCGGACGCCATCAATGTGACGGTGCAGGATGATGCGACAACCCTGCAGGCTGGCAACACCCTGCAGTACAGCTACAGTGCGTCGAAAGACGGTGCAGTGATGAGTAATCCGGCTGTTACATGGGAAGTGTATGACGCGAATGGAGAAAATCTCTTAGATGACGAAAATATTACTATTGACGCAACGGGATTATTGAATGTCGGTATCGGCGCGCAGAACCAGACGATTACGGTAAAGGCGACCGTGACGGCCACGGGCGTTTCAGGTTCTAGGACGCTGGCGGTAACAGGCGTAGATATGAGCCAGCTCAAATTTGACGCTTTGACACTTACGGCTGACAGTACCTGTGTGACGGCGGGCGAAGCCCTGACGATTACGGCTGCAGCGACAAAAGAAAACCAGCCGGTGAGCTTAGAGGCGGGAGACCTGATCTGGTATGTGTGCGACGCCGACAATATGCGCAAGCTCGGAGATGATCTCAAGTGGCTGACGATAACAGACGGTGTGCTCACCGTGGACGAGAAAGCGATTACGCAGGATATCACGATACGCGCGGCCGACACGCAGGATATCGTCAGAGGCGCTCTGAAACTGCATGTGAAAGCCAATGATGTGTTAGAGGCAGGCGAAGAGGGTACAAAGGACAGTTTGCTGTTCGCAGACAACTGTGAAAAGGCCGGAGAGCCGGGCGTTGAGTTTATCGCAGGGGCTCCCGACGGAACCAGCGGTTATCTCGTGACCGACGGGGTAGGTAAAAAGACCGGCTCAATTGCCAACACAAACAGTGATGTGGTGATTGAGATGGATATCCGCTTCACCAAAGAGGGCGCGGGATTCGATCCGCATGACCTAAAGAACGGTAAGTTAAATACCTGCGTGGTTTATCATGACGGCAAGCTTGCCATTCAGACGGGCGGCAGCAGTTATACTTCCTATAGCGCTGAGGGCGAAGTGACAACCGAGGATTGGTATCATCTGACACTGATCCGCAAGCAGGGTTCCTATGCACATATCATCTTCGATTTCTATGACGAGAACGGAGATATTGACCTCACAAAGAGAAAGATTCTCAAAGATGTAAACCAGAGAAACGACAGGGCGTTAGATTGTGTCAGCTTCAATAACGGCACGGCTTACGATAACCTGCGCCTGTTATCGCCGGTACCGACCGATATCACGGTTTCTACCGATGTGCAGTCGGTATTCGCAGGAAATAATGTTCAGGCGAGCTCCACATTATTATGGAACGGCTTGGAGATGAAGAACCCGGACGGCGCAAGTTTTGAGTACAAACTCTATGATGCGCAGAACCAGTATCCGCTGGATTCCGACAAGATCACGATTAACGGGGAAGGTTTGATTACCGTGGACGCGATGGCCGACGCGCAGGATGTCTATGTGCGGGCAATCGCCAAGAAATCAGGCCAGTACGCAAGCGCGAAATTCTCGATCGTTTCCTCCGACATTTTTGCGGTGGACAGCATCGGTATTGATGAGGAAAAAGGCAGGATTGTAGAGCTCAAAGTAAACAGAAACTTCTTCTATAAAGATGAAGTGACCTTTATCACCGAGATATTTGACGAAAACGGTTCCGTGAAAGCGGTGAGCGCGAGACAAATGTACGGCGAAGCGCTGCGGACCGGAGAAAACACGGTGGCGATCGGTATGGATATTCCGGCAGATTTCGACAAGACTAAGGATACGATCAAGGTATTCCTTGTCACCAGAATCGGTACGGACGAACCTACCACGGAAAACAGTGCGGGAACTTCCGTGGAGATCAGAGACAACAAGGCATACTTGACGGTTCCTGCATATGACGAAGATTCCGACGTAGTCGTGCTGGTATTAAACCGCGACGCCAACGAGAAGAAAGTAAAAGACAAACATATCCTCTACTTTAATCAGGTGCCGGCAGCACAGGTTGCAGACGCCATTCCGGTAGGCAGCGAGGAGAGACTGATCGCGAAGACCGGCGGAAAAGTAAACGGGACACTCGTATTAAATGCAGCGGTTCTCGGAGAGCGTTCACCGAACGCGGACGACGATACGGAGGAGCCGGAAGAAAGCGAGAAACCGGGAGACACGCAGAAACCGGGAAGCAGCGAGAAGCCGGGAGACACGCAGAAACCGGGAAGCAGCGAGAAGCCGGGAGACACGCAGAAACCGGGAAGCAGCCAGAATCCAGGAGATACGCAGAAACCAGGCGACTCCCAGAAACCAGGCGATTCCCAGAAGCCGGGAGATACGCAGAAACCAGGCGATTCCCAGAAACCGGGAGATACGCAAAAACCAGGCGATTCCCAGAAACCAGGCGATACGCAGGAACCGGGAAGCAGCCAGACAGGAAGCAGTGAGACAGAGAAACCAGGAAGCAGCCAGACAGGAAGCAGCGAGGCCGGAAAACCGGGAAGCAGTGAAACAGGAAGCAGCGAGAGCCAGACGGGCGGCAATTCCGAGGCTCCTGCAGGACCGAAGAAGGGCACCGTGATTCCGAGCGGAAGCAATAAGTACAAGGTGACTTCGCAGGGCAAAGAAGTTGCTTACGCGGGACCGGCCAACAAGAATAAGGCTACCAGCGTGACGATTCCGGATAAAGTGCAGGCAGGCGGCATCACTTATAATGTGACGTCCATCGGCGATAAGGCATTTGAGAAATGCACCAAGCTGACAAAGGTTACGATCGGTAAGAATGTGAAGTCTATCGGTAAAAATGCATTTGCAGGCTGTACCAAGCTGAACAAGGTGACATTTAAGAGCGGCAGCAAGTGCAAGACGATCGGAGCAAACGCGTTCAAGGGCGATAAGGCATTAAAGAGCATTTCCTTACCGAACAGTGTGCAAAAGATCGGCGACAATGCATTTGCGAATTGTAAAGGTTTGCAGACCGTGACAACCGGAACCGGTTTAAAAGAGATCGGAAAACAGGCGTTTAACGGCGACAAAGCGCTTACGAAGCTTACGATCAGGTCTACAAAGCTGACAAAGGTTGGCAGTAAGGCACTAAAGGGAATCAATGCGAAAGCAACGATCAAGGTGCCGAAGAGCAAGCTTAAGGATTACAAGAAACTTTTAAAAGGAAAAGGACAGGGCAAAAAAGTACAGATTAAAAAGTAACAGAATGATTTGCATGTCACATAGGTATTAAAATGCTGCCAGGGGATATCGCGGTATTCCCTGGCAGTAATGCTGTAATCACGTAATAGGACATGAGTTTTTCGCTGAAGTTTATAGAACAGCGGCGGCAAACTCATGGATTATTGCAGAAAATGACGTCGAATGATTATGATGCGCACATAATGCTGCCGGCGGCGTTCTTGTAGTGATTCATGAAAAAAATGCGAAAAGGAGAAGGTATTTTTATGTGGGGAAAAGGAAAGAGAAACATTGCTCTGGCTCTTGCGGGCTGCCTGTTTTTCGGGGGAATTACGGCGGCGCTGCATCCGGGGCAGACACTGAAGGCGGCGCCGACAGACGGGGGTAATATGCCGGTGCGCCAGATGGAGTATTTGGACCGTGGGGTCGTCGCGGTGAGCGTGAATAACGCGGTGTTTGTGAGCTGGCGTTTACTGGCGACAGACGATCAGGCGGCAGGATTTAACGTGTACCGGACGACGGATGGGAAAACGGTGAAATTAAACGGCGATACGCTGTACCAGGGGACTAACTTTACCGATACCACGGCAGACCGGACAAAAGATAACACCTATTCGGTGAGAATCATGAGAAATGGAAAAGAGGAAAAAACCGACGGCAGTTACACGTTAAAAGGCAATGCAGCGCAAAAGGCGATTACGATTCCGATACGCCCGGGTGGAAGAATTCATTTTGTGTGGACCGGAGATTTTAATGGGGATGGTGTCTATGATTTTCTAGTGGACCGCGCGGACGACAATCATCAGAAGCTGGAGGCTTACAAAAACGACGGGACCTATCTTTGGTCAGTCGATCTTGGCTATAACAGTGAAGACAAAAATCGGATTGTGCCAGGAGCGTCAACAATTGACGTCGGCATGTGGGACGGTGCAACCGTTTACGATATCGATTGCGATGGTTATGCGGAGGTATTGCTGCGCGCCGCGGACGGGGTGACGCTTGGGGACGGCAAAGTATTTCAGACCGGTTCTGCCAATCCCAACGCGCAGTCGATTGTGGTGCTGGACGGACAAACCGGTGCGCTAAAAGACAGTGCGCAGGTTCCCGAGGATTATATTAATATAGGTCCCATGGCCTGCATGATGGGTATCGGCTATCTGGACGGCATAAAGCCAAGTGTGGTCTGCTTTATGAAAAACAGAAACAAAGATAAGTCATTTAACTGTATTGTGGCGCCGTATACATATAGAAACGGAAAATTCGTAAAAGAATGGCAGTGGAACAGAGGAAAACAGGACTGTCCTGACGCGCATCAGATTCGTATTGCGGATGTAGACGGAGACGGCAAAGACGAAATTTTGCAGATCGGTTTCTGTCTCAACGGGGACGGTACACTCCGCTATGAACTTGGTTCGCAGGGAGTCGTACACGGTGACCGTTATTATGTAGGCAGGTTTTCACCAGATGACAAGGTAATGATGGGATATGGTATCCAGCAGGACAATCCCAATGGGCTGCTGGAATATGCCTACAATGCCGCGACAGGGAAAATTCTCTGGAAGAATCAGGTGGCGCCGGAAAAAACGGCGGACGTGGCGCGCGGCAATGTCGGCGATATCGACCCCAATCATAAAGGATACGAGTGCTGGTCGTTTCAGGGAACCTATTCGTATGACGGAAAGCTGATTGATAAAGAAAGTCCATATCCGGTTTTGCGTTTGTGGTGGGACGGCGATCTGTTGAGTGAGTCCTACAATGACGGAAAGATAGAAAAGTGGAACTATAAGAAAAAAGAGACGGAGCGGTTGGAAACAACGTGGAAGATAACAGACTGTATCGGAAGCGAACGCGGCGTGCCGATGTTTTACGGTGATATTCTTGGCGATTGGCGTGAAGAAATCGTGATGACAAGCAATGATTATTCTAAGCTGGTGATTTTGACAACGACAACCGAGACGGATACAAGACTGTATTCACTGGCACAGAATCCGGCGTACCGCAATTGCATGACGATCAAAGGATATATGCAGTCGCATCTGACCGATTATTATCTGGGAACTGGAATGAAAAACCCTGTACCTCCCTCTATTTCATACATCGAGAAAAATACCGGATTTGAGGGCGTCTATTATATCAAAAATGCCAACAGTAAGCTGTATCTCGATGTGAAAGCGGCATCGGCGAAGAACGGGGCCAATGTGCAGCAGGCGACGTTTAACGGCGGCGCAGCGCAGAAATTTAAAATTGTTTCCCATGGCGACGGATGGTACAGTCTTTTGACAGCGTCGTCACAGTATAAGAGTTGTGTGGATGTAGAGGGCGGTTCCGCAAAAGACGGGACAAACGTGATTCAGTGGGGATACCGCGGTGGGAATCCTCAGTGCTTCCGCATCCAGAAAAATGCGGACGGCACAGTGGCATTTCTCACGAGGGCGTCTAATGGCAAGTCGGCCATGGAGGTTTATGAGCGGAGTAAAAAAACAGGAGCAAACGTCGGGCAGTGGCAGTATTTAGGAGGGACGAATCAACATTGGATTCTGATGCCCGCGTAAAAGAGATGTGCGTATAAAATAAAGTAAAACCGTTTGGTAACGGCGAAAAGCGGATGGTGAATGATCGGTTCACCATCCGTCTTTTACATTATAGGAAACTGCGTCGTCAGACGCATCAATTCCTAAGTTGCGCAGCAACTTGCAAGGAATCACGGAGTGAATTCTTTTTAAAACGAAATGCAGCGGCTTTCTATTCACCATCTTGCTGCCCTGTCAGGAAAGTGATGGTGTCATGGATTACCGTGTCAAGGGAAAAAGTATCCAGACCATGTGTCTCTCCCTCGATGATCTTGAGCGTTACCTGTTCCATATAATCGGCGTAGCGTTTGGCGCCGATCACACCGACCGCTTCATCCGCCGTGCCGTGTATAATCAGTGTCTTCCCTTTGAACATCGCGGTTGTCTCATAGACCGGAAGGGTGCGTGCGATTCTAAAATACAGATGGCCGAGATCAAACGTTTCCTGTTCGTCGTTTGTCATGGTAATATGTTCCGGTACATGGCAGGTATCGTAGGTTATGCCGAAACAGGAGCCTTTTAGGGCGTCGTCCTTGATCGTTGCGGCGGGGGCGAGCATGACAAGCTTTTGGATATATTCCCTGTAGTAGCCCGCCATCATACCGCCGACAAGCGCGCCCTGCGAATGGCCGACAATGTAGATTTCCGTTACAAAATCCAATCCGCGCACATAATCAATGATTTTTCCCGCGTCAAGGATTTCGCTGTAAACCGTCATATCCGAAAAATCCCCGTCACTTTCCCCGTGCCCGTCGAAGTCAAACTTGACTACGGCGACGCCTTTTTCGATCAGGTGATCGGCGATCTCAGAAAACAGGTTGCGGCGGGGGTTGCCGCGGTTGGCCATCAAACCGTGAAAAATAATGGCGATCGGGCATTTTTCCACAGAAGCGGGTTTCATCAGATCGCCCCTTAAGGTGAGACCGTCTCTTTTGATACTGATTTGCATGTCACATATCCTCCTCTATTGTTGATCATCTGCTGACTCTATTCTTAATTCTATTGTAACAATTTTCATACTGTAGTCAATAAGCTGCGTGCTGCTATTTCCGGCCGGTTGGCAGTTTGTTTTATTAAAATTGAAGAGGAGAGCAGCAAATGAGAGAAGTTTGTATTTGAGAACGGGATAGGAATGTGATATAATCTACATGCATTATTTTTAGGAAACGGAAAGTTCCAGGTGACGGAAAGATTGATATTAATAAAGTGATATACGAGATGAGGAAATCATGATGATGCGTGTAGAGCAAAAAGGGAATGTTAAAAACAGCGTAGGGCGCCTGATGTTTGTGTTACTGGCATTTATGGTACAGGTAGGCTGGATAGGCATAATGTTTGTCTGGTTCAGCAGCTATTCCGTGTGGATTACGCTTTGCAGCAGTATATTGGCTTTTTTTGTGGTCTTAGGTATTTATAACGGAGACAGCAACGCCGCGTTTAAGATGCCCTGGATTATCCTGATACTGGTTTTCCCTGTGCTGGGCGTTTGCATTTATTTGATGTTAGGACACAAGAACGCGACGGCAAAGACGCGTGCACATTTTGAGGAGATACACCACAATTTAGGGCGTTATCTGAAGCAGAATGTCGGCATTGTCTCGGAGCTGGAGCAGATGGACTGGGGCATTGCCAACCAGTTTCGCTATCTGTCCGATCAGGAGGGATATCCGGTTTACGATAATACCAAGGTCACTTATTATGCCGACGCGGCGGAAGGGCTGGCCGCACAGATCGAAGACTTAAAACAGGCGAAAGAATTTATTTTTCTGGAATACCACGCGATACAGGAGGCCGTTGCCTTTGGGCAGATGCTGGACGTTCTGGCCAAGAAAGCGTCGGAGGGCGTGGAAGTGCGAATTTTTTATGATGATGTGGGGAGTATTGGATTTATCAATTTTGGATTTATCAAGCGTATGGAGCAGCTTGGCATCCGGTGTAAAGTATTTAATCCGGCTATCCCTGTGGTGAAAATATTTATGAACAACCGCGACCATCGAAAGATTACCGTGATTGACGGCAGGGTGGGCTACACGGGCGGCTACAATCTTGCGGACGAGTATTTCAATATCACAAGCCCCTACGGTAAATGGAAAGATACCGGTATCCGTATCGAGGGCGCCGCGGTCAACAGCCTGACGACGATGTTTTTGGAGATGTGGAATACGACGGAAAAGGAGGATACCGACGACGCCAGATATTTGAAGCATACACACGACAAGTTTTCCGGGGGTTATGTGCAGCCTTATGCGGACAGTCCCTTAAACGGCAGGCCGGTCGGCGAAAATGTCTACTTAAATCTGATCAAAAACGCCAAACACTATTTTTACGGGGCGACCCCCTATCTGATCATCAGCGACGAGATGATGCGGGAGCTCTATATGGCGGCAGAGCGCGGTGTGGATGTGCGGCTGGTGACGCCGGGGATTCCCGATAAGAAAATCATTTACCGTATGACGCGCTCCTATTACGGGATGCTGGTCAAACACGGTGTGCGCATTTACGAATATACGCCGGGCTTTATCCATGAAAAACAGACGCTTGCCGACGGGGAAATCGGCACGGTCGGAACCATCAATATGGATTTCCGCAGCCTCAGGCATCATTTCGAGAACGGCGTTTTGCTGTATCGGTGCGAGGAGGCACTCGATGGAATTGCAAAAGATTTTGAGGAGATCTTTGCGGAAAGCACGGAAGTGACGGAGAAATACCGCCAGGAAAAATATGCGGTGATTCGCGGTTTTAACAGCTTTCTGCGGCTGTTCGCACCGCTGATGTAGATAAAAATTATGTATCATGTGCTCATTGCGACGCCGCGAAGGGTGCGCAACGGAGAACTCTGTGGGAGGTTTACATGAATAAAAATGATTTTGCCAAAACACCGCCGATGGGCTGGAACAGTTACGATTATTATGACACGACGGTCACGGAACAGGAGATCAAAGCGAACGCTGATTATATGGCGAAGTATCTCAAAGAGTACGGTTGGGAATATGTTGTCGTGGACATCCAATGGTATGTAAAAAACGCCGGCGCCAGGAGGGACGAATATCAGTATCTGCCGTTTTCCGATCTCGCTATGGACGATTACGGCAGACTTTTGCCCGCGCCAAACCGTTTTCCGTCCTCCGCGGACGGCAGCGGATTTGCGCATCTCGCGGAATATATTCACGGGCTTGGGCTGAAGTTTGGGATTCATATTATGCGAGGCATCCCGCGCGCGGCGGCACATGCCAACCTGCCGATCTGCGGCGGCACGGCGCGCGCCATGGAGGCAGCGGACCCGTACTCGATCTGCGGCTGGAACCCCGATATGTACGGCGTCAAAAATAATGCGGCGGGGCAGCAGTACTATGACGCGCTGATCGCCATGTACGCGGACTGGGGCGTTGACTTTATCAAATGTGACGATATCTGCGACAGTTGGCTGTACCGCGGTACGCCGCTTGCGTTTTCCGGGTGGGAGGAGATGCGGATGCTGCACGAGGCGATCGAAAAATGCGGACGGCCGCTTGTGCTCAGTGTTTCGCCGGGGCCGGCACAGCTGGAACAGGCTTGGCGTTATGGCGCATATGCCAATATGTGGCGCATGACGGATGATTTCTGGGATGATTGGGGCTGTTTGGAAAATATGTTCGCGCGCTGTGAGCAGTGGCAGGAGCATGTGAAGGCGGGGTGTTACCCCGACTGCGACATGCTTCCGCTCGGTATGCTGGGCAGGGGATTTGGAGGAGAGCGCACCTGTAACTTTACGCGGGACGAGCAAAAGACGATGCTTACGCTCTGGTGCATGTTCCGCTCACCGCTGATGGTGGGAGCCGAGCTCACGAAGCTGGATGAGGACACGCGCAGGCTTCTTACAAACCGGGCGCTGCTCTCCCTGCTTGGCGAGGGACGGCGGGGCAGGCAGCTGGCGAGGACTGACGCGTATGCGGTCTGGCTGAACACGGGGAGTGAGGAGGAAATGACAGCCGTAGCGCTCTTTAATCTTTCAAAAGAGCCACGCAAAATCAGTCTGCCGGTGAAAGAACTGCCGGGATTTGCCGGGGAAAATGAGCTTTGCCTGTTGGAGCTGTGGGAGGAGGAGACGGCGGCCGTTTGCCAAGGTGTGATAGAAGCGCTGGTGGCGCCGCACGGCGTAAAAGTGTTTGCGGTGACGGAAAAGAGAAGGTAATGATCGCAATGCCTGTGCTGTGAAATCGCTTGGGACATTGCGGCGGCAGAGCAGGTGCGGTTACGATAAAAAAAGAGGATGCCGCGAAAGCAGGAATTTTTCATGCTTTCGCGGCATCCTCTTTTTGAGAAATTAGTTGAACGAAAAGGGTAACAAATATATGTAAACCAATAACAGCCAGGCTGTCAAAGGATTGTTGTTAGTCGAAGCTGGTTGAACCCCAGTTGTAAAAACTTGAAACTCAGCAACTTCATTTGATACTGCTATGATACAATGAAAATGTGGCAAAATCATGTCCGCAGCCTAAAACAATTCTAAAAATCTTGAAGATTTGCGAAAGATTTTGGTAATAAATAGAAAAAACAAATGGAAAGAAAATGGAAGTTTTATTGACAGTGTGGCATACTTATGATATAAATGTTACAAATGTAACAGTGGAATAGCTGTAACGACCGCATTAAGCGGTTGTGGAAAGAATTGAAATGGAAAACGTATTACAATCACTAATGAAAAAGCGCGGCGTGTACCGCTTGTCCGGCACGAAAGCCAACAAACTGACCAAAGAGTGCCTACAGACGGCGCTCACCTGCCTGATGGAGGAAAAACCGTTTGAAACCATATCCGTCACGGAGCTGGTCAGACGTTCCGGTGTTTCGCGCCAGTCTTTTTACCGCAATTACCACACCAAAGAGGATATTTTAGTCGATATGTGCAGGAGCATGGGGGAGGAGCTGACGATCGCCATGCTCGATGGCAGGTATCTTGCCGACACACATCAGTGGTTTTATGACTTGTTTCTGTTTATGTATGAGAACCGTGAGGCGATCGAGATGATGATAAAGGCCAGGGCAAGGCAGGAGGCCAGAGAGATCTTTCTGCCGGCGCTGCACGAAATATTTCTCGCGGATTCCGACGAAGAGTACTATCAGATCATCGCCTATGAGGGCGGTATAAACAATATCATTGTGAATTGGTTCGAGGCGGGCATGAAAAAAGACATACCGCAGATGGCAAAACTCTGCGATGCCCTTTTCGGCGCGTTTCACCGCCGACTGCTCAAGCAGTGCAGGCGCAAGGACAAGACCGAGTGACGGCAAAAGGGGCGGTATAATTTTATGATAATGTTAAGGTAATTTTTGGTGGGATTTATGTTAAAATAAGTGCAAAGACAGCACTTATACAAAAACAAGTGCAAGGCAGAGGAAAAAATAAGTGCAAAGACAGCACTTATCAGCAAGTTTCTGCGAAACTTGAGGCATGCACAAAAACATGTACAATGCAGCGCAGTTTTATGACGGACGAATAATGTTGAGTGAAAAGGACGACTATGAGTAAGCAGCCGAATATCATTTATTATGAGGATGAACTTCACGACGAGTTTGCCACCGATCATATCGAGGCCAGAAAAATTGATGGCTCCTACCGCTATCTCCGCGACGATGCTGTCGGGAGGATCTTTCATATCTTCTGGTATCGCATTGTCGCCATACCGTTGGCGTGGTGTTATATGAAGCTGTATTTTCACCATAAGATCGTCAACAAGGAGATTTTGAGGGAGGCCAAGAAAACCGGTTATTTTATGTACGGAAACCATACGCATTTTCTGGCGGACGCATTGATTCCGACCATGGTAAATATGCCGAAACGCGTGTCCGTGATCGTACATCCCAACAATGTTTCCATGCCGTTCCTTGGGAAAATTACGCCGTATCTCGGCGCGCTGCCGCTGCCGGACGATGCCGCGGCGGCGAGAAACTTTATGAAAGCCGTCAAGCTTCGGGCACAGCAGGGCGATTGTGTGATGATCTACCCGGAGGCGCATATCTGGCCGTTTTATACCGATATCCGTCCGTTTGAGGATTTATCGTTCCGCTATCCTGTGAGCCAGAACCTGCCGGCGTTTTGCCTGACTAATACTTACCAAAAGCGGCGATTTTCCAAACGGCCAAAGATCGTCACATATCTGGACGGCCCGTTCTGGGGCGATGGGGAGCGTTCCGCAAAAGAGCAGAAAAAGATCTTGCGGGACCGGATTTATGAGAAGATGCGGGAGCGCGCCGCAAATAATAATGTGACATTGATTCGGTATGAGAAAAAGAGTGTGTAATCGGCAGATGAAGAGTGCAAAACAGGCAAAAGGTATTCAAAAACAGGAAACAGAGTGCTGAAAAAGGAAAATCTCAATCTAAAATAGAAAAATATACCCAGGGAAAAGACGAATCAGATGCTGGGAGATAGGAAAAGGCATTAAGGAATCAAATGAAAGAGAAAGAAAGATATGATAAATTTATTATTCGCGGGGAATGAGGGTGTGTTTGACGGTATTTTGACTTGTCTGCTCTCCGTTTGCAAACGGAGCACCGTCAGGGAACCGTTTCAGATTTTTATATTTACGATGGAATTGACGAGGATAAAGCCCGAATATAAGCCCATTTCGGATGGGCAAATCGCTTTTTTGCAGGAGCTTTTGACAACCTATCATCGGGAAAGTAAAGTGATTAAGGTGGACGTCACGGAGCTCTACGAGCGGGAATTTGCCGGCTGTCCCAACGAATCCGCCTATTGTTCCCCGTATACGCTGATTCGGCTTTTCGCCGATCTGGTGGAGGGGATACCCGATAAGCTGCTCTATCTTGATGCAGATTTGCTTTTTAACCGGGATATCGCGTTGCTGTACGAAACGGATATCGCCGATTATGAGTACGCCGCGGCGCGGGACCATTACGGCAAATATCTGATCAACCCCAATTATATCAATGCGGGCGTGTTGCTGTTTAATATGAAAAAAGTCAGAGAGACGGGACTTTTGAAAAAAGCAAGGCGGCTGATTCAGGAGAGGAAGCTCACCTTTGCGGACCAGAGTGCGCTCATCCGCAGTACGACGGCCAAAAAGATGCTGCCGCAAAAATTCAACGATCAGAAGTTTTTGCACAGACATACGGTGGTGCGCCATTTCTCGAGACGCCTTTTTTATCTGCCCTATCCGCACACGGCCAATATCAAACAATGGCAGGTCAGCGACGTGCACCGGATTTTCCGGTATTATGTGTTCGACGATATTTTATACGATTATATCTATCTAAAAAAGCGATACGAGCACGAGCAAAGGGAAGGGCAGCGATGAACTTTGGTTAGCCAGTGCGGCAAATAGCAGTACAGCGATGAGTTTTCGCGAGTTTATATAGTTGTAAGAAAAAATAAGAATGTCAACAAAAGGAGATTAGCAATGAATAATAAGGAAGTCATTCAGATTTTTTATGCCTGCGATGACAATTTTGTGAAATATACGATTGTCTCGATGACGTCCATGATGAAAAATGCAGACCGGGCTTATCAGTATGTGATACACATTTTAAATACGGATATCAGTGAGCAGATGAAAGAGATGGTGCTCGCCTTAGCGGACGAAAATTTTACCGTTCAGTTTGATGATGTGGGCGATTATCTCTATTCCATACGCGATAAGCTGCCGATTCGCGACTATTATTCTCACACCACATATTTTCGCCTGTTTATCGCGGAAATGTTTCCCGATTATGATAAGGCGCTCTATATCGACAGTGACACGATTGTAAAGGGTGATATCTCCAAGCTTTATATGCACGATCTGGGGGACCATTATGTGGGCGCCGCCAACGAGCAGGCGATGGTGCAGGTCGATGAGTACGGTACTTATGTAGAGCGGGTGCTGGGAATTGACCGCAATCACTTTTTTAATGCCGGTGTGCTGCTGATCAACTGCGAACAGTTCCGCAAGAACCAGGTGTTGGACAAATTTGTGCAGCTTTTGCATATGTACAATTTTGTGGTAACGCAGGATGAAGATTACTTGAATCTGATCTGTCAAGACAAGGTGCTGTGGGTCGAGCAAAAATGGAACACCGAGGTTTTTGGCGAGATTCCCTGCTCTGAGGAGGAGATCTGCATATTTCATTATATTATGGTGTCAAAGCCCTGGCATTATGAGGACTGCCGCTTTGAAGACTATTTTTGGGAGTATGCGAAAGACACCAAAGTTTATGACGCGCTGCGTCGGGAGCTGGCGGAGTATACCGATGAGGAGCGCCAAGAAGACGCCCAATCCTGTGATCGCCTGTTAGCCACGGCCGTTGCCGAGACCAACAAAGAAAATAATTATTACAATATGTTAAAGGCCGGCAAGCTAAAGGCCAAAGACCGCCTTCTGGTGTTAGAGAAGATTGCGCAGTACGAGCGCGAGGGGCGGTTTGACGAGGACGTCGAGGAAGACCCGCCGACGAAAGAGCTGCAGCCGGAGGATATTGATTATCTGCGCAAAAAGGCCAGCAGCAAAATCAAAAAGAAATTTGCCTACACCATGGCCCGCCGCTTCTTAAATAATATTCTCGAGACCAGGCAGATGATTGTCAAGGAGATCATCGGCATCGAGCATTTTAAGAACCTGGATTCGGGGGCGATCATAACCTGCAATCATTTCAATGCGTTTGACAGCTTTGCCATTCAGATGGTGTACGAGGCGGCCGACCAGCCGAAGCGCGGCTTTTATCGTGTGATACGCGAGGGGAATTATACGAATTTCCCGGGATTTTACGGGATGCTTATGCGCAATTGTAATACGCTGCCGCTGAGCGCCAATCCCAAAACCATGCGCAAGTTTATCGAGGCGGTCGATACGCTGCTTACGGACGGCAATTTTGTGCTCGTCTACCCGGAGCAGAGTATGTGGTGGAATTACCGCAAGCCAAAGCCGCTGAAAAAGGGCGCCTACACCTTTGCGGCCCAGAACCGCGTGCCGGTGCTGCCGTGCTTTATCACGATGGAGGACAGTGATATTTTGGGCACCGACGGCTTCTATGTCCAGGAATACACGATTCATGTCAGCGAGCCGATCTATCCCGACCCGGCAAAGTCCAAGGGTGAAAATGTGGAGAGGATGCGTCTCAAAAATTATGAGGTCTGGAAACAGATTTATGAGGAGACGTATGGGGTAGCGCTGGAATATAGCTGCGACGCGGTGAAGGCGGCGGGGAAATAAAATATTTGTATAGGATAAGAATTGGTTGTATATAGCAGCCTTTCATACAATATGGTAAATACAGAGGATTTCGGCGGTAATTCATTAGGAATATTATTGTGGATTGCCCTCGAAAAGCTCTCTGTGGAAATCCGGGATAGTTGTACGGAATATGAATGAACAATATACCAGGGAAGAATATGGAGTGCTAAGAAGTGAAATTATATTTCATGTGTCACGCAGAAAGTTATGGAAATATAAAGGGAAAAATTATATCTACGACAGATTTTGAGTTGACAGAAAAAGGGATCGCTCAATCGCAGCGCGTTGGACAAAAAATTTGTTTGGAATTGGCAGAAAAACCGATTTCGGCTTATTGCAGTTCGCTTGCCAGAGCCAGACAGACACTCATAGAGATTATAAGTTGCATTGGACAAGAAAATGTCGAAATGACGGAAACAGATTTGTTAAAAGAAATGAATCTGGGATTGCTGGAAGGAATGACATGGGAAGAACGTCGGCAAAAATATCCGGAAATTGATTTAGATAAAAAACTGTCACTGCTTCAGGCTCCATGTGGGGAATCATATCAGGATGTAAAGAATAGATGTAAAATGTTTGCGGAAACATATTTAGAAAAAGAAGCGGATGAAAAAAATATAATTATTGTTTCCCATGGCATAACATTAAGAGTATTGACAAATTTTCTTTTAAAACGTCCTGATGAGGATATAAATTTTCTAAATTGGATGGAGAATACTGCGTTGACAGAACTTACTTTGGAAAAAGAGGGCCATACATATCAATTGGTTCGATTGAACGATTATTCGCACCTTGGGGAACTGCAAACCATTGGTTATGAAAAATGGGGATTATTTGCAGAGCGCGATTATTATTCTCAGTAACTACAAATATGGCATAAAAAAACGAGGCATCAAAAAATATATAATCTTGGAACTACCAATCAAAGTTTTGCAGAGAGGAAAGTTTGTGTCTGTGCGACATCCACAAACTTGTAAGCCATGTATGGCTTTGCGCCATAAAGCTGCGCAGAAATGTAGAAAACTATGCGAGAAGATATTTTGAAATATTTGCAACAGGAGATATATGATAGATGCCAAAGAGATACAAATAAATTTGGTATGGGCTGTTATTATCACATTGCTGCAGTGGTTAAAAATGCAGAAATTTTAGCGGAAGAATATGAAGCGGATAAGGAAGTTGTAATGATTGCGGCTTGGTTACATGATATTGCATCCATTACGGATTATAGTTTGTATGAACTTCATCATATATATGGAGCAGAAATGGCGTATGGTATTTTAAAAGAATATGGCTATGATGATAAAAAAATTCCACTCGTACAAGAATGTATTAAAAACCACAGGGGAAGTATCATTCTTGACCGAAATAGCATAGAAGAATTATGCGTTGCTGATGCCGATGCAATTTCACATTTTGACAGTGTCCCCAGTTTGTTGTATTTAGCCTATGTTCAAAAGGGGATGGGCATTGAAGAGGGAAAGGAATTTGTAAAAGATAAACTGCTGAGAAGTTTTCAAAAATTATCTGCAAGAAGTAAAAAACTATATCAAAATAAACTTGAAAAAGTCATGGAAGTCTTAGGGTGACAATTTCCCATCTTGTCTCATATACTCTCGTGGACGGGAGAATTCTACCTAAATAAAAGCAGGAAAATAGTAACGATTCAGCCTTCGGCTTCCTAGTTACGGAATCCGGCTCATTTAAAGTTTGTCTTCGACAAAGAGCCGGATTCCCGCTTGTCTAGATATACGCGTTCTTACGGACTTTGCAGCGAGTGCAAAGTCCTGAGCTGAACTGTTACGGAAAATACATATGTTCTTATTTGAAATCCGTTTTATGGGACAGCGTATGTGCTATGATAAACACAACAGAAGTGTTTTGCATAAAACGTTATGGCTTTTCAAACGTATTTATTTTTTTCAAACAGATTTTCTCAAAAATATATGCCACAATTTCATAAACAAAAGTGAAAAATTTATAGATTTTTATATCATGTATATGCTGCAATTTGGTAATCGGGATTAATTTTTTATCGAGAAGAAGCTGCGAAAGAGCAGATGATTTACATCTATGCACTTGACGCAGAATCGTGCGGCAACCTGCACACAGATACAACGGGGAGGAAAAGAGTTGGCAAAAGCATCCAATCAAAAATTAAAGATTTTATATCTTATGAAGATTATGATGGAAAAGACAGACGAGACGCACAGCATAACGATGCCGCAGATTATTGAGGAATTGGAGCAATACGGCGTGGCGGCGGAGCGCAAGAGCGTGTACAGCGATATCGAGAGCCTGCGCCAATACGGTATGGATATTATCGGCGTCAAAGAGGATCGGACTTTTTATTATTATGTGGGGAAGCGGCAGTTTGAGCTGGCGGAGTTAAAGCTGCTCGTAGATTCGGTACAGGCGGCCAAGTTTATTACGACGAAAAAGACAAAGGAGCTGATTAAAAAGATAGAAGGGTTTGCCAGTATCTATGAGGCTGCCCAGCTTCAGCGGCAGGTTTATGTGGCGGAGCGCATTAAGACGATGAATGAGAGCATCTATTATAATGTGGATAAAATTCATGCGGCCATCGCCCAGAATCGCAGGATTCGATTTCAATATTTTCAGTGGAATGTCAACAAAGAAATGGAATTGCGCAAAAACGGTGCTTATTACGAAGTCAGTCCCTGGGCGCTGTCGTGGACCGATGAAAATTATTATCTGATTGCATACGATAATGCGCAGCATAAAATCAAACATTTTCGTGTCGATAAGATGATCAGCATCGAGATTACATTTGGCGTCAGGGAGGGCAGGAAGACATTTTACCAGTTCGACATGGCGGTATACGCCAGGAAAATGTTCGGCATGTTCGGTGGGGAGGAACAGACGGTGAAGCTGGAATGTGAAAATCGAATGGCCGGCGTGATGATCGACCGGTTTGGAAAAGATATGAAATTAATGAGAATCGACGGAGAGCATTTTATTGCAAATGTAAAGGTCGCAGTCAGCAGACAATTTCTTGCATGGGTTATGGCGCTGGGGGATGGCGTTAAGATCGTGGGGCCGGATGTGGTAGTAGAGCAGGTGAAAGAGGAGGTGAGACGGTTTCTAAGGCAGTACGATATGAAAATGGAGTGAGGCTTCGCTGGCAGCAGTACAACAAAAAAGACTTGTTGCCAAGTCTTAGTTCCTACACCATGTAGGGTCAAATGACGATGTCGGTAAAACCTTATTTGCACTCGTCTTGTAAGTTCATAATTAATTTACCATGAATTACGAGGTTTGTCAATATAAAGTTTAAAAAATCGATGGCACCGAGAAACAGTTCAGCTCAGGACTTTGCACACGCTGCAAAGTCCGTAAGAACGCGTATAACAAGCCAAGCGGGAATCCGGCTTCTTTGTCGAAGACAAACTTTAAATGAGCCGGATTCCGTAACTATGAAGCCGAAGGCTGAATAGTTACGGAACCGAGAAACAGTTCAGCTCAGGACTTTGCACACGCTGCAAAGTCCGTAAGAACGCGTATATCAAGCCAAGCAGGAATCCGGCTCTTTGTCGAAGACAAACTTTAAATGAGCGGGATTCCGTAACTATGA
>CANONN010000058.1 GCA_947567625.1 uncultured Roseburia sp. | reverse complement strand
CGCTTGGCTAGATATACGCGTTCTTACGGACTTTGCAGCGAGTGCAAAGTCCTGAACTGAACTGTTACTAACTTTTTCTTATTTATTTTGTTGATAATGCCGATATAATTTATAATAACCATTCTTTTGAGATCATCTTCCATTCATTAAGCTATGGAGAGCGCGGTTTTGGGAAAGGAATCCAATGAAAAAAGTCAGTATCATCATTCCCTGTTACAATGCGGAAAAGACAATAGAAAGCTGCGCCGATTCGCTGTTTGCGCAGACGATCGGCGTTGGGGCCATGGAGTTTATCTTTGTCAACGACGCCTCTACAGATCAGACCTATGAAAAGCTGCTTGCCATAGAGGAGCGCTGCCCGGAGAGTGTGATGGTGCTCAACATAGAGCAAAACGGGGGACAGGGCGCAGCGAGAAATGTCGGTATGTCATACGCAGGCGGGGAGTATATCGGCTTTTTGGACGCCGATGATTATGTGGAATGTGATATGTACGAGACGCTTTATCAGGCCGCAGCGCGTTACGGCGTGACGATGGCGGGCGGCGGTTATTTTATCGACAACGGCAGAGGAGAAAGAAAGGCGGTCGCAGACTGTCTGCCGGCCGAAACCCCCGTACAGGTGGATACGCCGGAGAAAAAGCGGCAGCTGATACTCTCGGGGACGGCGGTGACGTTTGCGGGAAGAATCTACCGCAGAGAATTTTTGGTGGAGCGGGGCATTTCCTTTTTGGAGGGAATGTTGTACGAAGATAACTATTGGCAGTCGCTGGTCAATACCGAGATCGAGAGCTATTTTATAAGCGGCCGATGCTTTTATCACTATGTGCAGAGCGAGGAGTCAAGCACGAGGCATGTGACGGAGCGCAATTTTTTGCAGAGTATGCAGATGCAGATGATGCTGTTGGAGGAGTATGCGGACCGTGGTCTGCTCGATACCATGTACACGGAGCTTTCTGCAAAGTTTCTAAAGAGCCATACGGTGATGAATCTGCTGGGGATGTATCTGGCATGGCGAAAGATACCGGAGGGAATCTATCAGAAAATGCGGGAAGATGTGGCGGCGACGGTCGGGATACCGGAGGGCAATCCTTATCTGTGGCAAGCCGATCTGGGGCTGCTTATGGACATGTTTGCGGAAGAGCTGACGGCGGAGGAGCGTATTCGCTGTATGGAGCAGTACAAGCGTCTGTTGGACCAGGGCAGGGTGCAGGAGTGGCGGCCGATTTTTGCGGCGCGGCGAAGCGCGCGCGAGGAGTGGGCGCGCGCGCAATGGGAACAGTACCGGAAGGAGTGTTTTGAGGTCGCGTATCACAGCGAAGAATTGCAAAAAAATAATACCTTTCTAGTGGAGGTAGAGCGCTTGCTGCGGCGGGCGGAGGAACTCGGCGACCGGGAGGGCGGCACATCGTATTTAGAGGAGATGGTCGCCAGAAAAGGCGATTACCAGCGGTATCTGGAAGCGGTCAGCCCGTTTCTTGTCTATACGGGAGACGATGTCTGCTATTCCGTGTTAGGTGATTTTGCAAACCGCCTGGTGGAAGCCCTGCGGGCGGCAGGGAAAGAAGTCGAGGTTTATAATATCAAAAAACAGGGGGCGGACGGGCTGTTAAAGATTTGCGGAAAGACATATCAGGCGGTGATCGGGTTTCAGACCTATCTCTTTGGCGTGCGTTTTGCCAGCGGGGAAAATGTGCACGACGCCATACACGGCCCGAAGCTTCACTTTATCTTTGACCATCCGCTGTGGATGAAGGAGCATTTTGAACAGGGACCGAGAGATTATTATGTGCTGACCCATGGGCGTGATTATAAACAGTTTGTGGAGCGCTATTTCTCCAGAGAAGTGAGGAAATGCTATCTGCTGCCGCCGGCAGGCGTTGACGACGGGCAGACGGTGCAGTATGGAGAACGTCCGCTTGACGTGACGTTCATCGGCACCTGGCATGATTACAGGGAGAGGCTCATGTTTATTCGCAATACAAAGTCAAGAGAGCGTTATCTCGCCAACCGTTTTTTGCTGATCATGAAAAAAAATCCCAATCTCTGCGCGGAGGAGGCGTTGGGAGAGGCGCTTGCCTATTATGGCGTTACACTTTCTGATGCGGATTTTAAGAATCTTCTGTTTGAGTTCAAGCAGGTGTGCTTTTGTATCATGGCCTATTACCGGGAAAAGACAGTTGAGAGCCTTCTGAAAGCGGGAATTGTGCTTCATGTTTATGGGGATAGCTGGAAAAACAGCCCATTTTTTGGAAATCCGGGATTAATATGCCACAAACAGGTCGATATAGCGGAAAGTATTGCGGCCTGGAGAGCTTCTAAGCTCTCTCTGAATATCATGTCGTGGCACAAGGGCGGATTCACCGAGCGGATCGCCAATATGCTGCTTGCCGGCACCGTGGCGGTGTCGGACAAAAGCTGGTATCTGGAGGAGAACTTTAAGGACGGCAGGGAGCTGGTGCTGTTTGATCTTTTGGAGCGGGATAAGCTGGCGGAGCAGATCAAATACCTGCTGGGCCACGAGGAAAAGCGCAAAAAGATCGCTGCCGCCGGCAGAAAGAGGGCGCTGGCGGAGCACACATGGAAGAGACGCGCAGAGGAGCTGCTGGAAGTGCTGAAAGATATCAATGAATACAGAATCAGGGTACACGGAGGTACACAGGCATGAACATGAAGATCTATACGATGACACACAGACCGTTTTCGCCACCCTCGGATGAGATATACGTTCCCCTGCATGTGGGGAGGGCGCTGGCGGCGGATTTGGGCTATGCAGGCGACGACACGGGCGATCATATCTCTGATCTCAATGAATTTTACGGGGAATTGACCGGTATCTACTGGGTGTGGAAAAACGATACGGATTCCGATGCGGTGGGTGTCTGCCACTACAGGCGTTATTTTTTAAATGACAACGGCGGGTTGATGACACAGCCGGAATATGAGCGGATTTTGCAGGATTATGACGTGATGATTTCGGATTTGCCTTCCGCCGGCGGCACAAACTACGACAATTTTGCCAAGGCGCACAGCAAAAAGGACCTGGACCTTATGGCGGCGGCGATTCAGACGCTGTATCCGCTCGACTATGCCGTCTATGAGGCGGTCATGCAGGAAAGTAAGTGCTGCTACGGCAATCTGATGGTCTGCAAAAAAGAGCTGTTTGACGCTTACTGTGCGTGGCTGTTTCCGATCTTTGTGGAGATGGGCGATAAGATCGACGTCTCCTCCTATGATATGTACCACAAGCGGCTCTTTGGTTTTCTGTCCGAAATGCTCTTATATGTTTGGATAAAAGCGCGCGGCTTGAAGTATTACGCCGGAAAGATCGGCGTCACGGCGGAGAAGGCCGAGACGGTGGAGTTTAAAAATGCCATCATACAATTGATGCAGCAGGGGGAAATTGATCAGGCCAAAGAATTGTTTTACGGCTATCTGAAGCTAAGGCCGGATATCCGCGAAAATATTTCCGATCTCCGCGGGGAGATTCCGGTGTTGGAACAATTGCTTTACATTATGCATATGGAGCGCAAAGCCGGCGTCGACGGGCTGCTTTCCTTTACAAACCAGATTCCGGTGCTCATGGAGCATTATAAAAATGTCTGCAATCTCGTGAGAGATCACGGGGATGCGGTGAGAGAGGGCGGGGCGGCTTATCTGAATGAGTTTCCGATCTCGGATGTGGCGCTTGCGGTGATTCGGCAGCAGCTTTCGGGGACGCTTAGCTACTACGACTATCTCAATGAGGGCAGGCCGCCCAAAAAGGTATCGGTGATCGTTCCGGTATACAACGGTGTGGGAAGCTTTGAGGGCTGTATCGGCAATCTTGTCCACCAGAATCTGGAGGATATCGAGATCATTTTCGTGGACGACTGCTCGAAAGACAACAGCCTGGCGGTGCTTTACGAGTGCCAGAGACAGTTCCCGGACAAAGTGCGCGTCATCGCCTCGCCGGAAAACCGCAGGGCGGGCGGGGCGCGAAATCTTGGCCTTGATGCCGCCACAGGAGAGTACATCGGCTTTGTGGACTGCGACGACCTGCCGGATGTGGAGATGTATGAACTGTTGTACGCGAGGGCAAAAGAGGGGGACTATGATATCGTGGACGGCGGTTTTTTGTATGACAAGCAGGAAAAACTGACGCTGTATACGACGGACGATCTCACCGGTAAGCTGGATGGAAGAAAGCGCCATAAGCTGATTAAGACGGGTGGATATCTGTGGAGCAAGATATTTAGAAGAGAACTGATTGAGCGCCATTATCTGCGCTTCCGCGAGCATGTCGTGATGCTCGAAGACTCGGACTTTTTGGATTACCTGTTTGCCGTGGCCGATTCGATCGGCAATGAGCATCAGGTCATCTACCGTTACAAGAATACGGAGGGGTCGCTCTCGAAACATCTGGAGCGCGAAATCTACTGGGACAGCCTGCAGAGTGCGATAGAAGCCACCTACGAAAAGCTTAGCAAGTTGAAGGTGTATAAGAAAATACAGACGGCGGCGGAGTTTGAAATGCTGCAATGGTATAGCTGCGCGGTCAATTCCTGCGTCGAGAGCTATCTGGCAAAGGAGCCCTACGATTTTTTGAAAAAGCTCTACAGTTTTCGCAAGACCAAGAAAAATGCCATCAAAAAAGTACAGTACAATGACCCGGATATCATGGATGCGTTTCCGCTTGCCGACCGCGTGCTGATGGAGCTCAACGACAGCGGCCCGGAACATCTGCTGGAGGCGGCGGATGTGATGAAATGGGAGTTCAATACGCATTGATGGAGATGAAGTAAGCAGTAAAATGCGATAAATGCGGGATACTGCTCTTTGTAAAATGTGCATTTAAGAAAAGAGAGGGCGATGAGACTACTATATTTTCAATGGAACTCCTTTATGAATGAAGGTATGACAAGGGCGCTGGGGCGGCTTGGCATCTCTTACGGCACATACTGCTACCAGTTTCGCGATTGGGAGCAGGACGACGAATTTCTGGAACAATTTTCGGCGTTTGTGCGGGGGAATCCATATGATACGGTATTTTCGATCAATTTTTCACCGCTGATCTCGCAGGTGTGTGAGGAGACCGGACGGCGCTATATTTCCTGGGTATACGATTCCCCGATTCATATCAGGCAGACGGACAGCCTGAAGCGGCGGTGCAATGAGATCTGGTTCTTTGACCGCGGGCAGGCGGACCTGTATCGAAAGCAGGGTATATGCGCGGGGCATCTACCGCTTGCGGTGGACCCACAGGTCTTTGCGCGAGCGATCGGCGGCGGGGGCGATCAGGCGCAGATCTCTTTTGTGGGGCAGTTGTATCAGACGGAGTATACCTATTTTGCTTCGCCGTTGTCCCCGTTTTACCGCGGCTATCTGGAGGGCATCATAAACGCGCAGGCAAAGGTATCCGGCGGGTATCTGATACCGGAGCTCGTGACGGACGAATTGCTGGACGGCATGAACCGCATCTATCGGGACATTGCCGCAGACGGTTTTCAGATGGGGAGAAGAGAGTTAGAGTATATGCTGGCCTGCGAGACGACCGGCAGGGAGCGGTATCTGGCGCTGGCGCTGCTCTCGAATCATTTTACGGTCGACTGGTATGCGCAGGAGGCCCATCAGCGGCTTGAGAACGTGCGTTGGCGGGGATATGCGAACTATTATGACCGGATGCCGGACATTTTTGCCCACAGCAAAATCAATCTCAACATCTCGCTGAAGTCGATTCGGACGGGGATTCCGCTGCGCGTGCTCGATATCATGGGGTGCGGCGGATTCGTGCTGACCAATTATCAGGAAGAGCTGATGGACTATTTCGTGCCGGGCGAAGCGTGCGTGATCTATGAGAATATCGGTGATCTCTATGAGAAAGCCGCCTATTATCTGGCGCACGAAACGGAGCGGGAGCAGATTGCAGGTGCCGGTTTCGAGAGGATAAAACGGGATTTTACCTTTGAGAGCCGGGCAAAGGTGTTATTTGGAGCGAAGTGAGGGGTGCGATATACGGCCGATAAAATCCGAACGTTGCGTTGGGGGTAAAGTAGGCTTTGCATAGTAATCAGTGAGGGGAATTCCATGCAGATAGAATTAGACGAAAAACTGGTTCAGATGGATCAGTTGTTTTTATTGGTGAAAAAGTTGTTGGAAGAGTACCAGAAGTTCCGCGAAAGCGGCTGGCAGCAGGCGGGCAGAGAGCAGTGTATCTCGGTCATGAACGATATCAGGCAGACAGCCGCGGCGGCGGGCGTCTCGATCAATGATGTGGCCGATACGCTGGCGCGGGTATTCTGGCAGGACCGCGAGGGCAGTGTCTTGTCGGAGCTGGAGCATGTGCTCACGGAGCTGCTGGCGCGGGTACAGCAGATGTATCTGGCCTGTATGCACGACGAGGCGAGCTATCATAAAGTGCTTCTGGAAAATTATTATCAGACCAATTATGAAAAAAATGCCTTAGTATTTTATGTCGTGTATCCGTTTTTATTTCCCGGGACCCTGCCCGGACACACCAACCAGGTGGAGGCAAGGGCGATGACGGAGGTGCTTCGGGATATGGGCTACAACGTAGATCTCGCAAACACCCGCTATAGCGGAGCGGTGGCGGCGGAAACATACGATCTCGTCGTCGGTTCCGGCGCTTGTTTTGAAAATTTGCTGACCAGGCTGCGCCCGGAAGCGGCGGCTGTCTGTTATCTGACCGAGTCGAGCCCCTATTTTGCCAATCCGGCGGAATTAAGGCGCCTTAGGGCGTTTGAACAAAGAAACGGGAGACGCCTTCCGTTTGAGCGGCAGTCGGTCAACTTTCTAAATCTTGCAGCACTTATGAACGCTGACGCGGCCATCTGCGTCGGCAACGCGCAGACGGCATCCACCTACGCCGATATGTGCGCGGCTGTCTATCCGATTGATGTGACCGGATTTACCGGGGCGTTTACGCTTGACCAAAACGAAAAGGCGGCGGGGCATGAGAGGAATTTCCTCTGGTACGGCGGGGCCGGGCCGGTGCACAAGGGACTGGATTTGTGTATTGAGGCGTTTCGCAAGCTGCCGGAGGCCGTACTGCATATCGTCGGCGAGGCGCCGGCAGAGTTTTACGATTACTACAGGGAAGATCTCGAAAATCGCGAAAATATTTTTTATTATGGATTTCTCGGAAAAGAGGACGAGACATTCCGCAAGGTCTGCGCACAGTGCGGCTGGGTGCTCTCGCCCAGTTGCAGCGAGGGCCAGTCCACCTCCGTGATCACGGCGATGGCGGCGGGGATGATACCGGTGTGCACGAAAGAGACGGGGCTTGACGTCAAAGATTACGGCGGGGAATGGATTGCGGACTGTACGCCGGACGGGCTTCGGAAGCTTGTCAGAAAGCTTTTGGAGACGGAAGAGCAGGAGGTCATACGCCGCCAGCGGCAGGCGTCCCACCTGGTGCAAAGGCGGCACAGTATCGAGCATTACAAAGAGCAGCTGGCAGAGCGATTCGCTGCAATTCATACCCACGTCTAACAGCGGAGTGATTGGCGTGAGTGTGAATTGTAATATATATGCGGTCAAATCAGAAAGGCTTGACCGGTTTTGACCGTGGGAGCGCGTGCAGCGGCCCGCGGGGGAGGGGCCGTTCGAGCGGCGGAATGAGAGGAATAATGAAGATTCAGTTTTTAAACGGGGGTCTGGCAAACCAGACGTTTCAGTATATTTTTACAAGATATTACGAACTTTCTCATCCGGGGCAGATCATGTACCTGGACGATTCCTATTTTGCCCTGTACACGGTGCACAACGGATATGAACTCGACAAGGTGTATACCGGGGTAAAACCGCATATGCTGAGCGCGTGTTTTGAACCTGATGTGTGGCAGTATATGCTCGGGCAGAGAAGTGCCGGGAAAAGTATTCCAGAGATTTTACAGGAGAACGGGATGGGGGTCTGCATGATCGCGGAGTCGGATACCTATAAGCGGTTTAATCCGTTTGGCGGCAAAATATGGGAAACTCCGGTGAGCGCGTACCATCCCGAAATCTTGGATTATGAAGGGTACGAAAATGTCTATTTTCACGGATATTGGCTGAACAGCGAGTATTTCAAGTCATATCGGGATGTGTTTTTGCGTGAATTAAGTTTTCCGCCGCTGCCAAAAGGCAGGAACCAGGCTTATTTGCAGCGCATCCGCAGCGAAAATTCCGTCTCTCTCCATGTGCGGCGGGGGGATTATGTCACAGAGCATATGGCCCTTGATAACGCGCTGATTGCAGATTATGCAAGGCAGTTCAGGGAACAGGTTTCCGGCTGCTGGACATTGTTTGTGTTTTCGGACGACATTGCCTGGTGCAGGCAGCACGAGAGCGAGCTGGCGTTTTCACTGTTTGACGATATTGTCTATGTCGAGGGCAATACCGGCGGCAGCAACTACATAGATATGCAATTGATGAGCCAGTGCAGAGGGATGATTATGTCAAACAGTTCGTTTTGTTATCTGGCCGCGCTGCTGAATCAGAATGTGCAGTATGTGCTGAATCCGACGACCTGGAAAATAGTGTGAAAAATGGGGGTTAGAATGAACGATCGTATGAATATCGCAATTTCACTGAATCAGAATTATTTTGTCTACACTTACGTTATGCTGACATCGTTGTTTGTGAATCATCAGAAAGCGGAACTTACCGTTTATGTGCTGCACAGCGAATTGACGAGAGAGCAGATCGAGGAATTTCAAAGACTGGCCCAGTCCTACGGGGGGAAGGTGGACTCTGTCTTTGTGGACCGCACAGAGCTTTGCGGCCAGCTTCCGACGACGGCAGAGTGGACCGTCGAGATGTATTATCGGCTGATGATGCCGGATTTGCTCCCGCCTGACGTGGAGCGCATCTTGTATCTGGATGTGGATGTGATTGTCAATAAGAGCCTTAGAGGGTTTTACCATCAAGATTTGGGGGACAAGCTGTTTTGCGTCTGCAAGGATGTGACGGAGTTGAAATGTGAGTTGTGGCAGCAGATGTTCGGCCCGTTTCTGGAACAGGGATTTGCCTACTTTAATTCCGGCGTGATGCTGTGGAATCTCAAAGAAATCCGCAAGCAATATAATTTTGCCTACTATATGCGGGTGGCAAAAGAACTGGATTATAAGCTGGTGGCGCCCGATCAGGATTTATTGAACTATTGCCACTGGCAGCAGGTCAAATATGCGGACGCTGCCGTGTATAATCAATTTGCCAGGGTGGCGCACAATGCGGGCAAGAGCGGCAAGGAGGTCAGGGAGAAGGTGGCAGTCCTGCACTTCGCGGGCACAAAGCCGTGGGGCGCGGACAATGCCCATTTCGATATTGAAAAAATCTGGTGGGATTATGCCAGAATGACACCCTATTTCGGAGCGCTGTGCGAGGACTTTGTGGAACGGACGATGACGGATACTTCTATGGAGAAAACGCTGCGGGATTTGCTGAATCATATTGCAACGCTCGAGCAAAACTTAAGCGACAGCCTGCAATTGAATCAAAAGCTCCTGGAGATGATCTCTCCGAAGAGCACGTCGTAGGAAAAGCGTCGGTTGATCTTTTCCTGCGCGTTGTGGGCGATCTCGCGCCGTTCGTTCTCATGTTCGAGGTAGTAGGAGACTTTGTAAACAAGGTCTTGCGGGCAGGTGTAGAAAGCAAATTCTTCTCCGGCGGTAAACAGCTCGCACAGCTCCGGCTGCGGATTGGACAGTAGAAATCCGCCGGCGCCCATAACGTCAAGGCAGCGCAGCGGTATGCCGCTGTGAATGGAGCGCAGGGTGATATTTAAGTTGACGGCGGAGCGGCGGAATACCAGCGGCATTTCCGTGAAGTACGAAATCGGTCCATGTGCGCGGCAGTCCGGCAGCAGGGAGGGGGCTGAAGCAGAAAACAGGTGCGTTTCGTAAAAACCGGAGAGGAGACGGAGCGCCTGGACGCGTTCGCGGCTGGTGATTTCGGTTTCGAGCATCATCTGAAGGATATCTTTTTGCGTATAGCTGTAGTGGGGCGGTGTCTCCACTTTGATATACCGGCATAATTCCGAGAGCACATCCGGCGTCAGCAATTGCGACAGCAGTTCACTGCCGCCGATTTGAAGCTGCGCATTGAGGATGGCGTCGAGATAACCGCGCAAATGGTCAGGCAGATAGCGGATACTGCGGAATTGATTTGTCTCGTATAAGCTGCCCACGAAAGAAACCGGGTGTTGTGTTGCGACTGGTTTTGTGGCGCATTGCGATGGAACGGCAGATTCATCCGGCAGCGCCATGGTTTGAGCGAACAGGCGCTCAAGGCGCGCCGTATTGACGGCCAGCGGCAGGTAAAATACGTGTTTCGCGCCGAGCGCTTCCACGGTACGGCACAGTTCTTTGTCAAACAAAAAGAGGAAGGTTCGCTCGCTTGTGATGAGCGAAGAGTAGAGCGTTAAGTGCGGGCAGTCGTAAACCCATGCGGCGTAGGGGAGTTTGGCGTGGTCGGCGATTTTAGACAGAATTGGGAAGTAGTCGAACGTAAAGATCAGGTCATAGGCGTTTTGCGTCAAGAGTTCACCGACCTGCCGCTCAAAACCCTCGTCGGCGTCGTAGCTTCCCGGCGCGCGGGTTAGCCTGGTATAGCGGTAGCCTGCCGCTTCCCAGTAAGATATGATATCTTCGGCTGAATTTTCATTCCAGCAGTAGTAGAGTATATTCACAATCATCCTCCATGGAAATCGTATATTGGTACATTAGGTATTCTAGCATACGCAGGGTATTTTGACAATTGTTTTGCCCTGCATGAGAAAGGAGCTGCATGAAACTATGCCGATCGGAATTATCGCAAACTCGATCGCGATTGTAATAGGCGGGATTGCCGGGATGGCAATGGGGCCGAGACTTAGTGAAAAGTTTAAAGCTGATTTAAATACGGTGTTCGGCGTCTGCGCCATGACAATGGGAGTGAGTTCCATTGTGCTGATGCAGAATATGCCGGCGGTGATTCTCGCCGTGATCGCGGGCACAATCCTGGGATTTGCCCTGCATCTGGGAGAGAAAATCCAGCGTGCCGGGCTTTGGATGGGAAATAAAATGGCGAAGATACTTGGCGGGGGCGGTTCGCAGAGCGAGGATTACAAGAGCACGCTGGTGACGGCGCTCGTGCTCTTCTGTGCCAGCGGCACCGGGATATACGGCAGCATGGTTTCCGGCATGACGGGCGACCACAGCGTGCTTTTGGCAAAATCAATACTTGATCTGCCGACGGCGCTGATCTTTGCCTGTGTGCTGGGCAGTGTGACGAGTGTGATTGCGCTGCCGCAGTTTTTGATTTTTCTGCTATTGTTTGTATTGTCGGGGGCGGTGTATCCGCTGTGCACGGACATGATGATCCAAGATTTTAAGGCGTGCGGCGGCGTGCTTTTGCTGGCGACCGGATTTCGCATGATGAAGGTCAAGGAATTCCCGATCGCCGATATGATACCGGCCATGATTCTTGTGATGCCGCTTAGCAGCCTGTGGACCAATTATATTCAGCCGCTGGTGTCTTAGGAGGAATGAAATTTTTATGAATCAAAGAATGTATATTGCGATTGCCATCAATGACAGATATACGCCCTATGCGTATGTGATGCTGACTTCCCTGTTTGCGCACCATGCAAAAGGGTCTCTGGCGGTCTATATTTTGCAGAGTGATCTGACGGAGGAGTCAAAGCGGCTTTTGTGTGCGCTGGGCGAGAACTACGGACAGGAGATCGTTTTTGTCACGGTATCGTTGGAGCATGCGCTGGCAGGGCTTGGCGAAGCGGCGCGTAAGACCGCAGACGCGCTGCCGACGACGGAGAGCTGGTCAAAGGAGATGTATTATCGCCTGCTGCTGGGCGAGCTGCTTCCTAAGGAGGTCGTGCGTGCGCTCTATCTGGACGTCGATACGATCGTCAACGGCAGTCTGTGGGACTTTTATTTACAGGATATGGAGGGCATGGAGCTTGCGGCCGCCGACGATGCGATGGTTCAGGGCAATTTCAGCCAGGAGCAGCAGGAGCTGTTTGAGAATCTGGGGGATGTGCGCTATTTCAATTCCGGGGTATTACTCTACAACCTGGAAATAATAAGAAAACAGTATAAATTTGCATCGTATATAGACGTTGCGCGGCAATATAATTATCGCCTAACGAACCCCGATCAGGATATTTTGAACTATGTCCATGCGGGAAAAGTCAAATATATAGACAATGCCAGGTACAATATATTTTCGCAGACGGCGGAGCTTTCGTATGGCGGATATGACTATATAGCGGCGCAGGGAATCGTGATTCATTTTGCCGGGAGGAAGCCCTGGAACTATAACGGCGTCCATTACGGCGTGGAAAAGATCTGGTGGGATTATGCAAGGCAAACGCCGTTTTATCAGGATATGTTAGAGCAGGTATTTTATGACGGCCTGCGCGATGATTCTTACCAGACGATCATGAACCTGCTGCAGGAAAACAGTGAATTAAAGAAGAATCTGGGCGAGGCTATGGCGATTTGCCAGAAATTGCTGGGCACAAAATAAAAGCAGAAAAGGAAGAGGCCAATGCTTTCCATTTGTATGATAGCCAAAAATGAAGAAAAAAATATTGTGCGGGCGCTGGAGAGTCTGCGTCCGCTCGGCTGTGAGATCGTGGTCGTGGACACCGGCTCTGTTGACGCTACGCGCGAGATTGCGGCGCGCTATACGGAGCACGTCTATGATTATGTCTGGGAGGATGACTTTGCGGCGGCGAAAAATTTTGCGGTAGAGAAAGCGACGAATCCCTATGTGCTGATTCTGGACTGCGACGAATACATGGAACAGTTTGACATGGGACAGCTCGAACAACTGTTGCGTTCCCATCCGAGAGAGGCCGGACGTATCAAACGTGTCAATTATCTGACAAAAGGCGGCGAGAGACAGGAGCAGAGGGAGTGGATCAACCGTATCTTTGCCAAAGCGGTTTTTCATTATGAAGGGCGTATCCATGAACAGGTGACGGCGCGGGACGGAAGAGATTACGATACCTTTCTGGCTCCCGTGGTGATCGGACATACCGGCTATGATCTCACGGAGGAGGAGAAGAAGGCAAAAGCGGCGCGCAATTTTGCACTGTTGCAGCAGGAGTATGAGCGGTTGAAGGCGCTGGCATTAAAACAGGGATTTGGCCTGCCCGGGCAGCCGCCGGAGAGCGAACAGCTGCCCTATATCGTCTATCAGATGGGGAAAAGCTGTTATATGGCCGGGGACTACGACAAAGCGTGCGAATATTTTTCGCAGGGGCTGTCGTTTGACCTGAACCCGAAGCTGGAGTATGTCGTCGATATGGTGGAGACATACGGTTATGCGCTGTTAAACGGCGGGCAGCCGGAGACTGCGCTTCTGCTGGAGAGCGTGTATGCGGAATTTGGCGATACCGCCGATTTTAAATTTCTTATGGGACTGATCTATATGAACAATGCCCGCTTTGACGAGGCCATCCGGCAGTTTGAGTTGGCGACGGCCTATGCCGATTGCAGGAGCAAGGGCGTCAACTCCTACGCGGCGTGGTACAATATCGGTGTGATCAAGGAGTGCCTGGGAGACGCGGCAGGGGCGCGCAGCTATTATAAAAAATGCGGTGATTATGCACCGGCGAGGAAACGGCTATGAAACGGACGATCATATTTTTTACCGGCGTTTACGATACGCTGGATTTATTTACAGGAGAGTTAAAGAGGGCGTTTGAGGAAATGGGCTGCGCTTCGTTTGTCTATGAGGCGGACCGGGAGGCGAACAGCAAGAAAAGATTGCTGGCGCTTTTGGCCGAAAGCGGCAAGTTGCAGGCGGAGTGTGATTTGAGCGGCCGATTTGCCTGTGTCACGTTCAACAATCTGGGGTACAATCTGGAATTTGCTCCGTCAATTCCCGGCAGTGACTTTGGCGGGGGAGAGGATGACGCTTGTGAATGGGAGCGGAAAAACGTAAATATATGGGAATACTATCAGATTCCCTATATCAATATCCTTATGGACCACCCGTTTCATTACGACAAACCGCTGAGAAAGGCGCCGGCTACTTCGATTGTGCTGTGCACGGACCGCAACCATGTGCGCTATATCAGACGCTTTCTGCGCAATATCCGCCAGGTGGATTTTTTGCCCCATGCGGGTGTGGAATTGGGTCATCGCCACAAGCCGCTTACAGAGCGGGCGATCGACGTGCTCTATGCAGGTGCGCTGCCGGTGTACACGGTCGGCAGAATGATTCCCGACTTAGACGCCATACCCGAGGTGGACGGGCAGGAGATGATGGCGGAGGTGCTAAGGGAGCTTGTGGCGCATCCTCACCGCACCACCGAGGAAGTGATTGAGGAATACCTGCTGTCCGTGCGGGACGATCTGCCGCCGGAGCGCATCCGGCAGATCGTGATTACCATGCGCTTTTTGGATTCCTACGCGACATCGTTTTTCCGGGAACAGGCGGTGCGTCTCTTGGTGGAGAACGGGATTGCGGTCACGGCTTACGGGGTCGGCTGGGATCAGTGCGAGTGGAGTGATAACCCGTATCTGCACTATGGCGGCAAGGTGCTGGCGCCGGAGATTCTTCCGCTGATGAATGACAGCAAAATTGTGCTCAATACCTTGACCTGGTTTAAGGCGGGAGCGCATGACCGTATTTTTAACGGTATGCTCGCGGGCGCGGTGGTGGTGACCGATGATTCGACTTATTTGCGGCAGGAATTTAGGGACGGGAAAGAGCTGTCTATGTTCCCGCTGACAGATATGGCCGGCTTGCCGGAGCGTGTCTTTGAGATCTTCGGTCACGCCGGACGGGCACAGCAGATCGCTGACGCCGGGTATGAATGTGCCCAAAAATACCACACCTGGAAGCAGAGAGCGGAACATATTTTAGACAGTTTTTTCTGAGATAATGAGAGCGTGCGGCGTGCGGCACGGACAGGGAGGAGCGTCTATGCATATCTTAATGTATCGCTGGAGGGCCTATAATTATAAAGATATCGAGCAGACCTTTCTGGCGCTCGGACATACCGTAGACAATATCGAGCAGAAGCTGGGCAGCTATGATGTCAGCCCCGAATTTGAGCGGGTCATTGAAGAAAAAATCAGGCAGAACACCTACGATTTTGTGTTTACGGTCAATTATTTTGCCGTGATCTCCAACGTCTGTATGCGCTGCGGGGTGAAATATGTCTGCTGGACCTGCGATAACCCGTTAATCAGCATGTATCATGAGTCCGTCTTTTATCCCTGCAATTATATCTTTACGTTCGATCAAACCAATTATCTGGAATTCAAGGCGATGGGGGTAGAGCACATCTGGTATCTGCCTCTGGCGGTCGATACAAACCGTATCGACGCGATTCTGGCGCAGGCGCCGCATAAGAACAAGTATGCCGGCGATATCTCTTTTGTGGGAAGCCTTTATGAGCGCAATTCCTATGACAAGCTAAAACCGCAGCTGCCGGAATACTTACAGGGATATTTTGACGCCGTTATGGAGGCGCAGATCAATATCAGCGGCGCCAACATCATCGAGTCCATGCTGACCGCAGATGTCTTAGAGGAGCTGGAACATTACTTTACGCTGGAAAAATCGCCCGGCTCGTTTTCCGATCTGGGACTGATTTTTCAGACGACGGTGCTGGGATTTAAGATCGCCGCCGTGGAGCGGCGCCGCGCGCTGATCGAGCTGTGTAAAAATCATCGGGTGCATGTCTACAGCAACAGCGACGTCAGCGATCTGCTGCGGATTCAGTATTGCGGTTCTGTGGACTATTGGAGCGAGATGCCGCAGGTGTTTCACGCCTCCAAGATCAATTTGAATTTTACGATTCCCAATATCAAGAGCGGTATCCCGCTGCGCATCTGGGATGTATTGGGCTCCGGGGGATTTCTCCTCACCAATTTTCAGGCGGAGCTGCCCTATTATTTTGTCGAGAGGGAAGATTTGGTATGCTTTGATAGCATCGAAGATATGCACAAAAAAGCGGACTACTATCTCTCGCACGAAAAGGAGCGCAGAGAAATCGCCCGCAACGGTTACCGCAAGGTGCGGCAGCATGATTACCGCGACCGGATTGAAACGATTCTTAGAACGATAGAGGAGGGGGAGTGAGAATTAATCCCCAACGGGTTCATACCCTTTGCAGACATCGACCCAGCTGACATAGCCGGAATATTGCTCCAGCTCAGGGATAGTCAGCTCGATGGCGCTGTTGGCGCTGCCGCAGGCGGGAAATACGGTGTCAAAGCGTTTTAATGACACGTCCAGATAGACTTTCACGCCGGGATGGACCGCGAACGGGCACACACCGCCCACGGCGTGGCCCACCATAGTCTCCGCTTCCTCCGGGGACAGCATTTTTGCTTTGGTGTGAAACTGTTCTTTGTATTTTGGATTGTCGATCTTGGTATCCCCGGCTGCCACCACGAGCACGGGCTGTCCGTCGACCAGGAATGAAAGCGTTTTCGCAATCCGCTGCGGCTCGCAGTGCAGCGCTTCGGCGGCAAGCGCAACGGTTGCGCTGGATACCGCAAATTCCTGAATTCTCTCGTCCATGTTGTGTTCTTTAAAGTATGCCTTTACTTTGTCGATTGCCATTGTTTTCCTCGTTTCTGATTCTTTTTTATTTATAATCACAGAACCTGAAAAAACTTATCCCGCTTATCGGCAGGATAAGTTTTTACGGCCGTTTGGTTTTAACAGTAGCGGTCCAGCATCATACCGGAGTAGATCGAGGTGATATAGGGTGTCACAAAGTTATGACCTGCCGGATTCTTGTATGCAACCACGATCTTATTGACATAGTTCATAGGGTCAATCGATGCATGGGAAGCTTTGTCGCTCAGGGAATCCCTGAAATTGTTCAGTGTGATAAAATGGGTTCTCGCGTCTGGGGCCGAGACGGATTGTGTGAGCTCGCCCCGGTCGACAGCCAGAGAGCCGTCCTCCTGCAAATCGATGCCCATAGAAGAGAGACCGTCCGTGTATTGTTTCGCCACACCGGAGATATCGTTTAAGAGCCGGTTGGATTGACGGAACTCTGTGTGGTTTTGGCCAAGCTGAATAAAATTATTGTAGACATTGACCAACAACTGTATATTGTCGGCAATCGCATCACCGTCCGCCTTAAAGCCGATCTGCGCGGCCTTGCCGTCCGGGCTTGGCTTTTTGAGTGTAAGCTCAAAATCGTTGTTGATGGTGAATGTATTGGAGAACGAGGAGTGCTCGTTTCCGTTGAGCAGGAATGAGGAATTGCTCGCGTTGTGCTCCATGCGGTCAATGCCCAGCTTGTCGATCGCTCTCATAGAGCTCGTATCGGGCGACGGCATGATCTCGAATACGCAGCGCTCGTCTTCATCGAGACCGGTTTGCCGGGATTCGATGCGCAGCGCCGTATGGCCTTCTTTATTTTCCACAATATCTGCCTGAAGTCCGACGGTGGCGGAATTGATTAACCGCATGATCTTTTCCTGCACATTGCGGTTATTGTCACCGCTGCCCACATTGTACTGAAATTCGTAGGAATTAAACGCAGTGGTCAGGTCAAAGCCGTAAGTGCCGGGAGCGAGATCAGAGCGGTCCGGGTTCATAAAATGGCCAAGATTCACCTGTGGGGAGGCCAACTGCCGCACTTCGATATTAAATTTTAAGGATTTGTCGGCATAATTGTCCTGTCCGATGTACTCTGCCATGACAGACTCTTCGTCGGAAGACTGTGCTACGCGCTGGTTAAATGCCTGCTCGATATCACCGCCATCGCCGGTAAGTGATGCGGCAACGTTTTGGATGGAATGTGCCCGTTCCTTGATATCAATCGCGAATTTCTGGGCCTCTGAGGTATTCTTGATCTTGTACAGAGGCGAATCTTTATTCGTCTTAACGATATTATTGTAAACGGCGCGCAATTCGCTTTTTTTGTGAGAATCATAACGCGAAACAGTAGAGTTGCCATAAGTTGACAAATAGTACTGGTAGGCGCTGTCGATGATTGCCATACAAAATCCCTCCTTTCTTCCATGAAACCGCAGGGAAATAAATCCTGCGCAGGGCTTTAAAATCCGTTTTTATGGCATACAGCTGCAATAGAAAAACCGTATATGTTGTATGTTTTTTCTATTATATAATGAATTGAGAACAAAAGTGTGCTTCCCACACTCTGTCTGGAAAAGAACTTTTCGTGATTTTAAGAAATCGGAAAATAAGCTCTCATCACTATGTATGTCGGACATTTTTGGGATATTGTTTAGTATATTTTAGCAAATTTTCAAAGAAATTGTTTTCACAAAATCAGTTACATTGTTTTTACCCACTTGGCATAAATTACTTGTGTTGTGCAGGGAATCATTATAGAATATAAGAAAGCGAAAGATCGTACCGGATCGGGAATTTGCGCAGAAGCATCACAAATTCCCTGGAACGCAGGGCAGAATCTGATCTTCTGCCCGCGTTCCTCAGCAGAGCATGTTTCGGAATGGAGGAGAAGATGAAAAGAAGACTTTTTTCGTTGTTTATGGCTGTGTGCATGGTGGCGGGGCTTTTTGCAACCACGACAGCGGAGACGGTGCGCGCGCAGGAGAATACTACGGTGCGCACGGCGGATGCCGACTGGACGGCGGTGGACGTGGACGGCGGTGTTAAGCTGGTGTATTACAGAGGAAGCGACACGGAACTTGTGGTGCCTGAAATGTACAATGATAAAACGGTAGTGACATTGTCCGCCGACCACTTTCCCAAGAGCGGGATTATCAGTCTTACGCTGCCGGGGACGGTGAAGACGGTTCCGTCCCGTCTTTTGTTCAATGCGAAACAGCTTCAAAAGGCTGTGTTTTTAGAAGGTGTGGAAGTATTGGGAGAGTCGGTTTTCGCAAATTGTGAAGCTTTGACGGAGGTAACGCTTCCCAATTCACTGACGGAGATTGGCATCTCTGCGTTTTATGGCTGTTCGTCCCTTGAGCGCCTTATGATTCCTAAGGGAGTTGCCAATATCAAGCGCAATGCGTTTGCCAAATGCCCGAAGCTGACCGATATAACGGTGGATGAGCGCAATACAAGCTACACCGTGGCAGACGGTGTCCTCTACAGCAAGGACATGACCGAGCTGGTATATTGGCCCACCGACCTGCCCTTTACCGAGATACCGAATACTGTCACCAAGATCGCCGGCGGCGCATTTTACAGGCATCCGGGCGTGACAAAGCTTTACATTCCCGAAGGCGTGACACAGATTGGAGCGGAGGCGTTTTTAGGCTGTACAAATATGACAGAACTTTTTCTGCCGGACACCCTGCGGACGGTGGAGATGGACGCGTTTTGCGGCTGCACAGGCTTAACGGAGCTTGTCCTGCCCCAAAGTCTTCAGGAGATCGGAAGAGATGCATTCATGCAGTGCAGCGGCATTACTTCCGTAGAAGTGCCCGATGGGGTGGAGCTCCTTGCCAGTCAGGCGTTTTCTTACTGTACCGAACTGGTGGCCGTCCGTCTGCCGAAAAGTTTAAAAGCAATTGAGGATTGTGTCTTTTACGGGTGCAGAAAGCTTGAGAATCTTATCATACCGGAGGGAACGGTCAGCCTCAAGCAGTATATGCTGCAGGATGGCCCGTCCCGCGGATATGTTGTCATTCCTGAGAGTGTGACATCCTTGACGACGACAACCGCTGACTTCTGGGGGAATTCGCAGAGAAAGTACTGCTGTTACGCCGGTTCCGCCGCGGAGCAGTTTGCGATAGACAATGAGATTCCCTATCTTTTGATCGGGCAGGACTGCTATGTGTCGGGGGATTTTATCTATGCAGTTACAAATGAGGGAACCGCGAAGCTGCTGGCTTATGCCGGAACCGACTCTAAGCTGGTGATTCCCGGGGAGATTGACGGGCGAAAAGTGACGGATTTCGGGGAACTTGGCAGCGGACAGGAGAACCGTTTTATCACAAGCATTACGTTCCCGGAAGGCATTTTGGAGATCGGTTTTGAATTTTGGAAGTTCGAGAATCTTAGCACGGTGTATATTCCGGCAAGCGTGGCAGAGATCGACGGGGGAGCATTTTCCAGCGCGTTAAACCTCACCATCAAGGGAAAAGAGGGCTCCTATGCACAGACGTATGCGATGGAGAACGAGATTCCCTGGGAAATCTGGGAAGAGGCGTCCTCGCCCGGGGAGACGGAGACACCTGATACGCAAGCGCCCTCGCCGGGGAATTCGGAGACGCCAAGTGGTTCGGAGATACCAAGAGATTCGCAGACGTTAGGAACAGAGAGACCGGCGCCAGGGACAACGGAAACGCCAGATACGCAGGCCCCCTCACCGGGGAATTCAGAGACGAATGTGCCGGGGGATTCGGAGATACCAA
>CANONN010000057.1 GCA_947567625.1 uncultured Roseburia sp. | reverse complement strand
CTGCGACCTCCTGGTCCCAAACCAGGCGCTCTAGCCAAGCTGAGCCACACCCCGACATCTCATTTCTGACACCCATTCTACGGCACAAGGGATATTATATAGGACAACTTTTTAATTGTCAACACTTTTTTCTTATTTTTGCCATTATTACTTTTCACACACGCCAATCATCAAATCCAGTGCTGCTCAAATACGGCATCCCCGTTATCGCCAAGGCACATCGTCATGTAGGAGGGACGCCTGCCCTCCTGGCGGGGATAGGAGATGCTTCCGGGATTTAAGACGGTGACCTCTCCGCCGCAGTTCAGAAACGGCCGATGGGTGTGGCCAAACATAACGATATCGGCTCCCCGCGCGATGGCCTCATCCTCTATGTACTCCGTTCCCATGGCGACACGATAATAATGCCCATGCGTGATAAGCACTTTATATTTTCCGATGAAAATCTCTTTTTCCTGCGGAAGCTGGGAAAAGAAGTCATTGTTGCCCGCCACAATATCCACCGGGCACTTTGCCTGTTCTTTGATATAGTCCTCATACCCTTCCGCGTCGCCCAGATGAATCAGGCGGTCGATCGGCCCCTCTTTTCTAAGTGCAGCATTTAGGTTTTCATGTTTTCCATGCGTATCGCTCACGATCAATATTTTCATACATCATCCTTTATTATTTCCATATTCCTGTTTTGTCTCACACGCCGTGCAGCAGCAGCTGTTCCTTCATGGCACGGAGCGCCTTTCCCCTGTGGCTGATCTCATTTTTCTGTTCCGGCGATAACTCTGCGGTGGAACATCCATACGCATCCACATAAAAGATCGGGTCATAGCCAAAGCCGCCACTGCCCGCCGGCTTTTCGCCAATATAGCCCTCGATCGCAGCCTGGGCCAACAGCTCTTCGCCGTCGGGCAGCACCGCCGCAATGGCGCACACAAAACGCGCGCTGCGCTGTTCCTTTCGCACCCCAAAGAGTTTATCCAAAATCGCCTGATTTTTGACCTCGTAGGAGGTATCCTCCCCAAGATAGCGCGCGGAATACACACCCGGCGCGCGGTCGAGATAATCCACCTCCAGCCCGGAATCATCCGCCAGCACGATCGCATCCACACAGGAGGCCACTGCCCGCGCCTTAATCAGGGCATTTTCTTCAAACGTTGCGCCGTCCTCACAGATCTCGATACGGACGCCCGCCTCTTTCATCGAGAGCACTTCCACGTCCATATCTGCTAATATCTCGCGGATTTCCCGCATTTTACCGGCATTTCCGGTTGCAAATACAATTTTTTTCATCGGTGTGTTTCCTTTCTTCCGCGGTACGATTAATAAAACGATCCCTTATTGCCTGTTCTCCAGAAAGTACAGGACGGCCTCATAGATTCCCTCCGCTGTCCTCTGCTGGTAAGCCTGCGTCTGCAACAAGTCAAGCTCCTCCTGATTTGTCATAAAACCGACCTCAATGAGCGCCACCGGCACCTCGCTGCTTCTGATAATATAAATATCATTGCCCTCAATCGTGCCCAGCGCGCGGCTGCCCAACGCCTCCGTCACTTCGCGCAGGCAAATTTCTGCCAGCCACTTGCTCTCTTGTGATTCCTCATTATACATCACCTGCGTTCCCTTGGTAGCAGACATACGCCCGTTTCCCAGCGAATTGTTATGTATGCTGATAAACAGATCGGCGTCCAGCTTGTTTGCCAGCTGCACGCGCTGTTCAAAGGTAGGGTTGCCGTCGTCGGTTCTGGTATAGTATACGCCGATACGGTTGTTATTTTGCTCAAAAATTTGTTTTAGCTCCAAGACGATCGCAAGGTCGATGTTTTTCTCCATCACGCCCTGTTTGGTCGCCCCGGGCGCCTTGCCTCCGTGTCCGGCGTCGATCACTACTACTTTATCATAGACTTCCCGCGGTGTCAAAAAGTGGAAGTAATAGTAGGTGTCGTCATATTTCATGTCGAGCTCGTACACCTGATCTAACCCGATCTCAACCACACCCGCGGGATATTCATCCCCCTCCTCTTTGTCGGCCACCATATAAGAAAGCGTATCAATATGATTACTGCTGCCCAATACAGGATAACTGTCAAAATACCCGCGCGGCACTCTGGGAATCTCAATGCGCAGCCGCTGTGTGACATAATCGTTTGTCACCGCGATACTGCCGCCGTCCACCCCTTGCGGCAGTCTCAGCCTCAGTTGGTTCGACGCTTCCCCGGATACCGGCTCCTCCACAATGGCCAGAGTCTTCATCTCCACCTGATTTTCCTCATACTCTTCCTCCGCGGTCCGTGCCTCCATCGCTTCCACATGCCTCGCCCGCATTTGCGGGAAAAATGGCAGTGCCGCCGCCGTCGCCAGCGTGCACACCCCGACCACAATCGCCGCAAATTTCAACGCTCTCTCTTCCATGCTCTCTCTTCTATACTCTCTCTTCTATTGCTCACTGGTTTTTGCTAAACGCTTTGATGCAGAGGTTACACTCCTGCGTCTCATCCACGCTGCTCCATTTTCTCCCGTTGGCGCTGATGTAGCTCTCCCCGTCGGAGAGGTCCACACTCTGCGTCATCTCATCGGCCACATATTCGATCGCCATAGGGTGCACAGAATTGGGGGTCGTGATATGCAGTACGACCGCATAGCGCTCACCGACCTCCAGCTGAATCCCCTGATGAAAATTGATCGTATAATAACCGGTATTCGCCAGCTTCCCGGACGCCACCGGTATCATCTCCGCAAACGAATCCGTATCCACAAAATTGCGCACCACAAAAAGCTCGTAGGTCGAATCTTTTCCCGTCGCGTAAAAGCTGGCTGCCGCCAACTGCTCCTGGCCCTTGGCCGTAAACACATTGGCGCCGTAGATGGTCTCTCTATTATACCCCAATTGTCCCACCCAGCCACACAAATCGCTCTGGTAAATGTTGTCGTAATTGCTGGTATCTTCCACTTTGGTGTAAACCACGCTGTGGGAGCCGATATTTGTGTCGTAATAGGAGATATAGAACACCCCGTTCTCCCCAAACTCCTCTCCCCAGCTATTCTGACAGATAAACGCTCCGTCGCCCTCGATATCCGCGGTAAAATTCTCTTTCGGATAATGATCGTCCCAGCCGATAATCACCACGTCATGATTCGGTTTCTCTGTGCCGATATAACAGTACGCGTTGTTTTCTTTATTAAAATACGGGGACTCGGAACGGGAACTTCTCAGGGCATTGTAAATGGAGGTCTGCGCGCCGCCATACAAAAATACCGCTTCCTTGATTTTCTCAAAATCCTTGCCCTCGATCACCTGCATCTCCTGCACATGCTTTACCGCCGTGAGCGTGGGGTCAGTTTTGTCATCCCCGTAGGGGTCGTCGGCCTCAAAGACGGGGCCCTTCCATGCCGCCAGATACGCCATCCCCATCGTGTATTCACCGCCGTCCTTCTGCGACAGATTAAAACCGTTGCACAGCGTCATATGGTCCGCCGAGTACTGCGCATCCTCCTCGGGAAGCAGCGCGGACTCCATCGCGCCCAGTGTCGCAAACGCCCAGCAGGTGCCGTAAGCGCCCTGATTGCGCACTTTTGCGACTCTCCCCCGCTCCCGCAGATCGTATTTTACCGGGATAATCGAGCTGACCTCCGACGTATCCAGCGCAGATGCCAGATTGCGGGATATATCCCAGCTGTAGGAATATCCCAGATAATTGGAAACATCGGTCAGGCTGACGTAATACCGCCCATCCTTTTGTGTAAAACGGGAATGGACCATCTGCGGCTCTCCATTTACCAGCACCTCATCCATGTCGAGCGTAAAGAGCAGCTCGTCATTGCGCTTTTCGATCAACAGCCTTTTATTGTCATACATATGCACGCTGCAATTGAGCGCCTCGCGCAGCATATTCACAGGCAGCATCAGATTTAAGTTCTGGTCCATATAAAACGGTATATTTTCGTTTGTATACTCTTTATTGTCGATCGTAAGCGACAGCATATTGTCGTTGACGCTCGATGCAATCAGAGGATTCCAGACATCTTCCGCAAGCTGTGCGCCGCGAAACTCGGCCACCGTGCCGCTGCCCATGGAAACCATGTTAAATTTCATGATCACTGCGGCCGCAAGCAGCAGCAGAAATACGATATAACGTTTTGCATCTTTCACCGATTATCTCTCCTCACTCTTCCGTTTCGGTGGCTTAGCGCCCATAAACTGGTAAAAATAGGTTTTTAACATGCCATTGTATATCTTGCGATTTTTGTCCGCTTTCCTTCCGATATAGCGCTCCGCGTCCGCATAACCGGTTATCATACAGAGCGACCAGTCCTCGAGCGCCCCGTAAGCCTGTCCGATCTCGCGGTACAACTCCGGCAGGTTGGCTTTATCCTCGAGGCGCTCACCGTAGGGCGGATTGGTGACGATAAAGCCATACTTTTTGGGATGACGCAAGCAAGCCACCGGGCGCTGCTGAAAATGTATCAGATGATCGACGCCCGCCCGCTTGGCATTTTCCCTGGCGGCGTGCACGACATCCCCGTCAATGTCATACCCCTGTATATCGACCTTGATTTCCCGATCGACCGACTCCCGCGCCTCTTCCACACAGTCGCGCCAGAGCTGTTTGTCGATGATGTTTGTCCACTGTTCGGCCGTAAACGCGCGGTTCATGCCGGGCGCTATATTGGCGGCCATCATCGCCGCCTCGATGGGAAACGTCCCGCTCCCGCAGAAGGGGTCCACCAGAATCCGGTCCGCCCTCCAGGGCGTCAGCATCAACAGCGCCGCGGCGAGCGTCTCCGTGAGCGGCGCCTTGCTCGTCATCGTGCGGTAGCCCCGTTTGTGAAGAGAATCCCCGGACGTGTCAAGCGTCACCATAACCTCGTCCTTCAGCAAAAATATCCGCACCGGGTAGGGCGCGCCGTCCTCCGGGAACCAATCTGTTCCGTAATATGCTTTCATGCGCTCCACCATAGCTTTTTTGGCGATGGACTGGATATCCGAAGAGCTAAACAGCTTGCTCTTGATCGAGGACGCCTTTTTCACCCAGAACCTGGCATTTTGAGGCAGATACGTTTCCCAGGCAATCTGTTTTACTCCCTGGAACAGTTCTTCAAAGGTCGTGGCGCGAAAACGGCCCGCCAATATCAGCACGCGCTCTGCCGTCCTAAGGAAAATATTAGCACGGCAGATTGCCTCCGCATCCCCTAAAAACGTAACTCTTCCGTCCTCCACCTGTTCTATCTCATATCCCAAATCATAGATTTCTCGTTTCAGCACCGCTTCCAGGCCAAAATGGCAGGGCACTACCAGTCGATATATTTGCATGCATCTTCCCTTTCGTACAGTCAAAAAACATAACTCGATGTTTTTCGAGATTTTTCTCATACTGATATCTTATCTGTTCTAATTTTGCATGTCAACATACTTTCGCATCGCGGCGGCTCCCCCGTTGACGGTATAGACACGATACCCCGCGGTTGCCAGCCGGCGCGCCGCCATCAGGCTGGTCGTTCCGTGCTCGCAATAGAGTACTACCGTGCGGTATCTCGGGATTTCTTTTATCCACCGTTCCATTTTATCATAATCAAACCGGTATGCGTTGGGATAATGGAACTGCCGATATTCGTCCGGCTCACGCAAATCAATTACGAGCGCCCGCTCTTTGCGCACCACATCATTCATCTGTTTCGGATGCAGCATCATAAACCGCATAGGCAAAACCTCCCATACTATAGGCATTTCCCCATCAGGAAAAAACAACGCAGTTTCCCTGATAGAAGAAAACAGATTACAAAGATACTTTGTAATCTGTCTTCTGCTAACATCTTATGCAGTTGTCTGAAATTGGTGAACCAGATTAGCGAGCGCTGTTGTCAGCCGCGTTCTTTCCACAGTTGGACGCATTAGATGCGTTGCTTGCACTGTTCTTATTCTGTGCATTCTTTGCGGAATTCGATGCGTTGGATGCATTGCTGGCATTGGATGCGTTGCTTGCATTGGACGCATTGCTTGCGTTCGATGCATTGGAACTCTGGTTCTGTGCGTTTGTTGCGTTTTTAGCCATAATATCCTCCTAATCCGGTATCTTTTGATACCTCTTTGCTACAGGCATAGTATTTGACAAAACGCAAAAAATATACGCAAACTTTATAAATAGTAAAATTCCAGATTCGCTTTCAGCTCATCGGTGATCGTGCCGCCCGCTTTCTGATATTTGTCATACACGCCGGCAAACCGCTGCGCCTTTTTCGCCGCCTGCAATTTGTAACGGTTCAGTGCGTTCTGATACATGGGATTGCTGGTAAGCTCCTGACGTATCGCATGAACGAACGGACAGTAGACAAGCAGGATTTCACGCGCCACTTTGTTGAGACGGAAGCTTCCGCGCGATTCATATTTAATCCAGTTCTGGTAATCTTTGACAAAAACTTCACGATAATTATTTTTGCCGTGCAGCAGCGCCGTTCTGATCTTTTCTTTTACCTCGGGCGAAAGGTCGGAATTCTTGCGGTAAAATTGCAGATAATCGCAGTACTCCGACGTCAGGGAGCGGTCCCTGATATCGTTCCAGTGTACGCCCTGAATACGGCGGCAGATCTCCCAGCGGTAGCGCGCCGTCGTCTCAATCATCATATCGTCAAGGTCCACAACCGTAAAGATCGGCAGCATATAGCGGGCGGACGTGTCTTTTTTCACTCCCGCAATCTCCTGCCACATCTGCGCCCTCGTTCCGGCGTTCGGCATCAGAATGACATCGGGCAGCACCTCTTTTTGAATCATTTCGGCGTTGATGCCCCGGTCGGGATCGGAAAAGAGGATTTCACGGTAAAATACAGAAAAGTCTACCTTGCGGATCTTATCGATCGACTCCTGCACTCTCTTTGCAGTGACAAGCATTTTCTCCACGGAGTTGATAAAATCAACATGGCACAAAATCGGGCAGAATGTGGAGAGCTTGCCGTATGTCACACGGTTGCCGGAGGTAAACATATTCTGAATCTCGTACTTGATCTTCATGTCCTTGCGGTCCATATAAGTTTTGACCTGCTCGGCTGTGATTTTGCCGTTTTTGCGCAGATCAGCCAGATAACCCGGATAATCAAGGTCAAATTCGTTTTTGGACGGCTCGTTTTTGCCATCGTACACGCTCTTTAACCAGGTAAAGATCGTATAGACATGCTCGGAATTGCAAACATCCAAATGCTCGGTCAGATCGTAGAGCGTGTTGGCGCGCTCCTCGCCCACCATCTGCACATCCATAAACCCAAAATTTAAAAACATCTGCAAGATCGGCGTCAGCTCGTTTTCGTCCTCCATGGCGCGCATAAACACTTTATAGTAAACGTCGTAAAAAATATTGGTGAGACTTCTTCTCATTTTTCTTGTGGCGTCGTCCGTCGCCAGGATGTCTGGCAGATCACGGTAATCCGCCACCTGTTTTTGGATATCCTCGATCTGCTCCTGCTCCACGCCGGCGTATGTGAGGATATGTACCAGGCAGTCTTCCGGTTCCTCCTGCGAGTCACTGCCCGTCTCGTTCACCTGGCCGTTTGCCGCCTCGTTCTCCTGCGGCGCCGCGGTAAAGTCGTATTCGTGGTACTCCTTTAGGCGCGCGGACACAAGCTTATCGTCATAGATACCGATTTTTTGTATGATCTCCGCCATCTTTTGCATGGACTCATGCAGCGGCGTGGTGTCGCAATTATTTCTCCCGGCCTGTACCGTCAGGTCAAAAAACAGATGAAACAAGTCGTTTTCCGACTCCGCCAGCAGAATGTCTTTGTTGTATTTCAGATAGTCCACCATCTCGATCAAACCCTGCGCCACACGGCGGCTCTGATATCCCGCCTCCATCATCGCGCCGATACAGAGCGCATCGTCACGCTTCATAAGGCTTACATAATCCTCCAGATAACCTTTCATCAGACTGGCGCTGTTGTTGACCTCCCAGTTTTCGGCCTTGTGCACCATCTCCAACGGCTCGAAATTGCTCATGCGGTTGAAATTCTGGGCGCTGATGCGGTATTTGGTACAAAATGTCGTATAATTGTTATAGGTGTTCTCCACAAACGCATGGAACTGGCGCACCAGCCTGGAAAAACCTGCATAGGACTCCAACAACTTCTGGCGCTGCCGAAACGCCGCGCGCAGCAGAATATCGCGAATATTTTCTTTTCCTGTCATAATCGGCAGCAGGTCGTCCGCTCCCCGAAAAGCAAACGCTTCGAGCACGGTATCCTGTCTGGCCACATAGTCGAACAGATAACGCTCGCTCTCGGAAATACCAATCAAGGCCCCTTTCTCCAGGAGAATCCTTGTATAAGAATTCATCTGTATCACAGAGCCCTCCGCGATCAGATACCATCTTTTTACTTCGTCCTTTTGTTTTGCAATAATCTGGTTCTTCTGCACCCTGATTTTTTGTGTGTTTTCCATGTTTACCTCCGGTTTCCATCCTTTTCATTTCGCTGATCTCGTTCTTGTTTCATGACAAGCAGAGCGCTAAGCAGCTCATTGGCCGCTTCTTCCTTACTCATCAGCGGCAGCTGCCGTTCCCCGTCCTTTGTGAGCAGTGTCAGAACATTCGTGTCCGTGCCAAATCCCGCTCCCTGCTGGCGCAGATGATTGGCCGCGATCATATCGACATGTTTTCGCAGGAGCTTTGCCCTGGAATTTTCCAACATATGCTCTGTCTCCATCGAAAACCCGCAAAGTATGGTATCACCCTTTTGTTGCCCGAGCGTTCCCAAAATATCTCTGGTCCGGCACAGCGTCAGCGCGCTTTCCCCCCCGGTCTTTTTGATCTTCTCGTCCGCCGTCTCAATCGGCCGGTAATCGGCCACGGCGGCCGCCTTGACAATGATATCCTGCTCCCCGGCGCGGCCCATGACGGCCTCGTACATATCCTGCGCCGAAACGACTTTAACCACCTCCACAAACCGCGGAGGGTCTATGGACACCGGGCCGCTCACCAGGGTGACGGACGCGCCGCGAAGCATCGCCGCCTTTGCGACCGCGTATCCCATCTTGCCCGTGGAATGGTTCGTAATAAAACGCACCGGATCTATGGCCTCTCTGGTGGGTCCCGCGGTCACGAGCACCTTAAGCCCCTGCATATCTTTGGGATACACAAGCTCCTTTACCACATAATCTACCAGTTCCTCCTCCGACGGCAGCCTGCCGTCGCCCATATCGCCGTTTGCCAGCATACCGCGCTGCGGTTCTATGATTTCATATCCGAACCGTTTCAATTTTTCTATATTATTCTGAACAATCGGATTGTGATACATGTGATGATTCATAGCGGGTGCAGCCAGAATCTTACAGGTACATGCCATCACCGTAGTGGTGAGCATATCGTCCGCGATGCCGCAAGCGATCTTGCCGATCACATTGGCCGTCGCCGGGGCGATCAGCACCAGATCGGCCTGCTTTGCCAGCGCCACATGCTCCACCTGAAACTCAAAATTGCGGTCAAAGGTGTCGATGATGCATTTGTTGCCTGTCAACGTCTCAAACGTTGTCGCCGTGATAAAATTCGACGCGTGTTCTGTCATGATCACATGTACGTTGCAGTGCATTTTTTTTAACATTCTCGCCACATTTGGCATTTTGTATGCGGCTATGCCGCCCGTCACGCACAATAATACGGTCTTTCCCTGTAACATCACACTCTCCAAAAATCTGTTCTGTCATTCCTATTAATGTGAAAAAACCATCCGTCTTTAGAAACCCGGATGGTTCACATGCCGCAGACCGGAATCGAACCGGTACTGTATCACTACAACAGGATTTTAAGTCCTGCGCGTCTGCCAGTTCCGCCACTGCGGCAGCTGCGATATGATGCCTTGCACATCAAATGGGCAGAGGTGGATTCGAACCACCGAAGCAATTTGCAGCAGATTTACAGTCTGTCCCCTTTGGCCACTCGGGAATCTGCCCATCTGCCAGAACAACTGTCCTGACAAGTTAAAATTATAGCATACGTCAATTCATTGCGCAAGTAGTATTTTTTCCCCGCGTCAGCACTACCGCCGATTTTTTCTGCATCGCAATCCGAAGCCTGCCCTCTTTCACGTCATAGCTTTTTGGCATCAGCGAATATCCCGCTTCCATCGTAATCATGATGCGCACCAGTCTGGTCTCTTTGGGAATCCCGGCGGGCCATACATTCAAATCAACCTCGCGCTCCGTCTCCTCGTTGTTTACGATCACTACAAACTGCTGGGCGCTGTTGAACCTGCCGAAACACAATAGATTGTGCGCCCCCTCCAAAAATACGAAAGACCCCGTGCGCAGCGCCTCGTTATCCCTGTGAATCCGTATCATATCACGGTGAAAATCAACCAGCGCCACATCTTCCCGGCCCCACGGATACGTCCTGCGGTTGTCCGGGTCGGTAAAACCGCACACGCCGGCCTCGTCTCCGTAATAGATCGTCGGCGCTCCGGGCCAGGTCATCTGCACGACGACCGCCTCACGCAGCACCTCCGGCCGCACTCCCTGCGAGGCCGCCGCTGTGCCGAGTACGCACGCGCGCCCGGTTTTTCCGTTTGTCCTGGTCAAAAAACGCGAATGATCATGATTGGAAAGCTCATTCATGGCACAGTAAAGCTGGGAGGTCTGAAAGCGCGTCATAAAATAGCGCATGGTATTCTCAAAGTTTTGTATATCGCCCCTAAGATGCGGCTTCGCCTCATCGCTGTGCTTGTCGACACCGGTCAAAAACCAGGTCAACGGCTCCATAAAAGCGTCATAATTCATGACGGTATCCCACTGGTCGCCCATGGCGAGCCAATCCTTCGGATCACCGTAGTGCTCGGCCAGAATAATGGCATCTGGATTGGCATTTTTTACCACTTGTCGGAAATCGCGCCAAAACCTGTGGTTTAACTCGGGCGTGTGGCCCAGATCGGCCGCCACGTCGAGCCGCCATCCGTCACAGTTATAGGGGGGCGATACCCACTTGGCGCCGATTTGCAGGATATAATTGTACAGCTTTTCAGAACCCTCATAGTTGAGTTTTGGCAGCGTATCGTGTCCCCACCAGCCCTCATAGGTGCGGTTATACGGCCAGGAGTGCCGGTCCTGAAAGACAAAAAAATCTTTAAACTCACTGCTTTTAGACACAAACGCGCCTTTACCGTAGGCATCGCTCTGTTCGTAGATCTCTTCGCGGTCCATCCATTTATTAAATGAGCCGCAGTGATTGAACACGCCGTCGAGAATCACTTTCATGCCCCTGGCGTGAATTTCCTCCACGAGCCGGGCAAAGAACGCATTGCTCGCCTCAAGGTTTCTTTTGTCGGTCACACGCTGGATATAGCGCCCGGCACGGCGGTTGTCGCTGATGCCCTCGGCCAAAAGCTCGCCGCCGTCGACGACGATTTTCCCATAGTGCGGATCAATATAGTCATAATCCTGTATATCATACTTGTGATTGGACGGCGAGACAAACAGCGGATTAAAATAGATCACCTCCACCCCAAGGCTTTGCAGGTAGTCTAACTTCTGTCGCACACCTTCCAGATCTCCCCCATAAAACTCGGCCACCGAAAAATCGGAGGGGCAGCGCTCCCAGTCGTCCATTTTCTTACTGGGCGTGCGCAGATAAAAATATTCGTTGTCCAAAACGTCGTTCGTCTCATCCCCATTGTAAAATCGGTCCACCAAAATCTGATACATCACGGCGCCCTTCGACCAGTCCGGCGTTGCGAAACCCGGTATCACCCGAAACATATATTCCGGACGCACTTCCTTGCTGACGCCATACCGGTCAAAAAACACATGCAAAAGACCGCTGGCCACCTCAAAGTAATAACAAAACTCGCCGCTGCCCTGACCCGCTTCCTCCATTTTGATCTTCACGGTATAAAAATCAAAATCGTTTTCCGTGCGCGTCTTTTTCATGCGATACTGACGTCCCCCGCTGCACAGCCAGACAATATCGACGTTGTTTACGGCTGTGCGAAACGTAAACGTGACCTCCTCACCGAAATCGGGCTCCGCCGGGCTGCGGTACTCCGGCGTGCCGTCGGAAAACAGCGCCTCTTTGCGCAGCAGCTGGCGCATCTGCATGATATACTGCTGTATTCTGTTTAATTCATAGATCGACAAATCTTTGTCCATAATAAACAATGATTCCTTTCGAGAAAATAGTATATAAGAAACGACAAAATAAAAAGACAGCTTTGGGGTTCGCTGTCTTTTTAGGAGAAAGTATTTTTACTATGGGGTATAGCAAAAACTATTAATGTATTGGGGGTTTTACAGCTATTATAATAGCATGGCCCAGCCAATAAGTGTGCACAAAGTTCACATATTTTGCTCTCCCATCTTGTACATTTTGTACAGTACCTTTGGCTCATGTCCGAAAATACAACAAAAAACTGCACAAACAACGTCAAATTTTACGTTTCTCCCTTTATCCCTGTGCATAGCGCGCCAGAAACTGTCTGGTACGCTCTTCTCTGGGGTGTTCGATCACATCCCGCGCGTCGCCCTGCTCTACAATCACGCCGCCGTCCATAAATATGACGGAATCGGCCACATCCCGCGCAAAGGCCATCTCGTGCGTCACGATAATCATCGTCGTGCGCTGCTTGGCCAGCGAACGTATAACTTTTAGCACCTCTCCGGTCAGCTCCGGGTCGAGCGCCGACGTCGGCTCGTCAAAGCAGAGGATATCCGGCTGCAAGGCAAGCGCCCGCGCTATGGCGACACGCTGCTGCTGCCCGCCGGACAACTGGTGCGGATAATGGTGCATCCGCTCGGCAAGCCCCATGCGCTCCAAAAGCTGCTGTCCGTGTTTTTCAATCTCCTGCAGGATTTCTCTTCTGCGCTGTTTAAAATCGGGCTGTTCCTGTGCCAAAAGCCGTTCGGCGAGCGTGACATTCTCGAGCGCCGTATACTGAGGGAACAGATGGAATGCCTGAAAGACCATGCCAAAATGAAGCCGCTTCTTGCGCAGCTCCTTTTCGTGTTCCCGCGCCGGCACAGACGCGTCAAAGAGCGTTTCCCCGCGCACCGCGATACTGCCGCCGTTTGGTCTCTCCAGGAAGTTTAGGCACCGCAGCAGCGTCGTTTTTCCCGACCCGGAAGAGCCGATGATAGCCAAAGCCTTCCCCTCTTCGAGCGAAAAGCTGACATTCTCGAGAACCTTGGTAGCGCCGAAATGCTTTTCTATGTTATTTACCTCCAAAATCGCCATACCGTGCCCTCCTATCGGAAATAACCGAGTTTTCGCTCAATGTAATTAAACAACAATGTCAGTATTCCCACAAATATCAGATAAAAAACACCTGTGTAAAATAATGGCCATGTCAGTCCCGCGGATTTCATAAACGAATATCCGGCAAACGTAAGCTCGTAGGCGGCGATAATGCGCGCTAAGGAAGTGTCCTTCACCAGTGTTATGATCTCGTTTGACATGGGCGGCACCACACGCTTTACCATCTGAAGCAGCGTGATCCGAAAGAAGATCTGGCTTCTGGTCATACCCAGCACCTGCCCCGCCTCGCGCTGCCCGACCGGGATGCCCTCAATGCCCCCGCGGAAGATAACAGAAAAATAGCAGGCATAATTGATTGCAAAGGCCACCACGGTCGCCGTAATGCGTCCCGTCTCATTCCCGCTCCAGATATTATGGGAAAGCCACAAGCCGGGCCCATAGAAAATAATAATCAGCTGCAACATCAGCGGCGTCCCCCGGATGACCCAGACGAGCACCTGTATCAGATAGCGCAGCGGCCGAAACTTGCTCATCAGCCCAAAGGCAAGCGCCAGCCCCAAAGGCAGCGAAAAGAGCAGGGTAAAGATAAAAATCTCAAAGGTAGTTGCAAGACCGTTTAAGAGCGATTGTGTTACCGTCCAAAACATATTGTTCTCTCCTATTTTTTCGGAACGACAACAACCTGCGCATTATTGCAGTATGCGTTCGTACATTCCATCGCCTCTGTCACCTCGGTCGTAAGCGTCATACCGTTCCAGACTACGTCAAGATTTTTAGACTCCAGCTCCATAATTTTATTGTCCCAGTCGATCACGACAAACTGTGCCTCCACGCCAAGCGCCTCGGCAACCTCTCTTGCCATATCCGCGTCAAAGCCAATCCAATCGTCGGAACCGTCCTGATAATCCATTGGCGCAAAATCGGTGATGCCCACAATGAGCGAGCCCTTTGCCTTGATGTACTCGACGTCGCTGTCCGCGGAAGCCTCATAGGCGCACTCTTTCTGCTCCACCAGCGCGTCCTGCACGCCGTAGCGCTCGGCTATCGTCTGCATCGTCCCGTCCGTGTAGGTCTCATAGAGTACCTGGTTAATAAAGGACGCCAGATCAGACCCCTTTCTGCACCCGATTCCGTACTCCTCAGAAGTGAGCTCTTCGGTGTGCGTCAAATCCGGGTAGCTGGTTCCCTCGCCGATCATCGCTCCCGCCATCAACAGATCGATGATCGCCGCGTCTGAAGTGCCCGAAGCGACCTCCATCAGCGCATCCGCCTGGGAAGCCACCGAATTGTATGCAAATCCCTGATCGACAGCCGCCTGCTCTCCGGCCGAACCCGTCTCCACCGCATACACCATGCCGTCGCCGTCCGCGCTTGTCTCCTTGTCTCCACATCCCGCCATCAGTGCGCTAAGGCTTAAAGATAACGCCAGTGCCAATGCCAGTTTCTTTTTCATAAAATTCTACCTGTCCTTTCTGTTGCTCTCTATTCTATTGCATAGTCAACGACAAATGATTTGTAACGATTCAGCCCTACTGTCTGCTAACTGCACAGCAAAGTGCGCAGTTGCAGGCTGAACTCTTACAATAATTTGTCTTTTGCTATCAATGGTAATGATAAACGGCCTCCTCCTACAGCTGACGCATGGAATATCTGCCGCGCGCCGCGCGCAGTGCGTTGACGATCGTGCCGGCTCCTGCCAACAAAAACAGGAAATAGCCGATGGCCAGATCGCCATAAAATTCTGCTGTGATATCGAGCTCTTTCAGCAGCGGAAACAGGTTGCGGTACAGCTCGAAAAACGATGCCTGATACCCCTCGCCCGAAAATGCAATGTACGCCTCCAGTGTCCAGGCAATCTTGTTGGAGATAAAGATCATCACAATAGAAATCAGGGAAGAGAGCAGGATACCCTTCGTGTCGAGAGAACCGCCAAACTTCTCATATCCTTTCATCGCCATGATCACCATCACCGCTCCGGCAATCCCCGCTATGTAACCGAGCCTATAAATCACCACCCATAGGGCAACTCCCACCAGCGAGCCGAGCAGCGCGCCGATCAACCCTGGCAAGACATGCGATTTGTTGGCAAGGCGCTGCTGTCTGTCCGCCTCAAACTCGTTGCCCGCCTCCGTCTTACAGTTTGCGCAAAGATGCATGGCCGTGCCGTTGATGTTGTAGGGTGTCACACCCATGTTGGAACCGCACATGCGGCAGCCTGTCGTGCAGCCTTCCCGCTGAAGCTGTTCGATTACGGCGTCGACAATTTTGCGCAGCCTCTCCGTCACTTTCTTAGCGAACCCCCCGTTGGCAACCGATATCTCGATATAATGCTCTTTCACAAAGAAATTGGTCAGTTTTTTCTCCTCCTGCTGCAGCTTTGCCAGACAGTCGTTCATACGATAGCGAAAATCCTGCCAGAAATTCTCGTCTCTTTCTTTGTTGTAATTGATACTGATATAGTATCCGTTTACCTGTGTAGACAACTGCATTGTGACATAGTAGCCCTTATAGGTGCCGTACGCCAGATTCCCTTTTTCCTGAATGTTTCCTCCATCCAGAACTTTTGCATAAAATCCCATCTCACCACTCCTGTACTTTTTAATAAATCTTTATGAGAGCCGTTCTAATCCTATGCGGCCCGATGTGCCTCTTGTCAAGCCCTGATGTCCAAAGCGTGTCTGCCGCCGCACATTCCTTCGTCGGCATACATGATATACACGCCTTAACGATTGTACAAAAAAAACGGCAGAAAATCAAGTTTTTTGTAGTGCCACAACTTGGCTTCCTTTATGGTGTGTATGACAAAATCCGAGTAGAAACGCAGTTGCAGCGCGGCCTGATTTCATAATCATTTTTAAATCACGCTTTAATTATCGCAAATTTATCGTTTATCCTCAATGAATCCTTCCCCAAACACTTCGCTGGTCTCGGTCAGCATCACAAACGCTTCCCTGTCCACCTCATGTACAATCCCTTTTACAATATACGCCTGCTTGCTCGAACAGGCGCAGAGCAGCACATCTTTTTTCTCCTTCGTGTAACTCCCGATCGCCGTGATGGCCGTGGACCCCCTGCCTGTGATCTGCGCAATTTTTTCGGCGACCGCCGCGCCATGCTCTGTGATAACGATCGCAAGCGTCCCCGCTCCCATGCCGTACATGATCTTATCGACAACCAGCGAGGTTCCCAGCGTAGAAATCAAACCGTAGAGCACTGCGTCCACGTTTCCGAATACCAGACCGCCCAGCCCGATAATCACCAGATCAATCATCATAGTTACAGCGCCGATGGAGACATGCGGTTTTAAGGTCTTGACAGTCATAATCAGAAAATCCGTTCCGCCGGACGAAGTGCCTCTCATATAAAACAGTGTCAGTCCCGCCCCCAAAAATATCCCGGCATAGAGCGCCGCCAGTATCGGCGAACCGGTGTAGGGCGTTGTATAGGGAAATATCACGTCCAAAACAATGGTGTTTAAAATCATGGTGCGCACCGTTTTCATCAAGAAATATTTTCCCACAACCCTGTAGCTGAAAACGATAAACGGTATATTTAAAATCAAGGTGACGGTCCCGATCGGGAGTCCGCAGACATGATTGATGATTAACGCCAGACCCGACAGGCCGCCCGGCGCAAAGTCCCCCATTTTGGCAAACGTGTAAATACCCACGGCATACAGTATGCTCCCCGCGATATCATACACGACGTCGAGCAATGCTCTTTTGATTTTTATGCGATCTAACATAGGTTTCAAAGCTTCTACATTCCTTTTGTGAATATATTTAAATCCTAATACTTAACATCTCCAAAATCGCAAAACTTATGAATACCGCCCTATTTTGTGCTCATCAACTTTAGCGGCAGCGCAAACAGAATGGCGCCGCCGACCATATTCCCCGCGGTCACTAACAGCATGTGCCGCAAAATATCCAAAATCTTAATATCCTCGAACATCATCCATGCGATTGAAAACGTGCCCATATTGGCGACGCAGTGCTCAAACCCCGCCAACACAAAGGTCATGATGACGCAAAACATAATCACCATCTTTCCGCTCTCGGACTTCAGACGCGTCCCCGTCCACACGGCCAGGCACACCAGAAAATTGCACAGCACTCCCCTTAAAAACAGCTGCAATGCAGGTGTCGCCAGCTTTCCATAGATGAAGCTGCTGTAATACTCCGTCAAGGCAGCCCTGGAAGCGCCGCTGGCGACAAAGAGCGCCGACATAAAAGAAGTGCCGATAAAATTTCCTATGTAACTGACGAGCCAAACCCGGCAGACATCTCCGGCTGACACCTTTCGGTGATAAAATCCAATTGCCATCGTCAGATTGTTTCCCGTAAACAACTCCGCGCCGATGAACACCACCAAAATGATGGCGATGCCAAACAGCAGAGCGCTAAACACCTTGCCCCATTCCGGCGACACCGGATAGACTACCGCCGCCGTCACATTGGACAGCATCACCGCCACCATAATATAAAATCCCGCCATAATCGAGCGCAGCAGATACTTGCCGGCGTGTTTCCGGCACACCTCCGCTTTCCCGGCCGCAGCCTGTGAAACCTGATTAATGTCACTGATAAACATAGCTTCTCCCATCCAATACGACTATTTTATCGCCCTAATTCCCCAAAATCATCGCAACGCCGGCTGTCGGTCGCCCCACAGCCGCATACAGCTTTATTGTAGCATTTACAATTTGGCTTTTCAATACATTTATATACTTCCGGTACCGTAAATCGAGCAAGGCAGAAATCTTCTTTCCTGCGCAATCGAGTAGGAGGCGGTGACTAACCGCCGACCTCTCACACCACCGTGCGTACCGTTCGGTACACGGCGGTTTCAATAGTTGACGTGCATTGACTGGTAGGCTGTGGCTAAATCATAAAAGCCACTGTTTATCAGTCTTTCTTTTGTCATTGCCATATTTACCGCAACCGTATGTGTTGTAAACCAATTTCCCCGGCGGCTGTTTCCTGCCTGCCATGCCAGGTCTTTCGCCACTCCCATCCTGATCAGATTCGCACCTTTGTCTTTGGTTTCTTCCATTGTTTCCATATACACATACGGATTCTGTGGTATAGCCATCCATTGATGTCTTCCATGTCATTCTTCATGCTCGCTATCCCGTAATAGTTTAGCCATCCTCTTGCATATACCTTAATTTTCTCCAGGCTTGGTTTGATCGACTGTACTGACCTACGGGAAGTTAAATCTTTCAGCTAAGACTTAAACTTCTTCCATGACTTTGCATGAACCCGGACATAAATGCCACTTCCGTTCCTTCCCAATGCAAAGCCAAGAAACTTAAAATTTCGGATTGCAAACACGCTGACTGTACGGCTTTTCTCACGGTTGACTGTTAATTTCAGCTTTTCCTCCAGACACTTCGTACTGCTCTCCGGGAGACTTTCCGATGCCCGTTTACTCTTTGCCAGAACCACGATATCATCTGCATACCGGATGCATGGGACACCTCTCTTTAGGAACTCCTGGTCGAACTCATTAAGATAGCCTCACATATATCATCAAACATTCCATTAATATTTCAAGCAATTAACCAAATTTATAAACTATTTGTCTCAAACACCCTTAATCTCCTCACAATCTCCTCCGGCTCCGGCAACATTTCCTTCATATCTTCCGGCAAAGAATCACTTAGCTTATAAGTTGCCACCCCAATCGGCACATTCGATTGTTTCAATGCATATTCCACATATGTCTTATCTTTACTCTTGCAAATAATAATACCAATAGACGGATTTTCCTCCGGCAGTTTTACCTGCTCGTCCAGTGCTGTTAGGTATAGTTGCATTTTCCCGGCATATTCTGCCTCAAACTCGCCTATTTTCAATTCCATTGCTACCAAGCTCCTCAATCTTCTGTGAAAGAGAAGTATATCAATATACAAATCCCGGTTCCCAACCGTCAGATGGTATTGATTACCGACAAATGTAAAAGCCCCGCCCATCTCTATCAAAAATGCCCGGATATTGTTTACTAACTGCATTTCCAACTCATGCTCAGAATATTCCGGCGACAGTTCCGCAAAGTCAAAGGTATATTCATCTTTTACTGCCAGCTTTGCCTGTGCCCTGCGTTCTTTCGGCAGTGTCAAATCAAAATTCGTCTGATTTAATAAATACTTCTCATAAGTCTGTGCCTCAATAAAATTTGCCAAAATACGTTTTGTCCATCCGTACCGCTTTGCCATCTGGATGTAGAATTCCCTCTGCAAATCGTCTTTACATTTTTCCATAATGACGACATTATTGCTCCAGCTAATTTCTCGCACCAATGGTGCGAGTTTTTCAGAATTGCGATAACTCAGGTAAAAGTTACGCATTCTCCAGAGGTTTGCTACAGAATATCCCTTTGCTCCCGGAAATTCTTTCTGCAACTCTTTTGACAAAATTTTACAATGGATTTGCCCCATCCGTTGATTTCCTGCTGCCTGTATATTTCCTCGCCAATTTCCCAATAAAGGTTGATGGTCTCCGTATTCATTATTTTCAGGACATGATACTGCTTTTTATGTATCAGTTCCTTCACGTCATTTACCAAAGGCTCATAGCCTGCAATTTCCACTCCGCCCATTCTTTCTCCAATTCTCGCACCACTGGCGCGAGTTTTATAAATTCAACCATCTCACAAATATTTCCAATAACGATCTGCCTATTCTTCCCCCGGCGGGTGGAATACTAGCAAATCTTGTATCTCGCACCCTAACACTGTACACAGTTTACACAGTACATACACATCCAACCGGGTTATGCTGTTCGTGCAGTAATTATCTATCTGTTTCCAATTAATTTCTGCCTTATACGACAGTTTATTCTTGCTGAGTCCTTTTTTCTTCAGCAGTTCATTCAGCCTTATTTCCAAATATCCGTAATCTTCCTCCGCGTTCCCACCTCTGCGTTTTCCATATTTGTTTCATGCTTACAGTTTCATTCTATATTTATTGTAGAAACTCGCTAACCCTAAATAAATATTAGAACTGTTGCGTTATTGCCTGTTGGAGTATCCGGTCTAACACAGTTGGTATGCCAAGCTTGCGCTCTCCACCGCCCTGTTTCGGAATCGTGGCTCGTCTCACTGGGGACGGTGTGTACTTCCCTCTGTAAATCCGGTCGCTCAGCTCCTGTTGATGTTCCTTTAGGTACGCAAGCGCTTCCCCGACAGTCATCCCGTCGATTCCCGGCGCTCCCTTATTTGCCTTCACTCTCTTATACGCTC
>CANONN010000056.1 GCA_947567625.1 uncultured Roseburia sp. | reverse complement strand
CCCAATTATTTATGCAGATTTCAACGAAGGAATTTTTTCGCATTGACACGGACAATCCAGCCGAGCTTGTGGAACCTGACCTATCCTGTAAAAGTGAAGATGCAGTTGAAGTGCTCTATGAAAACATCCGCTAAGGAGATCTGTCCGTGCCTTTGCGGCAGGCAAACTTTAAATCCGGCGGATTCCGCAACAGTGAAACGCGGTTACTCAAAATAAAATCGGGCGATAGTTGTCAATTACAGTGAAACGCGGTTACTCAAAATAAAATTGGGCAATAGTTGTCAATTACAGTGAAACGCGGTTACTCAAAATGAAATTGGGCAATAGTTGTCAATTACAGTGAAACGCGGTTACTCAAAATAAAATTGGGCGATAGTTGTCAATTATTAAAAAGTAAGGTATAATTAGTTAAGAAATTCTTTAGAATATTATAAGCATTTGTATCATTACTTTCAATAAATTGCGGAGGATTAACAGCCCGATATGTTTAAGTTCATTTATGTCATTATCATGAATCTGTTTCGTGCTCCTTACATTATTCCCAAGATGCGCCGGGAAGCAGACCATCCGGAAAAATATTCAGTGGAAGAGCGTTATTCGCTTGCCAAACATGTCATCCGCCTGATGAAAGTCTCAGGCGCTATTCATACAAAGTCTTTTGGGGAAGAAAATCTGCCGCAGGAAGGCGGTTATATGATGTATCCGAATCATCAGGGAAAATATGACGCCCTTGGCATTATTTACACGCATCCGACGCCATGCTCCCTGGTCATGGACAGGGCCAAGTCAAATACCCTTTTGGTCAAAGAATTTGTGGATTTGCTGGGGGGAAAGCGTCTCGATAAAAAAGATGTCAGACAAGCGCTCACCATTATCAATGAGGTGGCAGAGGAGGTCCAAAAAGGCCGCCGGTATATCCTGTTTCCAGAGGGTGGTTACGATTTTAACAATCGAAACAACGTCTGTGATTTTAAGGCCGGAAGTTTTAAGATCGCCTTAAAGTCAAAGGCTCCGATCGTGCCGGTGGCGCTTGTGGACTCCTATAAGGTTTTCAACAGCCTTCTGTGCCTTGGTCCCGTAAAGACGCAGGTTCATTATCTTCCGCCTATCTATTACGAAGAATACGGCTCGCTCAAGACCCAGGAGATTGCGGCTTTAGTCAGAGACCGCATCAAGGAAAAGATTGATTCCCTACACCTCTCTTAATTTAACCGCTTTCGCTGCACTGCGGCGCTTATCATCTTCGAGTGCCGCATAGTGCTTTCTGGTCGTATTGACATCCTGGTGCCCCAGTACACTCGCCACCAGATAAATATCACCTGTTTCACGGTACAATGATGTACCGTATGTACTTCTCAGTTTATGCGGCGTAATCGGCTTTAGGCTGGTGACCAGTTTCGCATATTTTTTCACCAGGTTTTCCACGGAACGCACATGGATGCGCTTGTTCTGCATAGATAAAAACAGTGCGTTTGTGCTGCCGTCAGCCGCAGTGATTTTCTGACGTTCGACCACATAATCGAGGAGCGCGGCTCTCACTTCCTCGCCAAAATAAACAACTACCTCCGCGCCGCCTTTGCGGTGCACTTTAACCCCATTATTTTTAAAATCCACATCTTCAAGATCAAGCCCCACACACTCGGAGACACGGATACCGGTGCCAAGCATTAACGTCATCATGGCAAGGTCGCGCGTTCTGGTCTTCTCGTGATATTTGCGCTGACGCTCCGTCAGATTTTCCCCCGATTCTACTTCGTCCAACAGCGTTGCCACCTCATCGACATCCAGGCGCACAATGTTTTTATCGTGAATTTTAGGCATTTCCACCTTCATGGTAGGATCATTATGAATCAAATCATGCTTATAATAATAGTGGTAAAAAGAGCGGAGCGAAGACAGTTTTCTCTTCAAACCGCGCTCGGAATTCGTGTGTTCCACCCCGTCTTTTTCGTAGTATTTGAGGTAGGAGAGGTATTCTTCGATATCCATCGGCGTGATGTCATCCAGCAATGTGATTGGGAAATCACATAGTTCCATCTTACCGCAGATCGGATTGACCGTATGCAGATAATCGAAAAAACATCCGATATCGTAAGCATACGCGATTCTCGTGCGGGAAGACGTGGTGCCCTCCATCGCGATAAAAAACTGTTTGCAAAAAGAGGGCAGTGCAGCGAGCAATTTTCTTAATTTCACTTCATTTTTTATATTAATGTTTTCGTAGTAGGCTTTTTCTTTCATGCGTTCGATTCCTTTATGATTTTACTTGAATGGTTTTCTGCTTCCACTATAAGATGGAAGATATCTTTTTATCCACGCGGATTGACTGCCTGCGGCCATCCGGGAATATTGCCGTCTAAGATGGCGCGGAACATACGCGCCTTCACGCCGGGATTGTCCTGGTTCAGCTTCACCAGCAATTGCTTGGCATATTCTCTTTTTGTCACACCGTCCACCGGACAGGGATTTTTGACAACCGGAAGTTGATATTTATTCTCAAATCCTTTCACCTCAGCTTCCGGCACAAACATCATGGGACGGATCACAGTCAGCTCCATGCGGTCGAGATAGGTCTTCGGTGAGAACGAAAAGAAACGCCCCTCATACATCAGCGAGAGTAGCATCGTTTCCACAATATCATCCTGATGATGAGCATAGGCAACTTTCCCATATCCAAGTTTCTTTACCGCATCGTTTAAGGCTCCCTTTCGCATTTTTGCACAGAGAGAGCAGGGAGAGGCTTCTTTTCTATCTTCAAAAATGATTTTGGCAATCTCGGTGCGCACAACGTGATAGGGAATCTCAAAAGACCGGCACAGCTTTTCAATCGGTTCTAAACGAAAATCTTCATACCCCAGATCGACCGTGACAGCGACCAAATCAAAATGTTTTGGATAAAAGCGCTGCAAATGTTTCAGCGCATAGAGCAGGGTAAGAGAATCTTTTCCACCGGAGATTCCTACCGCAATTTTGTCACCCTCATCGATCAATTGGTAAGTATCCACCGCTTTTCTTACATAACTCAATAAACGTTGCAATTCCATGTCATTATTTATTCCTTTGATTCTCATATTGTTGTAAACGGTAATGAACAAGCTCAATTCGTTTATAGCCATCTTATCGTAAATGGCGTTAAAAAGCAAGACAATTGATTTTTCAGTAAATCATAGTTAGCGTTAAAGCCAGACAACTGATTTTAGTAAAAATCATAGTAAGCAGTAAAAAGCAAGACAATTGATTTTTAAAGGAATTCATAGTAAAATAATAAAGTAATTGTATCATTGTACCAAACCAAGAAAATTACGCCATCTATCATACAAAATGCAAGAAAGGGGCTACATTGCATGAAGTTTTTAATTCAGCGTGTAAAAAGCGCTTCCTGTACGGTGGACGATCAGATCACAGGCCAAATTGCACAAGGTTTTCTCGTTTTGATCGGCATTTCGGACACGGATACGAAAGAACTTGCCGACAAAATGATAAAAAAACTGCTCGGACTTCGTATTTTTGAAGATGCCAACGGCAAAACAAATCTGTCGCTGGCTGACATCCAGGGACAGCTCTTGTTAATCTCACAATTTACCCTCTATGCAGACTGTCGAAAAGGCAACCGGCCGTCTTTTATCCGGGCCGGAAAACCGGATACGGCGAAGGAACTGTATGCATATATCATAAACGTCTGCAAAGCACAGGTGCCCGTTGTCGAACAGGGAATCTTTGGCGCGGATATGCAGATTTCACTGATCAACGACGGCCCGTTTACGGTAATGCTGGATTCGGCGGAATTGTTTGCATAATTTCGTTAAACTGTTGTTTCGCGAATAGTTTTGTATGGTTATACAACTGCACTGTCCTATCCATATCCTTGGGAGAAAAACTATTGCAAATGCAACCCATTCCCAAATAAGAAAAAAGCTATTGCAAACGCAACCCATTTTCAAATAAGAAAAAGGCTATTGCAAACGCAACCCATTTTCAAATAAGAAAAAGGCTATTGCAAATACAGCCCATTTTCAAATAGGAAGAAAAACTATTGCAAATGCAACTCATTCCGAATAAGAAAAAAGCTATTGCAAACGCAACCTATTCTAAAATAAGAAAAAAGCTATCGCAAACGAGCCCATGTAATTCATGACCGTCTTGCAATAGCCTTGTTAATCAAACAATATGTTTACCACAAATTATCTTTATATTTACCACAAATTATCCTTTGACTTTTTCTGTGCGTCCATACATTCACGGAACTTTAAAATGATATCCACACAGCCGTCTATGCCGATGACACCGGAATCTAACGTTAAGTGGTAACTGCTGGAGTCTCCCCATTTCTTACTGGAATAATAGTTATAGTAGCTGGCACGTTGTTTATCATTTTTCAGCGTCAGATCTTTCGCCTTGTTCTCGGTCATATTGAGGCGCTTGGCGACGCGTTTGACACGCCTGCCAAGGTCAGCCTTGATGAAAACATTCAGGCAATCAGGATTATCCGCCAGAGCATAATCGGCACATCTGCCCACAATAACACAGGATTCCTCCGCGGCGATCTTCTTGATCGCATCGAACTGTGCCAAAAACACCTTATGATTGAGCGGCATATCCAAAAACGGAGCCGCGGCGTAGCCGCCGACCGAATAAGTATCCATCACCAGTGAATATAAAAAACTGTTGGTTGGCTTCTCATCATGGTTTTCAAAAATCTCTTCGCAAAAACCGCTGTGTTTCGCCGCTTTTTTTAGTAGCTCCTTATCGTACAGCTTGATTCCGAGACGTTCCGCCAGTTTTTCTCCGACATCCATACCGCCGCTGCCAAATTCTCTTCCAATCGTATATATTTTATTTCCCATAAAATCTCCTTTCCAGCCGATCTTTTCTCTACACACCTAAACTGTGTGTTCTTTTGTCTATTTTATTATACTACATCTGGCCGGCAAAAAGAAAGATTTTTTTGATATTATTTCAAACAGTTGCGCAATCTTTCAAAATATTCTGGCAAAGGAGCCGAAATTTCCAAATATTTTCCGGTTCGCGGATGTACAAATCCAATCGTCATTGCATGCAGAGTCTGTCCTTGCAGAGAAAACGGACATTTCCTGTTCGTATATAAGGAATCTCCCAACAGTGGATGCCCGATGCTTGCCATGTGAACGCGAATCTGATGGGTCCTGCCGGTTTCCAGCTCAAACTCCATGTAGGTGTACGCCTGATACCGTTCCAGTACACGGTAGTGCGTCACGGCATCTTTTCCGTTCTTCTCATTGACTGCCATTTTTTTGCGCTCGGTCGGATGCCTGCCAATGGGCGCATGAATCGTACCCTGATCGTCTTTTATCACACCGTAGACGATACCGCGATATTTTCTGGTCACCGTGTGTTCTTTGATCTGCTGCGCAATCCTCACATGACTCTCGTCATTTTTGCAGACAATCAGTGAACCGGTCGTATCTCTGTCAATGCGGTGGACAATGCCGGGCCTGACCTCCCCGTTGATACCGGAAAGGCTGTCCTTACAGTGAAACAGAACAGCATTTACCAGTGTGCCGTTCGCGTGGCCTGCCGCCGGGTGTACCACCATCCCTTTGGGCTTATCCACCACCAGCAAATCATCGTCTTCGTAGAGAATCGTAAGCGGAATATCTTCCGGTACAATCTGTACTTCCACTGCGTCCGGTATTTCAATTGTTACGAGATCTTCTTCTTTCAGGCGGTAATTGGCTTTTTGTATGTTATTGTTTACCCGCACGCGCTCTTCTTTGATTAACCGCTGCAAAAATGAGCGCGACAGCTTCTGCTTTGTATTCTCATAGATCCGACTCAAATATTTATCGAGGCGTTCCTCCTCGTATTCAGGGCCTATCAGAAAAGTTTCTGTCTGCATAAGATTCATGGCCTTTCTGTCATGTAAGAAAATTCTCTTCCTTTTCCACAAATTTATTGGTCTGTACGGATTTCTTACGAAGAAGTTTTCTTCGCCGGAAAAAATTTCTCAAAATCCTCATCCTTATAATAAAAAATACCAAACACCAACAACAGCCCGGCCGCCACCGTCACATAGATATCGGCCACGTTAAAAACCGGGAAGTCAATCAGGGAAAAATAAAAAAAATCGACGACAAAACCTTTTGCCAGGCGGTCAATAAAATTGCCCAAAGCCCCGGAGAAAAACAGTATTGTGATGATGTGCAGCGCAAGATAGCGTCTCCCCTGCGGAAGCCGGCACAGATAAATATATACGATCGCTGCCAGAATCAGTAAGGTGAGAACGACAAACAAAACTTTTTGGTCCTGTAGAATACCAAATGCCGCCCCACGGTTTTCCAGATAATGAAGCTCAAATACACCGTCAATAAAAACGTAGTCGCTCTTTCCCATCAGATGTGAGACGGCCAGCATTTTTGTCCACTGGTCAAACGCGATGAGCAAAATGCCGGCAAACAAACCGACTATGATTTTTGTAAGGATAAAACGACGCTTCTTGTCCATCTTGATTACTGCCTTTCTTGAAAACGTTTTCATTCTCATGATTACGCCCCGTGAATATGACTCCGGGGATCTGCTGTTTAAACAGCGGAGAAAAAATCGTTTCCATACGATTTTGAACTATTATATATAGATTTAATTTGCTTCCATGCAAAATCCGGTGTCAGTCTATTGATATAATTTATATTTAATTTTTAGTCTTCCTTTGTTGGTTTCGCCGTATTCGCAGTCATATATAAAACGCCCATACCCACGGACCGATACGACGTCCCCCTCCCTGACAAGAGCAGAGGTATTTTGCACACAGCCGCCGTCGATAAACACTTTCTCTGCCCGTATCAACGTCTGTGCCTGTGAGCGCGACAATTTGTACACGCACGCAAGAACGGCATCCAGGCGGCCAGACGTCACAATCCCCACCTTCTCTGTCAGATTCTGGCTGACCGAAAGCCCCTCCGTCGGCACTTCACGCAAGGTCACAGCCGTGTGGCGTATCTGTGTGATGTTCTCCCTAAAATAGGCTGCCATGCCTTTCAAGCAGAGCAGATAATAGTCCTCTTCCTTGATCAAAATATCGCCCAGCTTGCACCGATCTACGCCCAGCTGCATCACGGCGCCCAAAATATCGCGGTGTTCCAGCTTATCCGCAAACTTTGGACAGTTCGGCTCAATTTTTAACGCGGCGATGGGATAACTTGGTATCAACGAACCGGACGAATATACATGCTCCGCCCCGCCATTCCGGGCGCGCGCTGTTTTGGCGACATCTTCCGTTTCCATACACTCCTGTACATAAGAAAGAGCATCAGGTATAAAAGCAACGATCTGACGCTCCGCATATGGCACGCCGCCATAGGTTTCTGTCTTTGTCTCAAACTGGCTCTGACACTGGCGGTAAATATTCTGTTCACTTAAATTAAGGAAATCGCTGAATAAGACGATTCCCTTTCGATTTGCCTGTCTGGATAAATCAAACAGTCTCTTTTTACATAAATCTTTTTCATCCATAATGATTCCGTCTTTTCTTTATTGCAGTGTCTTCTCTCCGGCTGAGAAAACAGCGCGTACTGCATCAAATCTCCGTGTGGAGCCCGCCCTCAAAAGAATCCATTAAATCCAGGAAATCGCCTGAAATATCGACAGCGGCCGGGGTAATCACAAATATGTAGTTGGAAACTTTTTGCAGTTTTCCGCTGATGGCAAAACAGGAACCCGAGGTAAAGTCGATGATACGCTGCGCTACCTCGACATTCAACCCCTCCACGTTCAATACCACGGTACAGTTGCCAAGCAGCGTCTCCGTGATCTCCCGCGCGTCCTCCACGGAGGTGGGTTTTATGACACAAACCTCCATCCCATTTGGTCCTGTCCGCTTTACGGGGCGAATCGGCGTTACTTTGGTGGAACTTTTCGATGGCTTTTCTCTGACCGGCGCCTCATCGTGCACCGCCTCTTTTTCTGCTTTCTTCTCTTTGCGGGACGGCTTTCTCACAGGTGCGGGTTCATTGTCATAATCGTCCTCATATCCGTAATCATCGTCATAAAAATCGTCCTCGTCATCCGAACTCAGATTCATAATATTTAAAAACTTATCAATAACGCTCATATTTACCTCCTATGAACATAATTTCTCTCGCCGAAGATACCGGTGCCCACACGAACCATCGTCGCACCCTCCTCGATCGCCACCATATAATCTCCTGTCATGCCCATAGACAAAACTTGCATAGATACATTATCTATTTTTTTCTCTGCTATGTCAACAGATAATTGCTTGATTTTTCGGAAATACGGGCGGTTATCTTCCGGATTTGACACATTTGGCGCAACGGTCATCAGCCCCTTGACCGCAATGTTTTCCAGCGAGGCGATCTCCTCCACCAGCAGCATGGCATCCGACGCGCTGGTGCCAAACTTTGTCTCTTCATCCGCGATATTGACCTCCACTAAGATGGGAACTATGACGTTTTTCTTCTTTGCCTGCACACTGATCTCCTCGGCCAGACGATAGGTATCGACCGAGTGAATCAATGACGTTCTTCCCACAATATATTTGACTTTGTTGCGCTGTAAGTGCCCGATCATATGCCACTCCACATCACCTGGCATCTGATCGATCTTGTCGCAAAGCTCCTGCACCTTGTTTTCCCCGAAATTTCTGGCGCCCGCCTGATAAATTTCCCTAAGCATCTCGATCGGTTTTGTCTTACTGACAGCGATCAGCGTCACCTCGCCGCGGTCTCTGCCGCACTTTGCACATGCCAGTTTAATGTTCTCTTCCACTGCTCTTAAATTATCTTTTAACATGGTCTGCTCCTTTGATCTGCTTTTCATTATATAATCTTGATTTTTCAACCTATTTGCCGTTGATCAGCTCATGCTCCGATATCTTGCTGCCGTCCAAGGCCAGATGATCATAGAGCGATATGCCATAGGTTGTACCGGTTTTGACGATCGAATACTCCTCGTTCTGATAGAGAATATCAATCTGCTTGAACACGGCGTAGCCTTTGTTGATATTGTATACGCCTTTTAACAGCGCGGTCTCGGAACCGACGATATAGCTGTCGTTGGAATCCAGCTTGAGCAGGCGGTCCCCGCTTTTGACTTCCTCACTGTCGATATAATAATACTGCTCTGACTGGTAATATACGGTCGGGCTTAACTGCTCCGAGGTTAAATTGCCCTTGTCATCCCTGCGCTCCACCAGCAGGCTCTGCTCGCCGGTCTCCGTGTTAGCGGTGAAATAGGCCGCAGGAACAGTAAAAAACTCTTTCTCCGTGATACAGGTATTGGGAATCTTTAAACCTGTCTCCTCGCTCAGCAAAAGCTCTACCTCAAGATAGCGATCTTTTGCATAGCGTATCATACTGTTTCTAAGCTCTAAGACCAGATAGCTTTGTACGCCCTTCTCCAGCAGCGCAAAACTGGTGTTCATGACCTTATTGTCTTTTAAAAAGCGGATTTGTATGTAACCGTCCGTCGGCAGTTTGCTCTTTAGCTCGTCTTGTATCGGAATCACAATTTGCCAGAGTTCGCTGGTAATCAACTTGTATGCAGGTGCTCCTGACTGAACCGACCCCGTTTTGGACATACTGTTCTTGACATATGCCGATTCGTCAAACATGTCCGCTTGAAAATTATCGAGCGTCACATTTTCATAGCCGTCTGTGTAAAAAACTACGACGCCGTCCTCCACGGCAGACACCGTGTGGAAGGTATTGTGGTTTTGAGCATTGGCGGCATAGTCGGAAATACTTTCCAGTGCGCCCAGACTGAGCGCCTCATTCAGGGAAGAGGTCAGATTATCTTTGAACGCATATACATTGTAAAAATTCAGCGACTGATAGGATGCCTGAAAATCAAAGATGTCCTCCTCGAGCGCGGCAAGCGTTTCCGCATTGACATTTTTTTTGCCCACCTCATCGATCATTTTCGAGACATTGCCGCTCTCGTCCACGGAGTATACCAGCGTCTTGTTGTTGACCTTCGACGCCTCTTTGACATAGTAATTGAGAACGCCGCTATAATCTGATTGATAAATCTGCTCCTCACGGAGTACCAGCCCACGGTAGACATTATTCTCGGCGATCGTCCCCTGTTCCACCTCATAGATCGATATATGAGTGCTTGTCATATAGGCAAATACATTGTAGACAAGATAGATAAAGATAAAGGTAAACACAATGACGCCGATATTAATATGGAAAGGCTTTTTATATTTTACAACCTTTTTATTCTGTCTCAAAAAAAATCCTCCATACAAAAAATAAACCTTATTTCTATTTTATCATTTTTTTCCAAATAAAACAACTTTATATGTATAAAATCTTTTTTCAAGTGCAGACTACTAGTAGCAGTTCAGACAGGTATGCGCACTTGCTGCGCTGACCGTAAGAAAAAGGAGGAATAACTTATGAATACACATTGGCTTGATTACACGTTACTTACCTTGGTAATCATCGGTGCTGTGAATTGGGGATTAATCGGATTTTTCCAATTTGACTTAGTTGCATTTATTTTCGGCAATATGTCCTGGTTCTCGAGAATCATATACGCGATTGTCGGAATCGGCGGATTGTACCTTATCAGTTTGTTTGGACGTATCCGTTCTTCCGAATCTTAAAACAAAACCGTACGCAAAAAAAGAATCACGAAGTGATTCTTTTGAATGCGTCTGACGACGCAGTTTCCTAAATGTGTAAAAGAGCCACTCGTGCAAACGTGTGGCTCCATACTGCTTGGCTTTTGATGAAACATGCGGGCGTTTTGCAGATCATGCCGTCCGCCTGGCAACATGCGGTCAGTCCGCTTGGCGCACTGTCTTTCTGTTTACAGAGAGATGATAATGTTTTCCATCATGCACTCTGGAAGGCTTTCTTTGTCCTTGGAGATGCTTAATACAAAGTTGACATTGTACTTTTCACTAATCTCCTCCAGCTTGCCAAAAGCGTGGGAAAGCTGCCAGTCCTCTTTGATGAATGCAATGGTGAGAAAGCTGTCCAAATACATCTCTTCGAGATCGTGATCCTGTGATACAATGCCACAGACAAAACCGAGAAACATATCGCAGTCATCGAGCGGATAATCGGTGACATTGATCAGTCTGACTTTGTTGTTCAGTTCAAACATATGTTTCTGATTCTTATCAAGATAGACTATATTACCTGAGGTTGAGGCGACGGATGCATTCACTTTATCCAACAGTGCCTTCGTCTTGCCTTTGCCCTTCTCTCCTGATATAATTTCTACCATACTTGTTTCCTCCTGCATATCTGCCTTATACATGGGTTGCTTTTATCACAATGCATAAAAACATATGATAACATAGGATAATTATAGTATATTTCACTATAAATTACAACCTTAACCTAAAAGTTTTTTCTTGCCCCTTTTTCTTACCCCAGACGTTTTTGTCTGGTTGATCTTGAACCATTCCTACGCATAACCGTTTAGCATTTCGTTCATCAACAGATACAAATTCGCCTTTCCATCTGCCTTCAACACAATCGAAATAATCGGCTCCCCTTTTTGATTTTTGGCATAGAGAACCAGGCAATACCCTGCCTCGCCGGTCGTCCCGGTCTTGCCGCCGATCACGGTAATCCCCTCCGGCGGCGTGGCATATCCCGTAAAGTATTGGTTGGTATTTTCCCATTCCTTTTCGACCGTGTTTCCCGCCGCGTCCTGATAGGAAACGGTGTAAGACGTGGCGCTGATCAATTCAACAAAGCGCTCGTCCTTGAGAGCCTCTTTAAAGAGCAAATACAGGTCATAAACGGATGTATAGTGTCCCTCCGCCGGAAGCCCGTTGGGATTGACAAAATGAGACTGCGTCGCTCCAAGCGCCAGCGCCTCCTGGTTCATCAGTTCGGCAAACTGTTCCACGCTGCCGGAAAGCTGTTCCGCGAGAACGATCGCGGCGTCGTTGCCACTGCGCAGCATCAGGCCATAGAGCAGGTCGCGCACGCTGATGATATCGCCGGCTTTCAGTCCGCACACTGAGGAATCAGCCGCCTGATTGACCGCATTTTCACTGACCGTCGCGATCGTGCCCAAGTCGTCGCAGTACTTTAAAACCAGATACGCGGTCAAAATCTTTGTCGTACTGGCCGGATATAGCTTTTTATAAATGTTCTTTTCGTAGGTGACGCTCTTCGTCGCCAGATTAAATAAACCCGCGCCGTCCGCCACCTGCGAGGTCGTCTCGCCTGTACCAAGCTCCACATCGGGCGCGACGCACAGCTCCTCCGCGAAAAAGCCTCCTCTGCCGGCGCTTTGCGTGTTGGCGGCACCCGCCGCCACCGCCGTGCGGTAAATATCATATGTTCGCTCAAGCTCGGGCGCCCTCTTGCCGCAGCCCGCCGTCATGACGCACACGAGCAGAAGCATCGCCACACCTATCTTATTTGTACATTTCACGCCACTCTAAATCTCCTCTGTCTAACGCTCTGATTAACAGTTCTGCCGTGGCAAGATTCGTTGCCAGTGGAATATTGTATGTATCGCAGATTTTCACCGCATTGTTGACGTCCGGCTCGTGTGATTTTGGCGTCAGCGGTTCCCGCAGAAAAATCACCAGATCGATCTCATTGTGTTCGATCTGGGCGGACAACTGCTGCGCTCCGCCCAAATGCCCCGCCAGATACTTATGAATGTTAAGATTCGTCACTTCCTCAATCAGTCTCCCCGTAGTCCCCGTTGCAAACAATTCATGCTTACATAAAATCCCCCGATATGCAATACAAAAATTCTGCATCAGTTTTTTCTTAGAATCGTGTGCGATTAGTCCTATGTTCATATAGTCCACGTCCTTCTCCTAGTATTTTTTCGGCTGAAGCCCCACATTCAGCACAAAACCTATGCCCATATAGAGCGACCACAGCGAAGTCAAACCATAACTGACAAACGGCAGCGTTACACCCGTGTTTGGCAACAGACCGCTTGCAACCCCAATATTTACAAAGCTCTGAAACCCTATCATCGCAGCCACCCCGCAGCAGATCAGATAACCCGCCATGTCTTTTGCCTTTCTAGCAATAAATATACACTCTAACGTGATGAAAAGCAAGAGAATTATAATGACGGCCGTACCGATAAACCCCAGCTCCTCCCCTGCCACCGCAAATATAAAATCGTTCTGCGGTTCGAGGATAAATTTGCCGTTTTTCACCGAGGTAGGGTCTGTATTGTTCAGCCCTTTTCCCCAAAGCTGGCCGGAGCCGATCGCCATGATTGAATTCTGCTGCTGGTAGGCGATGTCGGGATATTCATCGGGGTACAGCCACCCCATAATCCGCCCCAGCTGATAGGGACGAATCAGGGGGAACTTGTCCTGAATGATGAGTACAAGCAAAATCAATCCCGACGGCACACAGGTCGCCAGCACGCCGACCACCACTTTATAGCTCAAACCCGCCGCAAACAGTATGAAGCAGAATATGAGGGTGATGATGATCGTCATCGAAAGGTTGGGCTGCGCCATAATAAGCCCCAGCGGAATTGCCACAAGTACGATGGATCCGGCTACTACCCCGAAGGTGTTGATTTTTTCCTCGTGCTTCATAAAAAAATAAGCAAAAAACAGGATCAGCAGCACCTTGGCCAGCTCGGAGGGCTGAAAGCGAAAGCCGCCGATTTCAAACCAGCGCTGCGCGCCCTTTGCCCCGTCGCCGGCCACAAACACCAATACCAGCATCACGATGCCCAAAAGGTAGATCAGCCAGGAAAATTTTAAAATAAAACTGTAGTCGATCAGGGAAATGACAAACATGATCACAAGCCCCGACACCATACCGAACAATTGCTTTTTCTGGTCGCTTGGGCTGGCGCTTGCGATCAGCATGACACCCAGAATGTTGAGTACCACCACAAACAATATCAATGTAAACTTGTAATTTTTCAGTTTATATTGTTTCAACATATGTTTCTCTCTTTTTGTAATCCTTTAAAATCACTTTCACCTCGACATTTTCCAGCTCGATATCCACATACTTCGTGATCACCGTCCCGATCTCCTGTCGAATCTGATTCAGTACATCTTCATCCAACCGCTGTCTCTGGGCTTCCATCATCAGACGCAGTCTTTCTTTCGCAACATTTTTGGAGGTATGATGGAACCTGCGGTTTCTTCCGAAGATCCCCTCCCCGCTCGCTCTTTTCCACATGGCTACACCAGCTTTCCGGCAGTATTTTTGCTGAAAAATATTCGCGAAAAAATACTTTTATGCCTTATGTAATCCGGAATCGGAAGCTCCTCTTTGCATAGTCTGCGCGCAATATTGATATAACATTCCTCCGATATGGAGTGTTTGCCCATCACCGGCTCGCCGCGGTTCTGGGATACAATGATTGCCTCGTCCTCCAACACGACGCCGATTAACTTGGCGTCAAACAGTTCACAGATATCGCCCACATCGAGCATATCCCCGTCTTTGACCATCTGCCGGCGGAAACTGTTGATGAGGATATTGACCTCCTTGACCGCCCGCTTCTTTAAGATGGAAAGCACGCAGTCCGCATCGTGGATGGCCGCCACCTGCGGGGTTGTGACGATAATGGCCCGGTCGCAGTCGCAGGTGGCGAGGTCAAAGCCATGTTCAATCCCCGCCGGACTGTCGATCAGCACAAAATCGTAATCCCTGCGCAAGTCTTTCAAAAGATTTTTCATTTGTTTTTCATTGATGCCGATTGCCGCGCCCTTGGCGCAGGAGGACGGTATGATGGACAGATTCGGATAACGCTTGTCCCGAAGCACCGCCTGCTTCACGCGGCATCTGCCGCTTAAGACATCGACCAGATTATAGAGAATCCGGTTTTCCAGCCCCATGACTACATCAAGGTTCCTTAGGCCGATATCGGTGTCCACCAATACCACCTTTTTATCTAACAGTGAAAGTCCTACGCCGACGTTGGCTGTAGTCGTTGTCTTGCCAACCCCGCCTTTTCCTGAAGTAAACGTAATTACTTCACCCATAAGGGAGACCTCCTGTTTATTTATTTATAATAATCCATGAAAAAGCCATGGCCTTATTATCCTAATCGGCAAATGCATTGGTGCCCGCGGACGTGATGTCGGTCGCTTCACCGCTCAGCAGTTCGTCATGATTTTCTACGTTAAAGTAATACGAGAGCACATTGCGCACCAAATCTGCCGCGTTGCTGGAAGTATATCCGTAAGCGATGCGGGCGGCAATCGAAATTTCCGGCTGCTCGTAGGGCGCATAGCCCACAAACAGCGCGTGGTTTGGCCTCGTCGGAATCTGCTGTGCCGTACCGGTCTTGCCCGCCGCCGTGACAGGGAAATCTTTAAACGCCCTGTTATTTTCCACGACCATGCGCATACCGGAATGGATACTGTTCCACTGATTGGCATCCAGCACGTCGATGGTATTGCGGACTTTGGGCTCAAATGTCTCAAGCACGTTGCCCTTAGAATCCTCCAGACGGTTTAACAGGGTATACTCGTACACCGTTCCGCTGTTTGCAACTGCGGTCACATACCGCGCCAGCTGCACGGTGCTGTACTTATTGTTACTCTGTCCGATCGCCGCCATGACCGGGAAGTCGTCCGCCACATGCGGGGCGCTCTCCTCGATCTCAATGCCAGTCGTCTCATTCAAGCCGAACATATCGGCGTATTTGGTAATGACGTCAATGCCTTTATCGGCATCGTAGCCCGTCAGGTAATTATCCGTCGCGAAACGGTAGCCCACTTCATAGAAAAAATAGTTGCAGGAATGTCTGATAGCCTGCGACACATTGATCGCCCCGTGCGTGGAGCCCGGATACGCCCAGCATTTCGGATGGTTGTCGACGTTTTCATACTCTCCTTTGTCGACGATCTGCTCGGTTGTATTGATCACACCCTCCGCAAGCCCGGCAGTGGAAATCACCATCTTATAGGTGGAACCGGGCGCGGTTCCCTGCTGCGTGGCATAATTGTACTGTGGCAGCGATTTATCGTTTTGCAGGCTGTTGAAGTAGTCGGAGTCCACCGTATTGGCCAGACGGTTGCCGTCATAGCCCGGATAGCTCACCAGCGCCAACAGCTCTCCGGTATTGACGTCTGTGATGACGCACGACCCGGAACAGGGGTCTAACGCCAACTGTGCCGGCGTGATATCGAGCGACTTAATCTTTTCTTTCAGGAAGCCAACGGCGTTGGCGCTGCCGTTTTTCAGGCTCTCGATCTCCTCCGCATCATAGTCGAGCTTTTTTTGGTCATACAAGACCAGACAGAGCTGACGCCCGCTGATGCTGCCGCTGTCGATCAGATATTCATAAATAATCTTGGAAAACTCTATATTGTCCTGTATTTCCTCGAGGATTGTTTTGCAAAGCGCTTCATAGATCTCGGTGGAATCGGAATATTTTTCCTCGATGGCAAAATTGGTGATATCAATCCAATTCATGGAGATGGCGTAATTTAAGTATTCCTGCGGACTGATGCTGCCCGACTGCCATTTGGTGTAGACTTCGTCCGATACGTCTATATTGCCCTTCACCAGAATCGACTCACTCTTTAAGTAGTCGATGATGAAGGTAATGTAATCCTGATATTCGACCGCAAGCTCGGCGAAAGGCTTCGCGCCCTCCCCCATCAGCTCGGCGCGCACCTGGCCTAAAACGGCGCTCTGCCGGTCCGAAAAAATCTGCCAGATTTCCCGCTCTGTCGCGGTGGCGTCGATCTCTCCAAAAGCCTCGATGTCTATGACGTTATTGTCGATCAGCGCAAAATAGACATCGGTGATCGGAATATTGATATCCGAATGGGCGTTTTCTATGTTGGAATAGACGATACCGGCGATCTCCTGCTCCAATAGATTGTAAACCGCAATCTGCAAGTCGCTGTCGATCGACAGATATACGTCGTTGCCGGCCGCCGGCTCTTTGCGCTCAATCACCTGCAGCACCTTGCCCATATGGTCTGTATAGAGCTTTTCGTAGCCCTTTTCTCCCTTTAACTCGGCATCCATGTACTGCTCGATGCCGCCTTTCCCCACGATATCGTTTAGCGTATAGCTGTCGTTTTCGGCGGAAAGGCGCATGTACTCCTGGTCGGAAATCTTTCCGGTGTAACCGACGATGGATGTAAAATAGACGCTGTCCGTATATTTGCGGATGGTATCGCTTAGAACCTCGACCCCCTGCAGCTCGTTGTTATGTTCGTTTAAGTACGCTACGGATTCCTCAGATATATTGGTGGCCACTGTCGTCGTAATGTATTTTTGGAAGGCATTCTGGGCCATCGCAAAACGGATGACGGCGATCTGATAGGCCATCCTGGTATCGTAGGACTCGTCCACACTGTAATTGTCGAGCAGATACTCCATAATCTGCTCTTCGCTGGCCTCCGCCGGCTGATAACCGAGCTTTTCGGCCAATTTCGTATCTTCGGCGAGCTTATCGTAGGACGTTTTGCCGTATACGTCCGCCAGAAAACGGCGCCTTGCATTGCCGTCTACATTAAACGAATATCCCTTTTTCTCATCATAATCAATGCGGAAGTCATTGTTGATGCCGTCGCCGTTTTTCTCCAGCGCCTCCACGATCTGCGCGATCTCTGCATTGAGCCGCTCATTTTTGACACTGGTGGAACTGTAAGTGCCGTTGTCCTCGATCGTCACCGTGTAAGACAGTTCGTTGTAGGCCAGTATCTTGCCGTTACGGTCTAAAATATTGCCTCTGGTGCTGTTTAGCGTGCGCTCTTTGACGATGCGCAGCCTATAGTTGTCCTGATAGGACGCCCCGTTTACGATTTGCAGGTAAAATACCCGCCAGAGCAATAGGGAAAACAGTGCGATGATCGCCGCCACCGCCACCAAAAGTCTGGATTTTACAATTGTACGCAATAGTTCTTTTATATTTTCAAACAAACTTACTCGCACTCCTTTTTTCCACTGCCTCAAGCTTTTGATTGATTTTGAGCAAAATGATATACAGGAAAATCGTCACGATCATCGTGTACACCAGTTCGGGAAGTATGATCTTAAAAAAATAATAGCTGAGGTTAAATCTGTTGCGAAACAGAAACATAAAAAAGTAAATCACAAGGTTGACCGCCACATCGCTGCCTGTGATGAGCAGCAGGGGCAGCTTGATATCATCCGGGTAAAACAGTTTGCGGAACATGCCGTTTGCATATCCCACATACATGTAGAGCAGCGCATAAAACCCTAACACGCCGCCGTTAAAAATATCGAGCAGCAGCCCGCAGAAAAAGCCAATCCACATGCCTTCTTTCCTGCCGCGCATAAACCCGAACGACGACACGACGACGATCAGTATGTTGGGCGATATGGAGGCAAAGCTTAAGGTGCGAAACAGCGTCGTCTGCAACAGATAACACACGATTATAATCAGTGTGACAATTATTTTTCTTCTCATCTATGATACCTCTAATTGCCGGTACTCTGCTTTTTATTTAATATCACCAATACCTCGTGAATATGTTCAAAATCCACCGAGGGCGTGATGGTCCCTGACTTTGTCAGGTTGTTGGAATCTTTGGTAAGACTGCTGATATAGCCGATTAATATTCCCTGCTGATACTGATCGGAGACATAAGAAGTCACGACGGGATCGCCGACAACGACATTGTCGTCGCTATCGTTTAGGTCGGAGAAATCAATGACCATGTTTTCATTCATGTTCTGGAGACTGCCTTTTACGATCAGATTATCCGAAGTGGTCGTCACCATACCGCTGACCTTGTTGGTATCGTTGATGATGGAGGATACTTTCGCATAATTGGGGCCGACAGAGGTAACAATCCCCACCAGGCCGCTTCCGGCAATGACGTTCATATCGATCTCTATGCCGTCGTCCGCACCCTTGTCAATCGTAAAATTGGAAAACCAGTTGCCGCCGTCCTTACCGATGACATTGGCCGCCACTTTCTCGTAGCTGGGATATTTCTGATCCAGGTCAAACAGTTCGCGCAGATTTTCCAGTTCGTACTGCTCGAGCTTTATGGTGTTTAACTCTGCCGTCAGCTCATCCACCTGCCGCCGCAGATCATCGTTCTCTTCCATGACATCGCTCAGCTGCTTTAGATTATCCATCTTATCGGATATCCACACGCCTACGGTGTTGATGCCGCGCTGCATGGGTACAAACACATACCCTGCGACCGTATTCAGCGGGCCGCCGGATATATTTAAGGTAAAACCCAGCAGAATTCCTACCACACAGATACCTGTAAGAAAAAGTAATATATAACGTAACGGAACGGAAAACTTTGCCCTGCGTTTCATGAACTAACCTCGCATCTTATATTAGAATTTTACTCTTCATGCTGAAAGCCAGATGTTTGTACTTGTTGTCGGATACGATCTTGACCAAACCGCGCACGACGCACTCCTCCGGGCTCTCGCAGGTGTTGATTTTAATCCCGGTGATGGATTCAAACAGCTGATCGAGATCGTGAATCTGCGAGCTTCCGCCTGTGATGTAGATGCCGGAATGTATGATATCCTTTGCCAGCTCCGGCGGCGTCTTTTCGAGAATCATCTTGATCGAATTGCAGATGGTATTGAGGTTATCCTTGATCGCCTCATACACCACCTCGCCCGTCATCTCTTTTTCGATCGGCAGACCGCTGACCAAGTCCCTGCCCACGACGATCATGGTCTCCTGGTTGCCCGGGATACCGGAACCGAGCTGCTCTTTCATGCTCTGTGCCGTCTTTTGCCCGATCACCAGATTGTACTTGCGCTTCACATAGGTGATGATGGAATCGTCAATCCGGTTGCCGCCGGAGTGAAGCAGGTCGCTGAGCACCAACCCTCCCAGCGATATGACGGAGATCTCTGTCGTGTCGGCGCCGATATCCACTACCATGATGCCGGTAGGGTCATTGACATCGAGCCCAAGGCCGACGGCGTCGGCGATCGGTTTTTCGCAGAGAAGCACGCTCTTGGGCTTTAATTTACTCTTGTAAAACATATCAAAAAACGCCTTTTTCTCGACCTCGGTGATATCCGTAGGCACGGCGACGATAAACTCGGAGCCTCTCAGCTTGCCTTTGGCACATTTTTCCAGAAAAATGTGAATCATATTCTGAAGATTATTGAAATCTGCGATTACTCCTGCGACAACCGGAAATGTAACCTGAATCTGCTCCGGCGCTTTCTCATACATCGCGTAGGCATCGTTGCCGTAAGCATAAATCTGGTTTTTATTGACAAGGGCGATTGTGTTCTTTTCATTCAAAATCTTGTTTGTCACCTTGCAATAAATTTTCATATTACAGGTTCCTAAGTCAATCCCATATACGTTGTTCGTCATTGTTCTCTTCCTTTCGGTTTCTCCGGTAATTTTCAGGGAATCCTCCTGCGTTAAAGCATGTTTGTTATGGCTTATTCCTGCCAGGCCCCGCCTGGACATTAACACATTTTCCCATGCTCCCTGTAGCTGTAATAAGCTTGGTCACCGATAATAATATGGTCCGCGAGCAATATCCCGATCATATGCCCGCACTTTGCAAGCCTTGCGGTTACCGCGTCATCCTGCCCGGAAGGCTGGGGCGAACCGCTGGGATGATTGTGCAGTACGATCACCTGCACCGCCTGATGGCGCAGCGCCTCCATAAAAATCTCCCGCGGGGACACAAAAGCCGCAGTGGCACTGCCGATTGTCATAAGCCGGTCGGCGATCAGGTTACAGTTGGAATCAAACATTCCAACAATCACCCGCTCCTGTTTTTCATGGCGCAGCCGTTCCATGTAATAATCGGCAACGGTCGCAGCATCGGAAAGCCGCAGCTTGTGCCGATAGCGGGTAGAGGCGATGCGCCTGGCCAGCTCGGCCACACATTTCAGCTGAATCGCTTTCACACGCCCGATGCCGCGGACCGACAGCATTTCCTCATAAGAGACATCATAAATGTTTAACAGGTTCTGCTCGCCGATTCCAAGCAAATTCTGCGCCACCTCGATTGATTTGAGGCCCGTTGTGCCCGATCGGATGATGACAGCCAACAGCTCGGCATCGCTTAAGCTCCCGGCGCCGCAGCTTAAAAATTTTTCGTATGGCTTCTCAGAGTCGGGAAGCTCTTTGACTGTGGTGTGTTCTCTCATATTGTTTCCTTTCTCGCGGTTATCATGTATACCGTGTTC